>NZ_JAUBOR010000029.1:12733-75892 GCF_036700305.1 Microcoleus sp. Z1_A1
AATCTTGCTCCCCCCCTTACCAAGGGGGGGCTGGGGGGGGTACGTGCCGAAGTATTGGCAAAATCCGATGCTTATGTCGGCGGCGAAGATATTGACATCTGGATTGTCGAAGATTATTTGCGGCAAATTGGTTCGTCGCGGGCAGAAGTCGGCCCCGTTGGCTGGCAAAATTTATTAGAAATAGCGGAAAAATTAAAAATTCAAGTTTCTCAAGTTAATGAGGCGAAGGAAAGCTGGTTTGACGATGAAAATTTTATGTCTTACGACTTGCAGCTAAACCGAGACAAGCTTGAGGAAATTCTGGAATCTAGGCAGTTGTTAGAACAGTTGCGGGAAGCTTTAGATGAAGTGCTGAGTATTGCACTGGGAAAAGGTATCGGCAAAGCAGATATCGAACAGGTTTTGCTGGTAGGAGGAACTTCTTTAATCCCGGCTGTATCTAATTTAGTGGTTTCGTATTTTGGGCGGCAAAAAGTCCAAAGAGACAAGCCTTTTGAAGCTGTGGCGCACGGTGCTTTAGCCTTGACACAATTAGCGAGTGTTGACGATTATTTGCGCCACAGCTATGCAATTCGCCTCTGGGAACCTTATGCTAAAGCTTATGCTTATTCGCCGATATTTAGCAAGGAAATGAAGTATCCCTGTCAAAGTTATGAAGAGTTGACGCTGCAAGTGGCTATTGAAGGACAAAGGGAAATTCGGTTAGATATTGGCGAAGTTGCGGAGGTATCGCAAGCGGAGGTTATTTTTAACGAAAAAGGGCAAATGACGAGCAGTTGGCTCAACAAACAGACGGATTTTCGCTCTCTGGAAAGCCACCACCAGCAGGTTTGTGTGGCGCATTTGGATCCGCCTGGGGTATTGGGAATTGACAGGGTTTCGGTGAGTTTTGAGGTGGATGAGAGGCGGGTTTTGTTGGCGACGGTGCGGGATTTGGTGACTGGTAAGGTGTTGGTGGAAAAAGGGGCGATCGCCAAACTGCAATAATGATAAAATTTTAGATAACATTCGGATCTTGAAATCGGTACTACACAAACTCTCGTCCGGATGGTGCGCGGACTGAAAAATATCGATTAAAATCAAATTTATGCCGCCATGAAAAAGCAACAAAATAAATTCAGCCACCTGACGGCAATCGAAAGAATTTATCTGTCATTTCCAGCCAGATTTTTATTAGATAAAAACTTGCTGCAAGGGAAAATCTTAGATTTTGGGTGCGGCTTCGGCAGCGATGTGAGATTGTTGCAGCAAAAAGGCTTAGATATTGCGGGTTATGACCCTTATTATTTCCCGGAATTACCCAAAGATAAATTCGACACAATCATTTGCTTTTATGTTTTGAATGTTTTGTTTCCTGAAGAACAAGCTAATGTCCTGATGGAAGTGTCGCACCTGTTGAAACCGGGAGGGAATGCGTATTTTGCGGTGAGAAGGGATATCAAAAAAGAAGGCTTTCGAGAACATTATGTTCACAAAAAACCTACATATCAGTGCATTGTCAAACTTCCATTTAAGCCAGTTCACCTAGATGAGTATTGCGAAATTTACAAATACGTGCATTACAATCACCAAAGAAATTCTACTAATAACTGCATATTTTGCAATCCTTACAAAAACCTAATTTTGCTAACTGAATCAGCAACAGCTTATGCGATGTTTGACGGTTATCCAGCCAGCAAAGGTCATGTTTTAATCATCCCAAAACGTCATGTCGCCAATTATTTTGAACTGCCGTTTCGAGAGCAATCGGCTTGCTGGTTTATGGCTAACAAGGTACAAGAGATGTTAAGTAAAGAGTTTCAGCCAGACGGTTTTAATGTGGGAATCAATATTAATAAACAGGCTGGTCAAAGTCGCAGTCACGCTGCTATTCATGTTATCCCGCGTTACAAGGGCGATGCGGCTGGGAATAAAGGGGGAATTAGGTATGTGATTCCGAAGAGTGAAAAATAAAAGTTAGCCAATTGTGAAAGGAATTCTTTTTTACCGCAGAGGCGCAGAGAACACAGAGGAATAGAGAAGAGAGGGATTCATAATTTTTGTAATGATTGTTATATTTGAGCAAACGGCGAGCAAAATAGAGTTAAAATGTGTTTGCAAGGTCTAAAACTACACATTAGCAGTAATTTGGTGTTCTGTTTATGTCTAAGCGCAAAAAGCAAGAATGGCTCAAGGAAACCCTAGAACTCAAAGAAGACCACAATTGGAAGTCAAAGCCTGGAACTCGAATTTTTGTAGCAGGAAGAGGTGCAGTCCGCTTTGATGTGCCGGAAGATTGGCATTTTGAACCGGATACTAAGTCGTTCCGATTTACGGATAAAAAGCCGCCGGATGATGATTGTCGTTTGGAGGTTTCGTTTAATTTGCTACCACCTGGTAACTGGGCAGATTTTCCGCTGGTGCCGCTATTACAGAAGGTGGTTGAAGATGAGACGCGAAATCCGATCGCTTTTGGGGAAATTATCCAATTGAAGCGGCAAACTGCCCGCGTTGTTTGGACGGAATTTAAGTTTATCGACCCTCCAGAACAGCGGGAAGCTTATTCGCGAATCTGTATTGGGTTGGGTTCTAATGTTCAGTGTTTGATTACTTTTGATTACTGGGTTGACGATGCTGAACGTTTGACTCCTGTCTGGGATACGGTGATGGATTCGTTAGTTCTGGGTTTGTTTATTAGCGACCCTCGAACGGGGTTCGCACGTCCCGATTAGACCGATTTTCTGGAAAACTTTCAACAACTAATTTTGCTAAGTGTTGAATTGGCAAGCCACCTGTCAGTAAATTTAGAACCAACATTAAACTTTACAACCGCTTTGCCATGAAAATATCTGGCTTGCCAATTCCGTTGGCGTCGGGCATCACTCCCACGATCGCAAAACCCATTTTTTGATAAAATTCGTAGGGATGACCGCGCAAATTTCTAATTTTGGCGATGTGTTCCCAAACGTTAGGATAAAGATCGATGCCTGAAAGAGTTGTTTGATTGTCTTCGTCGTCTGTACCTACCCACAGCACGATCCCTCCCCGGTTTTTAGCTTCTGTTGCTAAATCAGCTACGAGCGATCGACCAATTCCTTGTCCCCGAAATTCTGTTCTCACTACCAGCGGGTGCAGTTCCCAAACATTACCGTATTTTAGGACTTTAAACTGTATCCCCACTACTTGCTTGAGGCATCGCTTCAATCAGTGCCCGAAGCACCTTGTTGACTGCCTCTGGTGTTGAGAAAATCCGGGCAATATCCTCATCCAAAACAACGACTGTCATTTGTTGCTTTCCACTACGATTTGCAAAACGGTTGGGTTTGGCTTTTTTGTAGTCGAAGCGGTACTCTGACAAAAGGTCATCTTCCGAGTTTGAAGATTCATTAAAAGGCGTTTTCTTCATAGTCTTCACGCTCCTTTCTAGTGGCTATACGGGCACTAATGATACGGATTGTATTTGCACGTTCAGTATAGCTGACTAGCAGCAACTGATTGTTTTGAGAGTGACCGATGATAATTTCACGGCGCTCATTTTGTGAATGTTTTTCATCATCAAAAATTACGGCAAGCGGATTGTAGAAAACTGTCTTTGCTTCTTCAAAATTTACACCGTGTTTGTTGAGATTGATAGCTGCTTTGATTTCGTCCCATTCAAATTCCATACCCTGATTGTATGTTTTATATATTTTCGCGCTTTTGCTATCTAACGCTGCTTTTATTGTAATCGTACTCCACCTGAGTGCGACTCAACTTCCCCGCTGACTCGACGAAATAAGTTCGATCGCGCGTTTTCAGTATTTTCCCAAACGGAAAAGTTATCATTGATAACTTCCGTGAAGCGAAGCTATCCCGCAGGGAATCGCCCGTTAGTGAAGCTTGCAGCTATTCGATCGCCAATTCCCCGCAAAATACTAACACAAGTGCCCTACAATTATCCCACCATCCGGCATCAACCAACCTGCTAACCCCATGCTTTGCGATTACCTAGTACAAATCCTCACCGCCCGCGTCTACGATGTTGCTCAAGAAACACCCCTCGAAGTAGCCCCCAATCTATCAGCACGGCTCAACAATAAACTTTTGCTGAAGCGAGAGGATATGCAGTCGGTGTTTTCCTTCAAACTGCGAGGTGCGTACAACAAAATGGCGCAACTGTCGCCGGATTTGCTAGCACAAGGTGTCATTGCAGCTTCCGCCGGCAACCACGCCCAAGGAGTCGCCCTCGCCGCCCGCCACCTAGGAACTCGCGCGATCATAGTCATGCCCGTAACGACGCCGCAGGTGAAGGTAAATGCGGTGATAGCCCGTGGTGGAGAGGTAGTCTTGCATGGGGATACCTACGATGATGCTTACGCTTTTGCGCGTCAATTAGAGGGCGAAAAAGGTATGACTTTTATTCACCCTTTTGATGATCCCTACGTAATTGCTGGACAGGGTACGATCGGCATGGAAATTCTGCGGCAACATCAAAAACCAATTCACGCGATTTTTGTGGCAATTGGGGGCGGTGGATTGATTTCGGGAATTGGGGCTTATGTCAAGCGGTTGCGGCCGGAAATTAAGATTATTGGCGTCGAACCAGTGGATTCCGATGCAATGAATCAATCGCTGAAAGCGGGTAAACGGGTGCGTTTGTCGCAGGTGGGTTTATTTGCTGACGGCGTTGCTGTGCGGGAAGTGGGGGAGGAAACTTTTCGGTTGTGTCAGGAGTATGTGGATGAGATTATTTTGGTGCATACGGATGATGTTTGCGCGGCGATTAAGGATGTTTTTGAAGATACGCGATCGATCTTAGAACCTGCAGGCGCTTTGGCGATCGCAGGTGCGAAAGCTTACGTCGAACGCGAACAAATCGCAGGAGAAACATTAATTGCTGTTGCTTGCGGCGCGAACATGAATTTCGATCGCCTGCGTTTTGTAGCAGAAAGAGCCGAGTTTGGCGAACACCGCGAAGCCATTTTTGCAGTCACAATTCCCGAACAAGCTGGCAGTCTCCGCAGGTTTTGCGAATGTCTGGGCAAACGCAATTTAACTGAATTTAGCTATCGAATTGCGGATGAAAAAGAAGCACATATTTTTATCGGCGTGCAAATTGAAAACCGTGCCGATGCGGTGAAGATAGCCGCAAGTTTTGAAGATTGTGGCTTCAAGACTTTGGATTTAACTGATGATGAATTAACGAAATTGCACGTGCGGCATATGGTGGGCGGGCGTTCGATGCTGGCCAATCATGAATTGTTTTATCGCTTTGAATTTCCCGAACGTCCGGGTGCGTTGATGAAGTTTGTCGGTTCGATGAGTCCTAACTGGAATATCAGTGTTTTTCACTATCGAAATAACGGCGCAGATTACGGGCGAATTGTGGTGGGAATTCAGGTGCCGCCCGATGAGATGCAGGAATGGCAGGCTTTTTTGGATACGCTGGGCTATCAGTATGGGGATGAGAGTCAAAATCCGGCTTATAAGTTGTTTTTGAGGTAGGGTTTTTTGGGAAAGCTGGTCGAGTTCTGACAGATGTACTCAACACCTATAGCATTAGCCAAAACAAATTGGCGATCGCAATGGGTGTGCGAAGTTCTGTTGTCTATCGTTGGTTTAATGAGTTGATAGATCCAACGGTCAACACGCTTGTGAAGATGGTTGTGGCGTTAAAGTTGCTCGATATAGATGCAGCGCGGGAGTTTGTGCAGTGCTATTTGGGTGAGATTTTGGAGGGTGAGGGTGAGGGTGAGGTCGATCGGTCTACAAACATAGAATAGACTTAATGATAAAATTATGGCAGAGTGGCAATGACACCGAATTCAAAGCGATGACAGCAGCACTTCCCATTTCTCTCACTCTCGAAGCTTTCCTCAAACTACCGGAAACTCAACCTGCGAGTGAATTTATTAACGGACGCATTCACCAAAAGAGTATGCCTCAAGGCAAACATTCTCGTTTGCAACTCAAGTTTTGCAACGCTGTTAATCTAGTTGCGGAAACAGAACGAATTGCTCTTGCTTTTCCCGAATTGCGCTGTACTTTTGGCGGGCGTTCTATTGTACCTGATGCTACAGTATTTGCTTGGGATAGAATCACTTTTGAAGCGGATGGCGAAGTTCCGAATTCCTTTGAAATTCATCCCGACTGGACAGTAGAAATTTTATCCCCTGACCAGAAAGCAACTAAGGTGATTAGTAATATTTTACACTGTTTGAAATACGGGACTGAGCTCGGATGGTTAATCGATCCAGAGGAACGGTTTATTTTAGCATTTATTCCCGGACGAGAACCAGTTGAGTTAACGGGACAAGATCGGTTGCCCGTGCCCAGTTTTTTAACATTAGATTTGACAGTGGAGCAGGTTTTTGGGTGGCTGAAAGCAGGTGGATAACTTGGCTCTAATTTCGAGCAGATCGCAAATTCCGCACATCCTCAATAGTGAGTCCGGTTGTTTGACCGATCGTTGCATCATCCAGGCGATCGAGCAATTGCCGCGCGATCGCATCTTAGTTGCGATCGCGCGGCGGTATGATATTCCTAATGTTGAAACGATTTGGTAGTTGCGGGCGATCGCACTTTTGTCTGGTAAGGGCGATCGCTAAAAACCTACACCGCCTAAAACTTGCTATAATAATGATTCTTAGAAACTTAGCCTAGTCTTCTGCTTCCCCGTCCAAGATTTTGACTAATAATTCATAAGCAAGAATAGAAATATCTTTTCCTTGGTTTGTCGCTTTTTGAAAAATTTTTGCTGAGTCTTTGGGGCTAAGATTGACAGTAATAGTACCAAGATTGCCTTCCCCAGTCACAATAGAAACATCAGGAAGAATAGAAATATCTTTTCCTTGGTTGGCAGCTTTTTGAAAAATTTTTGCTGAGTCTTCGGGGCTAAGATTTATGGTAACAGTCCCAGGATTGCCTTCCACAGCAACTATAGGAACATCTTTTTCCTGTCTGGCAGTTTCTTGCACTGGTTTTGCTGAGGCGTCGGGGCTAAGATTAACAGTAACAGTGTCAGGAGTCGTTTCTCTATTCTTCTTGTTTTGATTATTGTGACTTACTTCAGTTATTCTTGAAGAAACCACAAACCCTGCAACTCCTAACCCTAGCATTGCTAGAGAACTACCAATAATATATTGAGCTTGGTTAGTATTGATTGGCGAAGGTACTATGACTTCAACACCAGGAATCCCACTTACTATAGTTGGAGCTTTTGGTGGTTCTTGAGCGCGAGCTAACTTCATCAAGCCAAATGCGAAGAACAAGACACTCAACACTATAACTCCTACACTCAGAATTTTAAAAAGCGTCTTTTTCATTTTTATTGTCTCCTCTTTGATTAAATTATGGTGAATTGGAGAAAAATAATCATTGCTTTGTCTGCTTTAACAATGATTTTCACGAAAACGATTGATTCTCTTTTGAACTTCTGGTACTGGCTGCCATTGATCGTTAATTGACTTCCTTACCATTTCAGGTTGTTTTTCTATATGAACATCTCTACAATTTGGATCTTCTGTTTTGAAGGTAAGCTCACCAGTATAGCGTCCTTTTAATGAATTGTCAGGATCAGGTTTGGTATGAGGTGATATATAAGAGATTGCTTTGTCAAAAATAATTTCTATCGTTGGTCCAACTACTGTTTTAAGTAAAGCATCTCCTAAATAAACCTCTAATTTGAAGAACAGTTCAGTAGTAACAGGGTTACATCCAACTAGCAGAGGGATAAATAAAAAGATAACCCACCAATTTGTTTTTCTCTGTTTTTTGTATTGCATGATAATTAACTCCTTGTACTCTCATTTGGTAAAATGTCCGAAATTTCAACTGAACTATATTTCAGTTTACTCAATATATGGAAGCCTAGGAAAAGCAAACCTAAAATACCTGCTATTCCAAAATGATATAAATTCTCTGAATTTAGCAGAGCAAACGGATGCGTGTAAGGAAAAAATCTGATATATTGGCTATGGAATAAGCCACCTATACTTATTTTTAACAAGTATAGAAAAAAGGGTAAAAATGAAGCAACAACGGCGATTACCCTTTTTGAAAAATAGTCAAATACGAGGTCAAAATCTAAGAATGCAATCATACCTCCTGCGAAGATAATATAACTAAATAAACCCAAAACATCTAACAGTAAATTGGCGGAGTAAATATGATGATAGAAGGAAGTTACTAACACCCAAATTAGCCCTAAAAAACCCAGCCAAACTCCATAAGCAATTACCCAGATTGCTCTAGCAGCAGCAATCTCCCAAGGAAAGCAAGGAGTAAGCCGCAGCCAGAGTAACTGGCTTACTGAAAAACTATCCCCTAAAGGTAGCAATAACCGAAGAAGTACATCAAGGGCTATATAAATCCAAGCCCATGAAAACAATTCATGGATAAAATTTATATAAACTGTTTCTCTAGCTCCCTGATATCCCTCTAAAGGGATATTAAAAAATGTTAGTTGTTCTCCATCCCAACTAAAAGGCAATGTTGCAATAATTATTCCTCCTACTAATAAAATTAGCAAATGATATGACTTGAGCAATTTTATTATTTCTGGCTTAACCATCACCCATGCCTTGTTTAAATCGATCATAAACTTTCCCTCTTTTGGAGAACCCCTGTCATCTGGAATTTATGGATTGAGGAATCTGTAAAGATGTCTTCCAAAGCTTGAAAAGCCCCATCTTTGGAGAGATTAAAATATTTTTTAGCCTCGGAGTTAATAGAATCAGTCTCTATTTGACAATCAAAACCTTGACGCTCTTGTTCATGTAATTTCCCTTGAAATAGCTCATAAACTTTATCGGTTAATCTAGCGACTTCATCGCGTCGGTGGGAAATCCATAAAATCCCTGCTTGATGACAATTGGCAAGTCGTTGAACTTCTGACAATACAATTTTTTTTCCTTCTTTATCTAATCCTTCTGTTGCTTCATCGGCAATTAGTAACTGTGGTTTCTTAGCCAAAGCTAAAAATGCCATCAGTCTAATCCGTTGTCCTTTTGATAGCTTGCTAACATCAGATTCATAAAAGCTAGGAATTTGTAGCCGTTGCTCAATTTCAAGGTAAGATAAGTCTTTTAGCTCCTTTTGTTGCTGACATAGAGACTTAAAAATTTGCACAAGCTCTTTAACTAAAATTCCCGTTGGCAAGCCTAACTCTCCAGGGTAATAAGAGGGATCACCTATGTAGCCTAGCTGGGGGTAATTATTGCCCCATAAAACTTTCCTTCCAAATAAATTTACTGTTCCGTTGTTAGGAAAGCATAATCCTAGCAATAGTTTGATAATTGTAGATTTACCGCAGCCATTTTCTCCAATCAGACCAATATTCTCACCCGGAAACAAGCTTAATGAAACATTATCTAAAAGCTGATTCTGGCTGTTAGCATAGCTAAATGTAACATTTTTTAACTCAAATAATGGCTGTTGGCTTAGAGGTGAGTCAGTCAAAAAATTTGGTTGCATCAATACTGTTTACTCGCTAAATGTATATTGCTCACAGACTCTACCAAAATCCTACAAAATGGTGAAGTAGCAGATTTTTGGGCGACTTACAGAGTTAAACTTTGAGATTGAATATTAAAACACTGTTCCTACAGTAGACCGATCGCACAAAAAATGTAAAGTAAAAAAAGTGGGAAAAAGTTGGAACTTCCTAAAATTCGGATGCGAAGCTCAAAAAGTTGGAAAAAGTTGGAAAAAGTTTGGTATAGTAACCATACCTATCTCACCATCCCACCTATGGACAGTCCTCAGATATTGCAATTTGTCGATGAAGCTGTCTATACCAACACAGGTAAACGTCTAAATAACTTGCAGCGAAAAATTATTTCGGGAATACTGAAGCGTCAAAGATATGCTGACGTGGCAGAAACTCATGATTATAGCTCCCAGCACGTTAAAAAGGCTAGTCACGAGCTTTTGCAAATGTTATCTGAAGTGTTTGGCGAACAAGTAAAAAAAAGTAATCTTGAATCCGTTATAGAAAGACAGATAAATCAGAATATAAATCTTGGTAATAATACTACTATTAAAAATAGTAGCCATATTAGCTACATTAACAACTGTTCTAATTCCTCTACTCCTACGCCAGATATAAGTCAGCCGGAAATTCCAGACTTGCAGGAGGAAAGCAAAAATCAAACTAAAATTGAAACAATTGATAAATTACGGCAGTTTGG
Source organism: Microcoleus sp. Z1_A1 (assembly GCF_036700305.1). Classification (NCBI taxonomy): domain Bacteria; kingdom Bacillati; phylum Cyanobacteriota; class Cyanophyceae; order Oscillatoriales; family Microcoleaceae; genus Microcoleus; species Microcoleus sp. Z1_A1. The sequence continues at coordinate 22,882 of NZ_JAUBOR010000029.1, forward strand.
CTTGAGCGACGAACAAATTGCAGAAGCGCTAGATCTACCTTTAGAGCAGGTTAAACAGGTGGACTTGGAGGATTAAGTCTGCGCTCTTTACGATCTCAATGTCACGGTTCTTGTTCATCAAATAGGGATGCTATATCTCGGCGACCGCTAACTACACGAAGAATCTCAATGCCATCATCTAAAAGTTGGTAGAAGATGATGTAGCCATCCAAACGCAGACCTCGCAAGTTGGGACTTATTTCTATATAAGTCCTCCCTAAATTAGGAAAGTTAACTAATTGTTGGCAGCGACGCGAAAAATCTTGAAAAAAGCGCTCACCTGCTTCGATGTTGTTGGTAGTGAAATAATCAGCAATTTCGTTGAGGTCTTGGCTGGCCAAAACGTTTATGAGATAGCGTTTCATTGTTGAATCTCGCGCGCTTGCCGGAAACGATCCAAAATCCCTGCGACGAAGGTTTCGCCATCAATCGGCGGAGTATGTTCGGACATGGCAACAGCAGCATCTATCTTAACTCGTACAGAATCGATCCATTCGCCATCGGCGCGATCGTACTCATCTAACAATCGCAAAGCAACTTCCAGCACTTCTTCGGCAGAACCATATTTACCAGTTTGCAGTTTAGTTTGGATGAATATCTCTTGGGTTTTCGTCAGAGTAATGCTCATAGTATGGATTTACTCGTTTGTTTTAATTATATCGCATCAGTCCTCGAAACCAGCGATCGGCAAAATCTGGATTTCGCGCTCGATACCAATCTCAGATCGATCTGAGATTGGTATCGAGCGCAGCCTCATCTTTTCACTTATCCTACAACTAGCAATTCATTAAACTTATTTTTAAAATCTGACGATACCGTCAACGGCTTGTAAACCTCACCTTCATAGAGTTTCCAGACATATCCCAAACTGAACGCTCGAAAAGCTGGAGGCGAACCAATCGCTTGCCAAATATTATCAGATTGTTCCCATGAAATAGGGGAGAAAATCTCAGACTCACCCTACAACACAAACTAGAATCATCGTGCAAACTCATAGGCAATATTCGTGATGCGGCCGCGCCAGTAGGGCAATAGCGAGCCATCAGGCAGTTGCCACGCCACCTCACCGGAGAGCGGAATCCGCATACCGTCTCGCAACTCGTAGTCCCAGAAACGGCCTTGCCAGGGCGCAAACAGCAGCCCGCCGTTAACTGTACGGGCGCGGGCCTCGGCGCGGATACTGGCGATTAGCCCTGCTTCATCAAAGCGGAAATCCAGGGAAACAGTAGTGTCGCCATCCTGTAGCGTTGCTCTGGCCGAAGAATTGTCGATCGCCTCCCAGCGAACACCCTGACTCGGCAGCAGTCTCGTCGGATACCAAGCCGCCTCCGCGAAAAAGCGCATCAGTTCGCCTTGTGCAGCTTCTGGAGTGCCGCGGATATCCGCCAGAGTCACCAGGCCCAGCAGCGCTGCATGGAGGATGCCTTCGCCAGAAATGTAGGCATCATGAACAAACGCATTGATACCGGGCATCATGGCAATTCGCCCCTCCCAGTCAAAGCCAGGGCGCTGAGTAATTACCAATTGAGTTGAGGTGAAGGCGCTCCATTTTTCTGCGGTTTCGCTCATGTTAAACGTGCCTTCGTGGGAAACCCGCGCTGCTGCAATTAGCGGTTGTCCATCCTTCATCACCGCGCGAAAGTAGCGCTGCACGGGCTGGGGTAAATCGGCGATTTCCCGCGCATCAAATGTGAGAGGTTTAATCGGCGATCGCGCAGCTTCCAGAGTGGCTCGCAGTTCCTTGGTACCCAGATGCCAGCGGTATGTTCCAAGGGCGATCGCGGCAACAATGCCAACTACAAGCGCCAGGATAATTAGTACGATCGCCGATCGCCACATGGTGATTCCTCTTGGTAGGTAAAAACGAGCTAATCAAGCGCGAGTCTTAAACCCATCTACCCACTACAACTCTCAGCGTTCCATCTGCCAAAGTTTCCTCTTCTTCAACATGAAAACCCTCTGACTGCACCGCCGCCATCAAACTTTTGCGCGCGTATTTTTGACTGATTGAATTGACAAATTCCTGCTGATTAATTCGAGCGCCCCAAAAATCCGCTACCAATTCGTAATCCTCTCCGTTGCGGCGAAAACCCAAATCGTAACCATTGGATTGCCGAATCACGTACTCGGCATTAGTTTTGTCACCCCGATAACCCCGTACCTGCACATTGGACTCTACTTGATAACCCAACTCTTCCAACACTTGATGCAGCAGTTCGCCGTTCTTGATCTGAACCTTGATCGTTGTGAAGTGTGACATATCACTTTCGGATTTTTGTGTGAAACGCTGATTTGATTATAATACTATAAACTGCAACAGTCAATAAGTTAGAACTTGCGATCTTAAACGAGGTTTGAGCGTCACCGAAAGCAGCCAGGTTACAAGCCCCCGGATTCATCTGTGCAGAAATTCACAACAGAGTATCCGATAACAATTCCCCCGATTTATCCGTGAGTTCGCTTTTTTCAATCCTCCAATTCTTCAATCTAAAATCTAAAATCGTATGATAGCCGATAATTGTAAGCAACCTAAACAATACGATATATCCGACAACAATTCCCCCGATTGATCCGTGAGTTCGCTTTCTTCAATCCTCCAATTCTTCAAATCTAAAATCCAAAATCTAAAATCTAAAATCGTATGATGCCCGACAATTCTAACCAACCCAGAGAATATGATGCCGTCCTCGGCGGTCAAAGTCAAATCCCGATCGCCGCCGCTGTTTTGGGAGGCATCGCCGGAGTCAAGCAGCGCTTCAACAGTCCTAGTATCGAGGCTCGGATTGCCGCTGTTAAAGATGCTCCTAAATACGGAGGCGCTGGTTTAAATTTAGCAATTGAGGCGCTGCTTGACCCCGCAGCAGAAGTGCAGCGAGTTGCTTATTTAATTTTGCGATCGAGGACAGAACCTCTAGTCCGCCAAGCTTTAAAAGACTTCGTGCCTTACAAGCTTTTTGACTGTATCCGCACTGTCAAAACTGGGACAAATGTTGCGATTAGTCCCGGAGGTGATCGCACGGCGAGTTTGCACGGCAAAATAATTAGAATTTGCGATGTAGATACAGGAGAAATACTCTATACTGTTGACAAGTATCCCCGCGCTCAAGAAACTTTTGTCCTTTGCCAAGAAAGCGAAGTTTTTGTGAGAAGCAGAAATACTCCGAAACATCGTGCGATTGAAATTTGGCAAGGAGGAGAATTGCGGCATACTTCCCTCGGACATGAAGCGGAAATTAGCGCAATTGTCATCAGTCCCGACAGTCAAGTTATCGCCAGCGGTTCGGCAGATACTACAATCAAAATTTGGAATTTAGAGACGGGAAAGTTAATCTGTACTTTTGGCAATCTTTTAACTTGGGGAGCTCATAAAGCAGGAATTGTTAGTCTTGCTTTTAGCCCGATCGCACAAACTCTCGCTAGCAGCAGTTCTGACGGTACAATTAAACTGTGGAACCTCCGCAGCAGAGAATGCTTTCAAACAATTAAAGGTTACGCGAATTGTCTGGCTTTCAGCCCAGACGGGCAGACTTTGGCTACTGGCGGCTGGGACAGAAACATTCAACTGCGGCAGCTATCGAATCCAGATACTTCAATCACTTTGGCCGGGCATTTTAACTCGATAAATGCGATCGCCTTTAGTCCCGACGGACTCACTGTTGTCAGTGCTAGTGCCGATGGTAATATCAAATTTTGGAATGCCAGTACCGGCGAACATATTCATACTCTCAGCGGACATCAAAACTCTGTTACTTGTCTTACTTTTAGCAGCGATGGTGAAACTATTATCAGTGGCAGTATCGACAAAACTGTCAAAATTTGGGGAATTAATTGAAGGAAGTTCGGCAACGGATTATGTAGCGCATGGAAGAAAGAGGGAAGAGGGAAAAAGGAAGAAGGCAGAAAGAAGAAGGAAGAAGGCAGAGGCGATACGCATGGGACAAGTGCAATTAAGGAATGAGAATTAAATAACTTCCACAAGTTTGTGGGATGGGCGTCCCGCCCATCCCACAATAACAATTAAAATTGTAAGTTATTTAATTCGCGATCCTAAGCGCGTCCTAACGGTCGGGCGCGCTGGCTATATTTCTAAATTCCAGATTCCAGATTCCTCGGTGCGTGAATCTACGCAAACAAATATAATAAATTTACAATCCCAGTTATTGTGCAAGCCGAGAATTGCGGAATTTATTTTTGCAATACTACAAATAGTTACCGTAAGAATACTGAGTTACAGGCATTATTCAGCTTATTATCAATTTGTGAACTGTTGCCAGAAAGCCTGAGCAAGGAGCATTTTCTGAATCCTTTAAACTAGCTTTAATATATCGCATCTTGGTTGGATGAGTATTCCTGCTAATTGTAATATTTGACTTAAAAAGTTTATGCTTAAAAGATAGGCTGGGGTTAAATATACAGTGCGCCCTAGAGTAACCATGTCACACTGCAACCAATCCATCTGTCGTTCCCGCAATCTCGTAGAAATGTGCGATACGGCTGCCAGTTGGCAGCAAAAAGCCGATCGACTAACGGTAGAATTAAACAGCACGCGCGATCGGCTTCACGCAGAAATCGATCGGCTAAAACTTGCCAACGAAACCCTTCACGCCGCTGTCAGTTGTGCCCCAATTTTCCTGTGGGCAACAGACAGAGAAGGCAAGTTAACTCTGGCAGCGGGGAAAGGATTAGAAAATTTGGGACTCAAACCAGGTGCAACTGTCGGGCGATCGATTTTTGAAGTTTACAGCAGCCAGCCAGATATCTTAGAAAATATTGCCGAGGTATTAGCAGGAAACGATCGCAATTGGAATGCCCGACAGGGGCATTGTATTCACGAAATTCGATCGGCAGCCCTGCGAGATGGAAACGGCGAAGTTGTCGGCGCCGTCGGTGTTTCTACTGAAATTACCGAGCGCGAGCAGTCCATCGCCAGTCTGAAAACGGCAAATCAAGAATTAGAAGACAGACTTCAGCAGCAAACGGCAGTCTTCAATGCAGCACTTGCCGAAAGCGAAAAAAAGTACCGCAACCTCGTAGAAACCTCCCAAGAATTGATTTGGTCGATCGATATTGAAGGCCTCTTGACTTTTGTCAATTCCGCCGCCAAACGCATCTACGGTTACGAACCGCCAGAAATGATCGGACGGCGCTTCACCGATTTTTTAGTTCCCGGTCAAGAAAATAGACCAAGAGAAATATTTGCCCAACTTTTAGCGAGAACCAAAATTCAGCCACAAAGCGCTAATTCTCCTTACGAAACAGTGCACCTTCGCAAAGACGGTACTCCCGTCCACCTGCGCGTCAACAGCATCGTCAACCAAGCTGAAAACGGCGCTATTTTAGGGTTGTGCGGAACGGCGACAGATATTAGCGATCGCAAGCGATCGGAAGAAGCACTCAAAGAAGCTACAGACCAACTTCGCGCCGTTTTGGATGCCGTACCCGGACTGATTTCTTGGATCAGTTCCGATTTGCGGTATATCGGAGTCAACCAGCACTTAGCAACCTCATTCAACCTGTCTCCCGAAAGCTTTGTCGGTCAAGAAATCAACTTTCTCGACAAAGGCTCGACTTTCGGAGAACTGATCCGAATTTTTTTTAACAGTTCATCTCAGCAAACCTGCCAAGAAATAGAAATAGAAATTAACGGTTTCGTCCGCAACTATTTGATAGTAGCTCAGAAATATCATCAGGGAACCGCAGCAGTTTCTGTAGGAATAGACATTACCGATCGCAAGCGTGCGGAAGCTCTCAAAAACCAATTGATCTGCTCGTTGCAAGAATCAGAACACAAATTTCGCAGCCTTTATGAAGCCACCAGCGACGCAGTAATGTTGCTTGACGAACATGAGTTTTTTGACTGCAACCCCGCCACCTTAAAAATATTTGGCTGTAGCAACAAACAAGAATTTTACGGCAAGCATCCGAGGGAATTTTCCCCGCCATTTCAGCCTAACGGACAAGATTCAGCCAGTTTAGCTGCACAGAAAATGAACATAGCAATGCTCATAGGTAGCTGTCGATTTGACTGGGTACACCAACGACTCGACGGTTCAGAATTTTCTGCCGAAGTTCTGTTAAACGCAATGGAAATTAACGGACAAAAATTTCTCCAAGCTGTAGTACGCGACATTACAGACCGCAAACGGGATGAGGATCAAATCAAAGCCTCCCTCGCCGAAAAAGAAGTCCTTCTCCAAGAAATTCACCACCGCGTCAAAAACAACCTCCAAGTTATTTCTAGCCTGCTGAAACTTCAGTCTCGCTACATTCAAGACAGCCGCGTTAGTGAAATGTTAAAAGAAAGTCAAAACCGAGTCAGATCAATGGCCCTGGTTCACGAACAATTGTATCAATCCAAAGACTTGTCAAACATTGACTTTGCTGAATACATCCAAAATCTCGCCCACAATTTATTCCAAGCTTATGAAAATCATGCAGAAGGCGTCAACTTGCAAACAAATATTGCGCCGTGTTCTCTCAATATTGATACGGCAGTTCCTTGCGGGTTAATTATCAACGAGCTTGTGACAAACGCCCTCAAATATGCCTTTAAAGGACAACTTAAAGGTAAAATTAACATAGATTTCACTTTAGATAATAACAGATTTTGCGTGCTAACCGTGAGTGACAACGGAATTGGTTTTCCTCAAGACTTAGATTATCGCACAGCCCGAACATTGGGTTTGCGACTTGTGGGGTCTTTAGTCAAGCAAATCCGGGGGGGAATAGAACTGTTGGAAACTGCTGGCACGACTTTTAGAATAACCTTTTATCAGCCCAAATTGCACTCTAAGGAGAAAATTTAGTGTCCAACAAAAAAATTCTGATAGTTGAAGACGAGAGCATCATTGCGGAAGACATTTCCGACAGTTTGATATCTCTAGGATATAGAATAACTGGGATGGTATATTCGGGAGAAGAAGCGATTGAATCGGCCGCCAAGTTGCGCCCGGATTTAGTTTTAATGGATGTTAACCTCCAAGGAGAAATCGACGGCATTACAGCAGCGGAAGAAATTCGCTTGCGATTTCAAATCCCGGTAGTTTATCTGACAGCCTATGCCGATGAAACTACTTTGCGACGAGTCAATAGTACAAAACCGTTTGGCTATATTGTCAAGCCATTTGAAGAAAAAAACTTGCATACAACTATTCAACTGGCACTCTACCGACATCAGTATGACAGCTTGACAAACCTGCCGAATCGTTCATTTTTGCGAGAAAAGTTAAGTCGAGTATTAGAGGGTCAAAAAGAATTGTCAGGAGTCGTTCCAGTTATCACGCTTAGCTTAGATAAAATCAACCGCATTAACACTACCTGGGGACACGATATCGGCGACTCAGTGCTTTGCACCATCGCCCAGCGGCTAACTAACTGCATGGAAAACATTAATATTGTTGCTCGTTTGGAAGCGGCAGAATTCGCGCTGATTCTTAAACCAGTGGCCGAAAAACAGGATGTGGCTAAAATTGCTCAAAACATTTTAGATATTGTATCCCAATCTATGATTGTCAAAGATTGCGAAGTCTATGTCACTGCTAGTATCGGGATCTGCTTGTATCCCGGAGACGGCACCGACGGAGATGAAATGCTGAAAAATGCTTATATAGCAATGTATGAATCTCAGCAGAAAGGCGGCAATAATTATCATTTTTATAATCCCACAAATGCTAATTATTTCATCAATACAATTCTTCAAGAAACTTCCCTGCGCCATGCGTTAAAAAGCTCAGAATTTGAAATTTACTATCAGCCTAAAATAGCAATTAAAACAGGTAAAATCATTGGTGCTGAAGCTTTGGTGCGCTGGAATCATCCTGAACGGGGGCGAGTTTCTCCGGGGGAATTTATTCCAATGGCTGAAGAGATGGGCTTGATTGCGCCGTTGGGTGAATGGGTATTAGAGACTGCTTGCAGGCAAACTAAAACATGGCAAATAGCAGGTTTACCGCCCCTGCGAGTCGCAGTTAACGTGTCAGCCCGTCAATTCGAGCGCAAAAATTTCACGGAAAGAGTCAGGGAGATATTAACAGAAACCGATCTCGATCCCAAGTGTTTGGAATTAGAACTGACGGAAAGTCTGGTTTTGCAAGACGAAATTGCAGCAGCTAAAGCTTTTACGGTGTGGAAAGAGCAGGGGATTAGGATAGCAATTGATGATTTTGGAATGGGATATTCTTCTTTGAGTTATCCAAAACGCTTTCCATTTGATGCGATCAAAATTGACAAGAGTTTTATTCGCGATATTGCAGACGATCGCCAAAATGCAGCGATCACAATAGCGATTATTCAAATGGCACACTGCATGAACATGACGGTGGTGGCTGAGGGGGTAGAAAATAAGCAAGAACTTGATTTTTTGTGCGAGTACGAATGCGACGAAATTCAAGGCCATCTTTTCAGCCCAGCTTTGCCAAGCGCTGAGTTTGAAGCGCTGCTGAAAAGCGATAAGTGCTGGGATTTACATCAATTCCGGTTGCAATCCTCATGACAGTTAACTGTTAACTGTTGACTGTTAACTGTTGACTGTTAACTGATTTAAAAGATACGATCGCCCAACCAGCTTCCCAGCCACAGCCCAAAACCGGAAGTAGCCACCAACAGGATAACCGTATAAAGCCCGTTGCCGTTGTGGATCAACCTTTCAGCAGCTACCATCCGCGCCACAACTCCAGCAATAATGCCGATCGCAGCCCAAGCCCCATAAACAGTCTTAGATCCGGCGATAGCCAAGGCTTCGACGATCTCCCCCGAACCCGCCCCAGCAAAAACCCCCGCCCACGCCCCAATCCCCAGCCCGATCGCACCTCGGAGCCCGACGGGGCCGCCAGAATGCACACCTACTTCCGCCACCAGCCCGCACGTCAAGCCGACAATCGCCCAACACGCGGCAGTCACCAACGCCTTAACCCAATTCCCAGAAACCGTTCCCGCCATCAATCCCACCACTGCCACCACTCCCCCTACAGCCAAGACAACAGCCACAGCCCGCGACTCGGCCTCGGAACTGGCGATCGCCCCCAAACCAGCCCCAACTGCGGCCCAAGCAGCCCCTGTTACCATTCCTCCCGCCTGAAAACCAGCGATCGACCCCCCCACCGCCCCAGCCAAAACTAACGCCGCCAGCCACACTCTAGGCGTTGCCGAACCCTCCGCCAGCAAAATCGCGGCCCACAGCCAATCTGCACCGCAGATTAAAGCCCACATCCACAGCGGGGCGGCTGATTTCGTCAAAATCCAACCGGTCAAAGCGTAACTCACCACGGCGATTGCCAGCGGCCACCAAGGGAAGCTTGAATACTGTTGAGATGGGCGCACTTCCCTCGGCGGGATTCGTGGTTTTGAGTATTGAGTTGAAAATTCTGTTTTCCTTCTCGAAGTAAGCTTTCGATAGTTTTGAGATCGCCCTGCTTTCCTCGCAACGCTTCGCCCTGGTTGCTTTGTGCCCCGCCACCCTGGGCGACTGTGAGTGGTAAATCGTTTCTTTCTTGAAGAGTTTTTTTGAGTGAGAAATTTTTTGGAGGCGGCTTTTGGGCGGGTTTGACGGCGCTCTTGACCAGGCCTGGCGGCTGATTTTGCAGAACGCCTTCTCAGGGGTTTTTCCGGCGCAGGCGGTGGTGGCTGCTGAAACTGTTGTTCGATCGACCTCGATTCAGGCTGACTCAGAAACAACACCAACTCCTGGTAAGCTTCATTAATTTCTGTTAATCTTTGGTGAGCTTTTTGTTGCAGGCGATCGTTGTGGGCAAATCGATCGGGATGCCACACAAACGCTAAATCCCTGTAAGCGCGCTTAATTTCTTCTAGGGAAGTTCCCGGCTCAATTTCGAGGATTTCGTAGCATCGATTAATGTCAGCCATAGGCTTGGGGCAGGTGTTGGTAAATTCGCGTGAAGCGAAGCTATCCCCTAGGGAATCGTACTTAACATCTTCTACTATTCTCAGCCAAGCTGCACAGTAAGCTGAGATCCGATCGAGTGTCAATCGATTTTAGATTTTAGATTTTAGATTTTAGATTGACTTGCGCGAGATAAATGCGGGGGACGCAAGGATTTTCGATTTTCGATTCTGGATTGATTCCACGGAGCAATCACGTGGCGGGTACCACCTTTGAAATTCGCTTGTCAAGCGTTCTCAAGTCTGTCGGTCATCCCTAGGGTCGATCAATGCAGGCGGACAACTGAGTACAATGAGAAAATCCTTTCGTGCGATCGGTATTTGTGTCTGTGTCGGCAAATCAAGCTCCCATCTTCATCTTAGTTGACGGCCACTCCCTGGCCTTTCGCTCCTACTTCGCCTTCGCCAAAAGTCGAGACGGAGGCTTGCGAACTACGACAGGCATTCCCACCAGCGTCTGTTTTGGCTTTCTCAAGTCCCTGCTGGAAGTCATGGCGGCCCACGACCCCCAGTACATGGCGATCGCCTTTGACCTCGCCACACCCACATTTCGCCACGAAGCAGACGAAACTTACAAAGCCGGTCGTGCGGAAACTCCCGAAGATTTTATTCCCGATATCAAAAACCTGCAAGAACTCCTCACCTATTTGAATTTACCAGCAATAACTGCTCCCGGCTTTGAGGCGGACGATGTTTTGGGAACTTTGGCAAACAAAGCCAGCGCGGCGGGTTATCAGGTCAAAATCCTCACGGGCGATCGAGATTTGTTTCAATTAGTAGAAACCGAAAAACAAATCAGCGTATTGTATTTGAGTACGGATGAGCTCAGGCGATCGGGCAAAGGCAAATCCCAAGAATACGGCCCGGAAGCAGTCAAAGAAAAACTCGGTATTTTGCCCGAACAAGTAATAGATTACAAAGCCTTGTGCGGCGACAAATCAGATAACATTCCCGGAGTCAAAGGCATCGGCGACAAAACCGCCCTGCAATTGCTGGCAGCTTACAATTCCCTGGATGGCATTTATGCAGCCATCGACGAGATTAAAGGAGCAACTAAGAAAAAGCTAGAAGAAGGCAAAGAAGCTGCTTATCATTCTCAACGCATGGCAACAATTGTCCAAGACGTGCCATTAGAAATCAACTTAGAAGATTGCCAGCTTATAGGTTTTGACGAATCAGCATTGATTCCCATGCTGGAAAAGTTGGAATTTAAAACATTTTTAAGCAAAGTAAAACAAATTCAAAAGCGTTTTGGTGGCGTTGAAGAGAAGGAAAAACCCGAAGAATCCTCGTTCCCAGGCTCTGCCCGGGAACACATATCCAGAGGCTCTGCCTCGTCGGAAAACACCCTAGAACAGCCATTGGAGGGTGTAGAAAAGCCCTTGGAACAGGGCGGGCAAGATGCCCACCGCACAATAGATAAGTCACCTCCAACTTCTGAAATTTCAGAAGAAAATGCCTTATGGTTTTGGACTTATGCTGATACCCTAGCCGCTCAGGAAGCAAAAAAATTACCAATTAAACCCCGAATAATTCAAACAACCGAACAGTTAAACGAATTAGTCCAACGGCTACAAACCTTCACCGACAAAACTACACCCGTGGCGTGGGATACCGAAACCACCGCCATCGAACCGCGAGACGCTGAATTAGTCGGAATTGGTTGCTGTTGGGGAACCGGTGAACAAGATGTAGCTTATATCCCAACCGGACACAAAAGGGGCACAAACTTGGACAAAGCCACAGTTTTAAATGCTTTGCGCCCGATTTTGGAAAGCGAGAATTATCCCAAAGCGCTGCAAAATGCTAAATTCGATCGATCGATCCTGCGCTGTCAGGGAATCAAACTAGCAGGAGTCGTCTTCGACACCATGCTAGCCAGTTACGTACTCAATCCAGAAAATAGCCACAGCCTCAGCGAATTGTCAAAGAAATACTTAGTCGAGTCAGAAGACAATCACAGTGTCAGCGAATCGTTAAGGGAATACTTACGCAATAATCCCAAAAGTTATAATAAATTAGTATCGAAAAACCAAACAATTGCTGACATCAGCATTCGAGAAGTAGCCGACTACTGCGGCATGGATGTTTACACTACATTTCACTTGGTTGGGGCACTTAAAGCCAAATTGAAGGAAGCTGATGAATCTAGCTTTCCAGATAAGTCTTTGCAGAAGTTGCTGCTGGAAGTAGAACAGCCCCTAGAACCAGTTTTAGCAGAAATGGAATACTGCGGAATTCGCATTGATTCAGCTTACCTGCAAGAACTGTCAGTACAGCTAGAAAAGAGCTTAAAAGAAATAGAAGAAAAGACTTATCAAGCAGCGGGAAGAAAGTTTAATTTAGGTTCCCCGAAACAACTCAGCGAAATCTTGTTAGAAAAAATCCCGGATGAGTTTCAGAAAAAGTCTCGCAAAACTAAGACTGGATACTCTACAGACGCCGCTGTTTTGGATAAATTGCAAGGAGACCACCCGATTGTAGACGATTTATTAGAACACCGAACATTATCCAAGTTGAAATCAACTTATGTCGATGCTTTGCCGCAGTTAGTGCGTGCGGATACCGGGCGAGTGCATACAGATTTCAACCAAGCTGCAACTGGTACGGGAAGGCTTTCTTCTTCCAATCCAAATTTACAAAATATTCCCATCCGCACCGAGTTTTCGCGGCAAATTCGCAAGGCTTTTTTACCGGAAGCAGGTTGGCTGATGGTGTCGGCTGACTATTCTCAAATTGAACTGCGAATTTTGGCTCATTTGAGTCAAGAACCTGTGTTAATTGAAGCTTATCAAAATAACCGAGATGTGCATACCGTGACGGCTCAACTTTTGTTTGAAAAGGAAGAAATAACTCCCGACGAGCGCAGGTTTGGCAAAACGATTAATTTTGGGGTAGTTTACGGTATGGGGGCGATTAAGTTTGGTCGTTCGATGGGCAAGACTTCCAAAGATGGCAAGGAGTTTATTGCTAAATTTAACGCTCGCTATAGTAAAGTTTTTGAATATTTGGAGAAAGTAAAAAAAGAGGCGATCGCCCTCGGATACGTTACCACAATTTTAGGCCGCCGCCGTTACTTAAACTTCGAGAGCGAAAGCCTCCGCGACTTAATAGGCCGCAATCCCCAAGACATTCACTCCGATCGACTTAAATCTCTCAGCAGAGATGACGCCCAATCTTTGCGGGCCGCAGCCAACGCTCCCATTCAAGGTTCCAGTGCTGATATCATTAAACTTGCCATGATTGAGGTACACAAAATTTTGCAAAACTATCAGGCGCGGCTGCTGCTGCAAGTTCACGATGAATTAATCTTTGAAGTCCCTCCCGATGAATGGGAAGAATTGCAACCAAAAATTAGAAGTGCGATGGAAAGTGCTCCGACAATTATAAGTGCGATGGAAAATGCTCTGCCGAAAAATACAAGTGCAATGGAAAATGCGCCCGGTATGGTACCGCTGATAGTTGACATCCACGCTGGGCAAAATTGGATGGAAACTAAATAAAACACAGAAATATGAGCCAACTTAAAATCGCCATTTTCCCAAAAATAAAAACCTTAAGTGCAGTTGCTCTGCTATTGCTACTATTCGGGTGTCCACAAAAGTTAGCGCCCAACAACTATGCTGTCAAGCGAGTCAGCGACGGCGACACCCTTGTCGCCAGCGATGCCGCCGGGAAAGATATAAAAGTGCGTTTTGCCTGCATAGATGCACCGGAAGTCGCCCACACAAATGCTGAAAAAAATAGCAAAGCAGCAGCAAAAAAAAATCAATTTAAGTGGGGAAATCTAGCGCACCAAAGAATGCAGCAGCTTGTCAATCAAGGGGGCGGCCGCGTTGTTTTGACCGTCACCGATACTGACCGCTACGGCCGCAAAGTGAGCGAAGTTCGCTTGCCAAACGGCACATTTGCCCAAGAAGTTTTGACCCGCGAAGGATTAGCAATGGTTTACCGTCCTTACTTGAAAAATTGTCCGAGTGCAAGTATTCTGGAACAAGCGGAAGCAGAAGCTAAGAAAAATCGCCGCGGCGTTTGGGGAGATTCTAAATTTGTTCCCGCGTGGGATTTTCGCAAGAAATGATTTAGTCATTGGTTATTGGTTATTGGTGGTTGACAGTTGACTGTTAACTGTTACCAGTTCTCCATGCCCCATGCCCCACGCCCAATTCTCCATGCCCTATGCCCTATGCCCAATTCCCAATTCCCCAACAAATGTGATAGGCTCCAGATAAACTAATAGACTGCTGACAAAAGCGGTCTATTGCAATCACCCAAAATTAACTTTACCGGACATCAATGAATATCAAACATCTGGTTATTTCCGGCATGGCCCTGCTCCTCGGTACTACAATCGTAGGAAATGCTATTGCTCAAGGACTGACGGACGACCAAAAAACGGTTGTTTGTCGCTTGAAAACTGAATTTGATCAGCGGAAAGGCAACGGTCAAAAATTAGTATTTGTGCCGTTGCTGGGCCAAGTTCGCAAGCAAGTTTCATCTCCTTTTAGAGCCACGCTGCATCCTAATGTGGAGTATGTTTTTGTTGCCACTTGCGATGGAAATTGCCAGGATTTAAACTTATCTCTCAAGGATGCAAGCGGTCAGGAAGTCGCTGTGAGTCAAAAAACAGGCGAACTGGCGTCAATCTCTTTTACTCCCCCATCCCAAGGCGAATATCAAATCAGTGCTAAGCCTGGGGAATGCACGACGGCAGAGGGTTGCAGTTACGGCCTGGGAATCTTCGTTCCAGCAAGTGCTAGCGTACCTAATGCTTCAAGAATTCCTGCTGAGATAGCACAATTTCGACTTTGCCAGTAGGGGAACAAGGATAGAGTTGTAGGTTGCCAGGAGAGTAGAGTTTTTAATCAGAAATCTAACTCATAACTTGCAACTTATAACTCGCAACTTATCTCGCAACCACGCCCGACGGTGAGTAGGTTCTTAATCACTCAAACCCTCCCTTTGACTGTTTCTTCCTTCTTTCTTCTTCCTTCTGCTATAATTTGTTACGCATAACTCATCCAAACTGTCAAGCCGATCGAGCTGTGGAACCCTGCAAAGGCCCAATAACTGCCGAAAGCTGGCTTGAAGCCAGAACTTTATTTACCCTCAGACAGGCATCAATTAGAATATAGATGGTGCCTCTCAAAGGTGACGAGTACATTGCCCATGTCTTTAACCTTAGCTTTGAAAAATCAACTGCAGAACCGTCCTCAAATAGGGTTGAAAAGTCTGTTGGGCCGCTTGGGTATCAGGCAGAAAATCGGCTGCGGATACGCATTGGTCATTGGTATTGCCGTTTTGGGTGCTGTGGCGGGACGGGGAGTAGAATCCTATCACAAACAGCAAGTTAGAGAAAAACTAGCGATCGACCGAGACAAAGCGGAAATCTTAACAAATCTCAATCACACGGTGCAGGAAGTCAGAATTCAGCAGCAAGAGCTCGCGAGTCTGACGGCCAAACCGCAAATTTTCGATCGCGAACGATCGGAATTCCTGACTCGCGTTGCTCAGATGAGCGGCATCCTCGAACAACTGCAAACTCTACCGCCGACGAAGAATCCCGATGTTGCCAAAGACTACCAACAGCTTCAACAGTTCGCTCAAGCCAACGGCAAAACCGTAGAATCATACTTTCAACAAGTACAAAAATTGTTGGCTGCTGCCAAATTATCTGCTTTGAATCCGCAACAGCAGCAGGCTTTCGGGCGGAACTTGAACAATTTTGTGGCCGGCGAAACTGCTTTGAAACTCAAACAGTTTTCCGAGGATTCAGCCCAACTGGCCGTCAACTTTCGCGAGAAAGCAGACGAGGCATTGAGAACCTACGAAAATGCCGAAAAACTCGGAACTCTCATTCTCGTAGGCTCTCTCTTGATATCAGGTGCGATCGCAGCAATTCTAGCAGCATACACCAGCGGGGCGATCGCTCGCTCCTTAGAAGCCACAACCCTCATCGCTCAGCGAGTGACAGAAGAATCTAACTTTGACTTGCAAGTACCCGTCACTACTTCCGACGAAGTGGGAATGCTAGCAATTTCCCTCAACGAACTAATCCAAAGAGTAGCGGAATACACAGAAGAATTGCACGAAGCAAAAGTAGCAGCCGAAGCTGCCAACCGCTCGAAAAGTGCATTTCTCGCCAACATGAGCCACGAACTACGCACCCCCCTCAACGCCATCATTAACTACAGCGAAATGCTGCAAGAAGATGCTCAAGATTCGGGTTCAGAAGACTTTCTGCCAGACTTAGAAAAAATTCAAACCGCCGGCAAACACCTGCTGGATATGATTAGCGACATCCTCGACATTTCCAAAATAGAAGCCGGTCACGTCACCCTTTATTTGGAAAACTTCGACGTGGCGACCATGATTGAAGAAGTGATGACTACGGCTCAACCGCTAGTAGAAAAAAAAGGCAATTCTTTAGCACTGAAAACCAAAGGCGAACTCGGTACAATGTACGCCGACCAACCGAAAGTGCGGCAAATTCTCCTTAATTTGCTCAGCAATGCTGCCAAGTTTACCGAAAAAGGCGTCATTACTATCGGCGTCGAAAGAATGAAAATAGAAAAATCAAGACCGACCAAACAAAATAAAAATAATGATATTCACTCTGGTTCAAGCTACACTTCTCAAGTTTTAATGTTTCGAGTCAGCGACACCGGCATCGGCATGACAAACGAGCAATTAGAGCAGATATTTAAACCTTTTACCCAAGCTGATGCTTCGACTACCCGCAAATACGGAGGGACGGGTTTGGGATTGACAATTAGCCAGCGTTTGTGTCAAATTCTCGGCGGCGAAATTAGCGTTGAAAGCGAAGACGGGAAAGGTTCTACTTTTATTGTCAGTCTCCCGGAACGGGTTGTGATGCAGGCATGAAGTCAATCGATTTTAGATTTTAGATTTTAGATTTTAGATTAAAGAATTGAAGCATTGACCCTACGGATCGATTCGGGGGGCAAGTTTCTCGGATACAGGTTTTTTATTTCTGGACGAATGAATCCGGGGGCTTGTATCCTGGATGCTTGATTGTCAGGCAAGATATGGATTTGGACGCGGATACACGGATTAATGATTGAGCATTTGTCATATCATGTCCGGTCAATTAACCATAATTCCTGTAGGGGCGGGTTCGCCAAGATATTGAATAGAAACGGGAAAATCTGTAAACCCGCCCCGGCATTTAATCGCGCTCAATCATCGGACATGATATCAATAGTCAGGAGGCAGATATTCCAGGAAAAAGAAAGAGGGAGGAAGGAAGAGGAAAATTTTAAAATGTATTGATATATCAATTATCACAATAAAGAATAATTAACAACCCGGACTTACGCACAGGCTCTATCTGTAGGTGCGCGTTGTGCACCTTACAGATAGGGGTTCTGCGTAATTTTTGATAATTCCCAGGTCAAAACCTGGGAATATAGCAAGCCTAAAGAAGAAAGCCTTGTACAACAGTAGTTTTCAAGACTCCTTCAAAAGTGCGTTCTGTCTTGTCCACCAGCACAACGACATTGCGCCGGTTCGGAGACAAACGAACTTCTCGGATTGAATAAGAGAACACCCAATCTTGAAAATTGTTTAGCGATCCGAGGACACGCTGCCGACCGTTATGATTAATTACAAGACGCATGGCGGCGCTTTCTCTGCCAGCAGAAGCATTTTTTTGCCGCTGTTCTAGGCGAATTTGTAAAGGCTTTGCTGTATTGACTCTGACGGCGACTGTCTCGCTTCCATTAGCTCCGGGAGTACGAGAAATAATGTTGAGTTTAGTTCCAGCGTGAGGAGGAGTTAACTTCAAAGTTTGCCTGCTATTCCAAGTTTTTTTAAGCAAGTCATCTTCTGCCATTTTAGTGCTTTTATTGGAGTCTGGTTCGCCATATTTAGTTTCGATACACCCATTTCTGATGCAGGAATTTGCAGCAACTTGGACAATTTGCAATTCTGCTTTGGGAATTCCCGCTCCTGTATCTCTGGAACTTTCTAGGTACAAGTAGTAATTGCTGTCGGCGGAAAAACCCGACATCCGGTGTGCGGCACGCCAGGTACTTGCCAAAGCTTCAGGGGCTAGTGCGATCGCGGCACTTGCTATAATACCTAACGAAATTAAAGGTAAAATTTTCATAGCTATCTTTTCCATGTGTGAGAGTTATAGCGGCTGTTATTGATGAGTAAAACAATAACGCTTCGGGTTTCGCTATAGGACTGTGACGGTTCTCAAGTCCTCTCTCCTATTTACATGAGTGTTTCTGCATTTTCCGCAGCAGGAGACTGTTTAAGAATGTGCCGTTTTTTCAAGTGGCACTAAAAAGCATTTTTAATGTGATATTTGGCCTTATCTCACATCTTGCACTATTCTCAAGAACAGGCTTTTCGGCCTGTTCCACAAAAAGTGAATTTTATTCTTGTGGAACAGGCCGAAAAGCCTGTTCATAAAAAGCTTATTGACAATGGTGCAACATCTCAGTCTTATCCAAGAGTCCAACTTTTAGGCGCGAAAGTTTGCTTTTCCTTGCGAGGGACTGCTACACAGGACGGAAATACCTATCTCAAGATAGGGGAACACCGATCCGCCCCCCCTCCGCAACTCCCTACAATGACAATTGTACGGGCGATCGAGCAATTGCCTCTACAGCAATCATCATTTTTAATGCAGGGAATTAAAATTTATGCAACCAAATAATCCAAACCAATTTACCGAAAAAGCCTGGGAAGCCCTCGCCCGCACCCCCGAAATCGTCAAAGCAGGTCAGCAGCAGCAGCTAGAAAGCGAACATTTGATGAAAGCTTTGCTGGAACAAGAATCGGGACTTGCTAGCAGCTTATTTAACAAAGCTGGAGTTTCTGTAGCAAAATTGCGCGATCGCACTGATGAGTTTATCAGTCGTCAGCCCCGAATCACTGGCAGCGGCGGCAACGTTTATCTCGGTCGTTCTCTCGACACTTTACTCGATCGCGCCGAAACTTATCGCAAAGAGTACGGCGATGAATTTATTTCGATCGAGCATTTGATACTAGGTTACGTTAAGGACGATCGCTTTGGCAAAAATTTACTACAAGAATTTAAACTAGATGAAGCCAAGCTCAAAGATATTATTGCCCAAGTCCGGGGGAACAACAAAGTGACAGATCAAAATCCAGAAGGCAAATACGAAGCGCTGGAAAAATACGGCCGAGATTTGACTGAAGCCGCGCGTCAAGGCAAACTCGATCCGGTAATCGGACGGGATGACGAAATCCGCCGCACGATTCAAATTTTGAGCCGTCGCACCAAAAACAACCCCGTACTAATTGGGGAACCGGGAGTCGGAAAAACTGCGATCGCCGAAGGACTCGCCCAGCGAATTATCACCGGAGATGTCCCCCAATCTCTCAAAGACCGACAATTAATTAGCCTAGATATGGGCGCTTTAATTGCCGGGGCAAAATTCCGGGGAGAATTTGAAGAACGCTTGAAAGCGGTACTCAAAGAAGTGATGGATAGTAACGGCAAAGTCATCTTATTTATCGATGAAATTCACACCGTTGTCGGTGCCGGCGCAACTCAAGGCTCGATGGATGCCGGTAACTTACTTAAACCCATGTTAGCGAGGGGAGAATTGCGCTGTATCGGCGCTACAACTCTCGACGAATACCGCAAGTACCTCGAAAAAGATGCAGCACTAGAACGCCGTTTTCAACAAGTTTATGTTGACCAACCAACCGTTGAAGATACTGTCTCGATTTTGCGGGGCTTGAAAGAACGCTACGAAGTTCACCACGGCGTTAAAATTTCCGACAGCGCCCTAGTGGCGGCGGCTACTTTGTCTACTCGATATATTAGCGATCGCTTCCTTCCAGACAAAGCCATTGACTTAGTGGACGAAGCAGCCGCTAAACTCAAAATGGAAATTACCTCCAAACCGGAAGAACTAGACGAAATCGACCGCAGGATTTTGCAGCTAGAAATGGAAAGACTGTCGCTGCAAAAAGAAAGTAATGCTGCGTCTATCGAACGTTTGGAAAGACTGGAAAAAGACTTAGCAAACCTCAAGGAACAGCAAAGCGCTTTGAATGCCCAGTGGCAATCGGAAAAAGGTGTCATCGGCAACATTCAAAAGATTAAAGAACAGATTGATAAGGTGAATATTGAAATTCAGCAAGCTGAATTAAAATATGACCTGAACCGTGCTGCTGAGTTGAAATATAGCAAGTTAACCGAATTACAAAAACAACTGCAAGAAGCTGAATCTCAACTTTCAGCAACTCAAACCACAGGTAAAACTTTGCTGCGGGAAGAAGTTACAGAAGGTGACATTGCGGAGATTATTTCCAAGTGGACGGGAATTCCGATCAGCAAGTTGGTTGAATCGGAAATGCAGAAACTTCTGCACTTGGAAGATGAACTGCACAAGCGGGTAATTGGACAGGATGAAGCGGTGACTGCGGTTGCAGATGCAATTCAGCGATCGCGCGCAGGTTTAGCCGACCCAAATCGTCCGGTTGCGAGTTTTATCTTCCTCGGCCCCACGGGTGTTGGTAAAACTGAGTTAGCTAAAGCCTTAGCGTCTTATCTGTTCGATACTGAAGAGGCGATCGTGCGAATTGATATGTCGGAATACATGGAGAAACACGCGGTTTCGCGGTTAATTGGTGCGCCTCCGGGATACGTTGGCTACGATGAAGGCGGACAATTAACTGAGGCTGTGCGCCGCCGTCCTTACTCAGTGATTCTATTCGATGAAATCGAGAAAGCGCACCCGGATGTCTTCAACATCATGCTGCAAATTCTGGATGACGGCCGCGTTACCGATGCTCAAGGTCACACGGTAGACTTTAAGAATTCTGTGATTATTATGACATCGAATGTCGGCTCTCAATACATCTTAGATGTGGCGGGAGATAACGAACAAATGCGGAGTCGGGTGATGGAAGCGATGCGGGGAACTTTCCGCCCGGAATTCTTGAACCGGATTGATGAGATGATTATCTTCCACGGTTTGAGTAAGACGGAACTGCGGCAGATTGTGCTGTTGCAAGTTAAGCGCTTGGAAAAACGGTTAGCCGATCGCAAAATGTCTCTGAAATTGTCGGAATCTGCGATCGACTTCTTAGCAGAAATTGGTTACGATCCGGTTTACGGTGCGCGGCCTCTGAAGCGGGGAATTCAACGCGAGTTGGAAACGCAAATGGCGAAGGGTATTTTGCGGGGAGATTTTGCTGACGGCGATACCATTTTTGTGGATATCGAGAATGAAAGGTTGGCGTTTAAGCGGCTGCCGGCACAGTTGGTGACTGCGAAATAATTTGAGTAGGGTGGGCTGCGGCCCACCTTATTTTTTTGAGGCGGTGGTTCTTTTTTTGACCGCAGATGTAGGCGGGTGGACGCGGATGGGATTGCGGGCGATCGTTCTTAAGGGCGATCGTTTTCTGATTTATCTTTTTTGAGCTCTTGGCGATCTCTGACTGCTTTAGCTGCGACATGGGAGAGAAGGTTTGCGAGGGTTCTATCTTCTTCTTCGGCCCATTCGGACAAGGCTTGATGAACGTCTTCTGGCAGTGTAACTGTAACTCGCATTCGTGAAGGCATAGGTGGGCACGGTTTTACTTCAATTGTCTTAAATTTTACACTGCAAACCCTTTCAGTATGGCGCCGTCTTCAACTCGGGCGATCGCTCCGGGATTGGTCCTTTTTCTGCTCTTGGCGCTCTCTAACAGATTTCGTCAGCAGGTAAGTTGTCAAACTGCTAACGGATCTGCTTTCTTCTTCTGCCCATTCTTCCAGAGCTTTTTGAATTTCCTCTGGTAGGTATGCGGTAACTCTTCCCCGTGAAGCCATTCGTTGCACTACAAAAAATCTCAATACAGTCCATCTTACGCTGTTTTGAGTTAAGACCGATAAAAATATTTCATTTTAAGTTGTTTTAACTTATTGTACGTCATTGTGTGTTATAATACCACCTGTAAACAGTCAAAAGCCAGCCCCTTACTGTCCAAGGTTCCGGGCTGGCTCTGGCTCCAACATTCAATGGAGACAAATTCTATGATGACATACAAAGAACGCTTGTGTTGTTGGGCGATCGCCCGTTTGTTACCCTCTGAGCAATGGATAATTGTTGCCCGCTTCCGCAGTCGTTCAGATGCAGACGGGCATTTTCAGTTTCTGCGTCAAACTATACCCCACGTTAAGTTCGAGGTTGTGTTCGATTCCAGTGGGGACAGTCACCGTTTATCGGCCTTGGGCCGCCCTTCCAATTCCGTCACCAGCGCGTTATAAATGGTAATTTTCGCGGCGGTTTCAGTTAATTAAACATTGGCGATCGCACTTTTTTTGATAAGTGCGATCGTCCGTACCCTCTCAGCCAAATCAGAATTTACACTGGGGTGGCCTCAAGACTAAAATTCTCCGAACAGGAATTTATCAACCTTGGGCTGTGGTAAAATTATCGTATCCACAACACTTTCTCGTTACTTAAAAATATGCGATCGAAACTCGAAGAAATTACGCTTCAAGACAGAAATGCTGCTGAAATGGAAATTCGCGACAAGCAGAAGCAAATTAATTACGATACGAGAGACTATCCCCTCGAAATACTTGTTCAAAAATATATGGAAGGAATTAACGATGATACTAATAAGTTGTTTATTCCCGACTACCAACGCGAACTTGTTTGGGATTAAGCAAGGCAATCAAAGTTTATCGAATCGGTAATTTGGGGGCTGCCAATACCTTCTATATTCGTTGTTGATATCGGCCATGATGAAAATGATGAACCACGTTTAGAGATCGTATACGGTGCACAACGCATTCTTACCCTAACTAGATTTGTTAACAACGAATTAACCTTAATTGGACTCCAAAAAATAGAGCAGTTAAATGGATTTAAGTTTAGTGATTTACTCATGCCTCGCCAGAGGAACTTCAACCGAAAGACAGTTCGGACTATCCAATTAACTGAAGCTGCGAATGAGGAAGTCCGAAGAGATTTATTTGAACGGATACAATCCTTTTAATGGCAATGTAAATTCATTTTACCTACTGTACAAAACCCGAGGCAACCAGTTTAATAAATGTAGTGGCGCGTATTGAATATTTCCGCAATTAACTGCCATGTCACACTCATGAATACTGTATTTTTAGACTTTAATACACGCGCCAAAGAGGTGAACGATTACTTCATTTTTTTGGAAAGCTTGGAAAAACAGACAACGAAGTTAGCTTTATTCGATACTCGTGGCAAATACCAAATTCAAAGCCTCGATCCAGAGTTAGCAAAAACTCTCAAAGCTAATGCTTTTTTGTTGCTGTATAATTTAGTTGAATCCACTATGCGAAATGCGATTGAAGCCATATTTGAGGAGTTTAAAAATAAATCCATCTCCTTTGACCAACTCCAACCTGAAATTAAACTGATCGTCCTCCAAAATCTTAAAAATCGTTCTCCTAAGAAAATTTATTTAACAATTAATCAACTCTCTACTGATATCATCACAGCTACATTTGAACGTGAAGAACTGTTTTCGGGGAATGTGGATGCTAGGTTAATTAAAGAAATAGCAGACAAATACGGTTTTTCATATCAAACAGACTTTGCTAAGACAAAAAACGGGCAAAATCTTGTAGTGATTAAAAGTAATAGAAATGACTTAGCGCACGGCATTAAGTCTTTTGAGGAAGTTGGACGAGATAAGACAATTAAGCAACTATTAGAAATGATATCGTTTCCGGTTGTATCGGAATGATTTAACCGCAGAGGGCGCAGAGAACGCAGAGGGAGAGAATACAGAGAGGAATAATTCCGATGCTACCGGATTTGATATGAAGGAAGAAGTCGTAGAGTATTTGACGCAAATACTGGAAAATATCAGAGATTATCTTGACAATGAAGAGTATTTGGAAGTAACTACAGGTAATCCTTAATTTTAGGCTAAGAAACCGGGTTTCTCGGATGATTTAGGTAGGGTGGCGAGATATCTCAGAAGAAACCCGGTTTCTGGGGATGATGCGAAGGCTACTTCCGCACCATCACAGACTTAATTACAGCATTCGGGTGATACTTATTAGTCTGATAAAATCCCCCTTTACCAGCCCCGTAAACCCCCCCCAATTGTTTCCCATCAGCCTTGGGAACAAACATAATATTTCTAGTGGGTTGCTTGGCAAAAACCACATTTTCTCTCATTTCATTATCCACGTTATAAGATAAAGTAGCCTTGCCGTAAATTGCCTCAGCTTGTTTCAGAGTCATTCCTGGCCCGACGCCCTGAACTGTTTTATAATTAGAATTCTCAGTCATCAAAAGTTCAATGACATCGGTATCTTTTAGCTTTGTACCCGCAGCGTAGATAATCCGATATTGCACTTTTCCCGATCGACTAACTGCCACAGAATCAAAGTCTACCATAAAAGGAGACTCTACTTTAAACTGCGCCGTGGAACCCAGAGCCTTTTTCAATTGTCCGAAAGTCATCCCCACCTTCGCCGCTCCAATTGTGCGATCGGAAATTGTTAAACTTGCAGCAGGTGTTTTTTGAGCAGTTTTTGCCGTTTCCCCCAGCTTATTTGCACCCCCAAGCGCAACAGCGGAACCCGGAACTGAAATTAAGGTGAGGTAACTGCCGATCGCCAATAAAACAGCTATCATTGATCCAGACAAAACTTTAACATTCAACATGACTAATTCTCCTAGATTTCAAATGCGACTATCTACCCGTATCTTTTTGACTATCCTGGGCCTCACCCTCCTAGTTTGGATTCTCAGAGGTGTTGGCCTCTTGACATTCATTCCCGGTGGTGTAATTTGGATACTGATTTTGTTGTCTTTTGTTGCGGGTATTCTCAGCACTTTACTCCGTCGGTAAGCCAGCATCCGGCAAATAACAAATAAGAATTAACAATTAAAAGTTAACAAATTATTTTAATTTTGATTGTTTGATAGCCTTTCCCACTGTTACATTTAACTGAGCGCCGATCAGCATCACCAAAGAAGAAAGATCGAGCCACAGCAGCAACACAATAAAAGTTCCGATCGTGCCGTAAGTCCAACTGTAATTGCCCAAGTGCAAAACATAAAACCGAAATAAAGCTGAAAATAGCGCCCACAAAATAGCAGCAAAAACAGCTCCCGACAAAATAGGAATATCTGGTTGACGGCGGCTAGGCCCGTAGCGGTAAACAAAAGCAAAAGCCAGTGATATAATTCCCAAAGAAATCGGCCACCGCCACAACCGCCAAACACCTAACAGTTGCGACTCCAAAGGGCAATTGTCGGCGAGTAGCAGGCAATTTTGGACATTTTTTAAATTGCAATTGGCGACGGACTCCAGCAGGCAACTCTGGCGGGCAATAGCTTGTACAATTAAGTCGCTGACAAATACTACTCCC
Source organism: Microcoleus sp. Z1_A1 (assembly GCF_036700305.1). Taxonomy (NCBI): domain Bacteria; kingdom Bacillati; phylum Cyanobacteriota; class Cyanophyceae; order Oscillatoriales; family Microcoleaceae; genus Microcoleus; species Microcoleus sp. Z1_A1. The sequence continues at coordinate 48,188 of NZ_JAUBOR010000029.1, forward strand.
GATGCCAAAATCAATAGTATAATTGTACCGATACTCAGCGCCAGAGAAATAAGTTTGGCTTTCCAAAATGGTCGAGTTCGATCGCTGGGGATGTCATGGATGCGATCGAGTGCAGCCATCGCCGCGCTCATTACTCCAGAAAATGCCCAAATCGCCCCAAGAAAGCTCACCGAAAACAGCCCTTTACTGCGAGTTAACAGAATTTCTTTGATTAAGCCGCCAATCAACTTCCGCACGTCATCGGGTATAACTTCGCCCAAAAGACGGGCGATTTGATACAGTGTTGACTGCAAAGGTTCAAAGAGGGCGATCGCAGATAAGATAGCCAACAGCCCCGGAAACAGCGCCAGCATAGAATTGTAGGCCATTTCCGCTGACAGCCCCGGCAAGCGCTGTTCTCCCGCCTTCGCGGCGACTTCCTTGAGTGTCCCCCAAGTCAAACACCGACAAAACAGCCAAAAACCACCAAATTTCCGTTTGAGAGCTCTCAGCAGCCTTAAAAGCGCCTTAAACAAAGCTAAAATCAGGTAGCGCAACCAGTAAAAAATGTTCATAGCGCACAGGCAATGGGGCGAAAGATGAGGTACACAAGTCGTTAATTAATTAATATCAAATCCGGTTGCATCGGAATTATTCCTCTCTGTATTCTCTCCCTCTGCGTTCTCTGCGCCCTCTGCGGTTAAATCATTCCGATGCAACCGGAAACGATATAAGCCATTATCAACTCGCAATTGCCAATTCCCAATTCCCCAATCTAAAATCTAAAATCTAAAATCTAAAATCAATATTATGGCTCAGGATGTCAGACAGTGGTTAGATGAAATCAAGCGGCTGCAACAGCAGTTAACAGAAGTTTCGCGCGATCGCGATGAGGCTGGTGAAAGTGCCGCTCAGTGGCGCCAACTCTACAATACTGAAGCCGAGCAGCGGCGGAATGATGCTAAATTAACTCAGCAAAGCATCGCTTCTCTGGAAGCACAAATACAGCAATTACAAAATTTTTCCCCCATTGTGCCCGAAGGCGACGATGCTGGAGTTGCTCGCCAGCAGGAAGTCGAACAACTGCAAACAGTTGGCGAACTTAAAGCTAAGTTAGCAGAAGTTCTCGAAGAGCGCGATCGGGCGATCGAACAAGTTAAACAACTCACTCAAGCCCTCAAACAAGAAGAAGCCCGTCACGCCGAAACTAGCAAAAATTTAACTAGCGCCCTCGGAGATGCCGTTGACTTGCTCACGAAAGCCCAAAATCCTGCCCCTGCAAAAACCGAGACAGTATATTCTTTAGAGATAGTACCTACTCGCACTGCAAATCCCGGCGAAACTGCTCTGGAAATCCGCCAAACTTCCGCCCCAGGCAAAAATCCCGCCCAACTTCCACCTTCTAAAAATCAGTTACTTGATTTACCGCCCTTTGGGAATTAGGAGTTACAAATTCAGGAATTGTCGTCATGGCGAGTCCCCTTACGATCGCGAATTAAATAACTTACAATTTTAATTGTTATTGTGGGATGGGCTCTTATAGCCCGTCATGAGTGGACGGGCGGGACGCCCATCCCACAAACTTGTGGAAGTTATTTAATTCTCATTCCTTAGCAGATGGGATTTAGTTACCGATGTGTTGTTTTTGCTTTTCCTGCAATTAACCGGCATTAATTCCTCAGCTTCTTGATGATATTCAATTCCGGTTCTATTGGAATGATTAAACCACAGAGGACGCAGAGGATACAGAGGAAGGGAAGAGAGATGAATCATTCCGATGAAGGGCTGAGTTGATATTATTCCGCATTTACGGATGGTCTACTAATCGATGTAAATGTACTACAGCACTTTCCAGGTAAGTGAAGTACAGAGAAACCGGGTTTCTTGAATAAAACCGGTTTCTGGCGAGAAATCCAGAAGAAACCCGGTTTCTGGGGTGTACTTTATAAACCTGGAATCCGCTGTATATCCCAACCTATAATCCGCATTCAAAATTTTGAGGACTGCCAAAAAATCTTCCTCGCGTCGTACCAACCTACAGTCTTTAGATAGAACTTAATCCAGCTAAATTCTACTACTATCGACAACGACTGATGCGCGAGGAAACTTCATGAAGGCAGAGATATCCATAGTCTGGAAAAAGATTCAGAGCATGATCGACGGCTTTCTGATCATGCTGCCTAATATTGTGCTGGCGTTAATTGTCTTTGCAATTTTTTACTTTGTGGGTAGGCAAATTAAGAGAGTGGTCAGGCGAGTTACCCGCAAGCACCACCAAGCTCGAAATTTGGGGCTGGTGTTAGGACGGTTAGCCCAGAGTCTGATCGTTCTAGTTGGTCTGTTTATTTCTCTTTCGATTATAATTCCCACATTGAAAGCTGGCGATTTGGTGCAACTGCTGGGAATTAGCGGGGTGGCGATTGGTTTTGCCTTTCGCGAGATATTGCAAAACTTCTTAGCAGGTATCCTAATTCTGTTGACGGAACCGTTCCGAATCGATGACCAAATTGTGTTTAAAAACTTTGAGGGAACGGTAGAAAATATTGAGACGCGCGCTACAACAATCGAAACCTATGATGGTCGGCGGATTGTCATTCCTAATGCCGAATTGTTTACGAATACGGTGACTGTGAATACTGCTTTCGATAAACGCCGCATGGAATACGATATTAGTATTGGTTACGGCGACGATATTGACCACGCCAAGCAGTTAATCCTGGAAGCAGTGTACAGCCTGAAGGAGGTTTTGAAAGCTCCTGCACCCGATGTGCTGGCGATGGAGTTAACAGAAAGTACCGTCAATATCCGCGTTCGGTGGTGGATTGCTCCGCCGCGCCGAATTGACGATTTGCGATCGCGCGACAAGGTAATTTGTGCTATTAAAAAAAAGCTATATGTGGAAAACGACCTCGATTTGCCTTATCCCACGCGGAACATTTTGTTCCACGATCGAACCGAAGAGACAGATGGCGATCGCTCCCAGCAGCGTGAAGGTAAAGTTCCGAAACCTCGTCGTATGCGCCGCTCTTTGCGAAAACTGGTCGAAAGGCGATCGCAACAAGACGACAACGGAAAATCTTAACAGCATCACAACTCATGCAAAATATCAAGCTGAGCAAACTTTGGGATTCGCTGCACTGCGATCGCACACCGGAATTAATCTCACTCGCCGAGCGATCGAAGGAGTAACAAACCAGGATTGATATGATACCTAACTTTCAAGCAAAAACCACAGTCCGATTGCCATAAACTAAAACACGATTTTGTAAATGATATCGCACCGCTCTTGCTAACACAACCCTTTCTAAATCTTTACCTTTGCGAATCAAATCAGACACTTCATCGCGGTGACTGACGCGCACAACATCTTGTTCGATAATCGGGCCAGCATCTAAATCCGGTGTAACATAGTGGGCTGTTGCACCGATAATTTTTACCCCTCTTTCATAAGCCCTTTCGTAGGGATTTGCACCCACAAACGCGGGTAAAAATGAATGGTGAATATTAATCACATTGGGAAAATTTATGATAAAGTCTTGACTCAAAATTTGCATATATTTAGCTAAAACTACTAAATCAATCTTATATTTCTTAAGAATTTCTAACTGTTGTGCTTCTTGAATAGCTTTATTGTCTTTAGTAATGGGAATATACTCAAAGTCGATACCGTATTGTGCGGCAATGGGCTTTAAATTTTCATGGTTGCTGATTATCAGCGGGATTTCAGCCCTAATTTCTTGCGATCGCTGTCGCCAAATCAAGTCTAATAAACAGTGATCTTGACGGCTGACCCAGATTGCGATGCGTCGAATTTTATGAGAGAAATGCAATTGCCAATTGGCTTGTAAGTCCTTGGCAATTTCACTAAAAGCAGGTGTTATTTGTTCGGTGGTTAAGTCAAAATCATCTAATTGCCATTCTAGCCGGCTCAGAAATAATCCGGCGGTAAAATCTGTATGGTGATCTGCGTGGATGATATTGCCGTTGTGGGATGCGATAAAATTGGCAAGTAAGGCGACAAGTCCTTTGCGATCGGGACAGGCAATTAACAGGGTTGCAGTAGGGCTAGTCATAAGATAATGACAAAATTGTTTCGCTGAGTTTATGGATAAAAAAGTGATATCACAGGAGTTTATTGATACTGAGATGTTGCACCATTCTCAATTAGCCTTTTATGAACAGGCTTTCCGGCCTGTTCCACAAGACAATTTATATTTTGTGGAACAGGCCGGAAAGCCTGTTTCTTTTATTGGTGCAAGATGTGAATTTAAACTGATATCTTACAACAATATCAATCGAGGACTTTCGCGCGGGGTGGGGGCGGGTTTTTTAGTCTTTTGGTATCCTTGAAAGCTATTGAGTAAGCAGTCCCTTGTATGTTAAAAGAGGTAGATTGCGATTTACTGTTGGGTGGGGGCGGGTTTATTCAGATTGTTGGTACTTGTTAGATATTGTTGGTGAACCCGCCCCTTGTATGTTAAAAGAGGTAGATTGCGATTTACTGTTGGGTGGGGGCGGGTTTATTCAGATTGTTGGTAATTGTTAGATATTGCTGGTGAACCCGCCCCTACAGGTTGTTGACCGCCGGTGCAATATCTTAGTTTAAAGGAACCACAGAGGACACAAAGAACACAACTGACAACTGACAACTGTCAACTAATTTCTTAAAATCCCATCGCCCCAGCTACTGCATCCAAAGTCGGAGCAATGCCACTTTTAAATTGATTGTTGCTGTGATTAATTGCGGTATCCGGGTCTTTCAAACCGTTACCAGTTAGCACGCAAACTACTGTCGCCCCAGTCGGAACTTGGTCTTTTACCTTCAGCAAACCGGCCACAGAAGCTGCACTCGCCGGTTCGCAGAAAATTCCTTCCTGCGATGCTAACAAACGGTAAGCGTCGAGAATTTCGGCGTCGGTGACTGCAGCAAAACTGCCGCGGCTGGCTTCGGAAGCTGCGATCGCCTGTTTCCAGCTAGCAGGGTTGCCGATCCGAATTGCTGTCGCCAGGGTTTCTGGGTGCGATACCGGTGAGCCCGTTACCAACGGTGCAGCCCCGGCGGCTTGAAATCCCATCATCTGCGGCAAGCGCGAACATTTTTTGGCTTGGTGGTATTGACAAAAACCCATCCAGTATGCTGTGATGTTTCCCGCATTTCCCACGGGAATGCACAGCCAGTCGGGGGCGTCGCCTAAAGCGTCCACCACTTCAAAAGCGCCGGTTTTCTGACCTTCCAAGCGGTAAGGATTGACGGAGTTGACCAATGTCACCGGATAATTGACAGCCATTTCGCGGACAATTTCTAAGGCGCGATCGAAATTTCCGCCAATCGAAATTACTTCCGCACCGTAAAGCAAAGCTTGCGCCAGCTTGCCCAAAGCCACGTAACCTTCGGGAATCAACACGAAAGCTCGCATTCCCCCGCGTCTGGCGTAGGCGGCGGCGGCGGCCGAAGTATTGCCGGTACTGGCGCAAATTACAGCTTCGGCACCAGCTTCCTTTGCCTTGGAAATCGCCATTGTCATCCCCCGGTCTTTGAAACTACCAGTGGGGTTGAGGCCGTCGTATTTGACCAAGACGCGCACGTCTCTACCGATGAGAGAGGCGATCGCAGGTGCTGGAATCAGAGGAGTATTGCCTTCTTGGAGAGTGACTACCGGCGTGGTTTCAGTCACCGGCAGGTAGGGGCGATAAGCTTCGATCAAGCCGGGCCAGCCGTAGCGTTTGGGCTCGGCGGCGCGGGCTGCAGAGTTAGGAGCAGAGTCAGTAGCAGGTAGAATCAGGGTCACGATGTCAATGGTTTTAGGCAATGGCTAAGGAATTTACACTAATTTTAGCTCGATCGGTTAATTTGATGTTTAATACGATCGGTTCAGGTTAAAGTAACTTAATGGTGTGAATGTGTAGATATGTCTACTCAATTACTAATGTCAAATAATTCATCCACTCTTTCCCGGCCTCAAGTCACCGCGAGCAATCCCGAAATGGCTAGTTCTTCTACCCTATCGACCACTTTTGCCCGCAAAGTAGATTTGGTAAAGTGCCCCTACCAAGCAGATCAGCAAGTTAAGTTCCTGCACTTGCAAGCAGAAATCGAATCCTTGCTGCTGGAAGTGCAAAGCCTCAAACAGCAACGGTCGATCGCTGGCTTGCCGGCTCAGGGCCCGATTTCTGGCAGCAAGAGCAATTAGCAGACAATAGCGCCTAATGCTAATTGTCCTGCCCCTGTGTTATAAAAACGAATGTTTTGCTACCCGCAGTGTTTTTTGCCAAAAGTGCTAGAAATTCCTAACTGCGGATAGCGATCGCTAGCATTTGCTAAAACGCGCTTGCCTACAGCTCAACTCGTCTGCTGCTTGCTGGCAACGAGCTGACCTTTTACTGCGCTTTTTTATGCGCTAATTTTGTTAAGCCATGCTCATGGCATACGGAGAATCGAAATCAATTTATGACAGCATCGATCGAAAAACCACTAAATTTGACATCCGCAAGTGACACCTCCAACCTGCGCCTCAAAGATATTCTCAAAACCCTGCCGCGGGAAGTATTCGTCAAAAACCCCCGCAAAGCTTGGACAAAAGTAATCGTCAACGTTTTACTCGTTGCTGTTGGTTATTGGGGCTTAGCAGTATCGCCTTGGTATCTACTGCCCCTAATGTGGATTTTCACAGGCACCGGATTAACCGGTTTTTTTGTGATCGGCCATGACTGCGGGCACCGGTCATTTGCTAACCGCCGCTGGGTAAACGATTTAGTCGGACATATTGCTTTTCTGCCGTTAATTTATCCGTTTCACGCATGGCGGCACGGCCACAATTACCACCACAAGCACACCAATAAACTTGGTGAGGATAATGCTTGGCAGCCGATGACAGCAGAAGACTACGCTGCTGCTCCCAAGGCTTTACAAATAGCTTATAGTTTAATTTTCGGTCGGATGTGGTGGATCGGTTCGATCGCCCACTGGGCAAAAGTACACTTTATGTGGTGGCGGTTCAAAGGTCAACAGAAACAAGAACAAGTGCGGTTTTCAGTTTTTGTCGTTTTAATCGGTGCTGCGATCGGATTTCCGATTTTAATTGCAACCACAGGCATTTGGGGATTTGTCAAATTTTGGTTGATGCCCTGGCTGGTTTACCATTTCTGGATGAGCACTTTTACGATCGTCCACCACACAGCACCAGACATTTCCTTTAAAGAACCCGAAGAATGGAACGAAGCCCAAGCGCAACTATCGGGAACAGTTCACTGCGATTATCCCCGCTGGGTAGAGTTTCTGTGCCACGACATTAACGTCCACGTTCCCCACCACCTTTCAACTGCTATTCCCTGGTACAATTTGCGCCTCGCCCACAGCAGCTTAAAGGAAAATTGGCAAGATCATCTCTACGAAACAGAATTTTCTTGGTCTTTAATGAAGCGGATTGCCGACAACTGTCACCTATACAATCCCGCTGGTGGCTATCAAACATTGCAGGAATTTAACGCTAAAACAAAGTAAATTCTCAACGCGATAAATCCCACAAAAACCCGGTTTGTCAAACACAACCGGGTTTTTCGATATTACAATCCCTAGCTTTTGTAAGGGGAGGAATGCGCGCCCTCCTGTCAATATCACAATCCATACCATTATTAAATCAGTCATTCCCAATCTAAAATCTAAAATCTAAAATCTAAAATCGAATGACTTTCAATCCCAATAACTGTCGCAACGAAAGCGAAGTAGAAAGCAAACTCATTGTCAGCTATCTGCTACCAAAGTTAGGCTATACGCCCGACACTTGGCACCAAGAAATAGCATTTGGGAATATTCGTCTAGACTTCCTCTCATTTGCCACCCAAGTTATTCCCATAGTTGTCGATGCAGACTCGCCGATGAGTGTAGTCATGGAGGCTAAACATCCGAAGGAAAATTTAGACCGCCACCTGCGAAAACTCACTCGCTATTTAACAAGCTTGAGCATCCGCTACGGACTCATAACTAACGGTAAAGAAATTAGAATTTACCAAAGAGTCGCCGATGATATTCAGCTAGTCTTTAAGTGTGCTGGACAAGACCTTGAAAATAGAATTGATGAAATTATCGCTTTAATTGGCAGAAATACTTTAAAACCTATAAAAACTCCCGTTCATCTAGAACTGGAAGATAATAAAATTAATTTGGTTAGTCCTGAGTTAATTAGCGAAGTCCCAGTACAGCCCCACAATCCCGCCACCGCAAAAGCTCAGCCAAGTCAAATCTCTGAACCGGAACAAATACCTGAAAATAATCCAGTTAAGCCTCAAGTTAAATCCGATGTAACCGTTCCCCAAAAAACTCAAAATATTATGAAAATCATTGCAGTTTACCATAACAAAGGCGGCGTTGGCAAAACTACAACAGTAGTCAATTTAGCTGCGGCGCTGAGCAAGAAAGGTAAGAGAGTCTTGGTGATTGACTTAGATAGTCAAGCGAATACAACCTTTGCGACAGGTTTAGTTAAATTTGAGGATGAAGAACAAGACGATTTGAAAGATAATAATATTCTTCAAGTTTTGCAATCAGAAGACTTTTTCTCCATCGCAGAAGTAGCTCGCAAGTCTAATTTTTGCCATCCCGAAATAGATGTGATTCCTTCCCATATTGATTTAATGCAATATGAAACGGAACTAAATCAACTAGATTACAGCCGAATGATTTTAATTCAAAAACTAGCAGAAGTACAGGAGAAATATGATCTTGTACTGATCGATACGCCGCCCTCTTTGAATTTTTATGCTAGAGTTGCCCTAATTGCGGCGGATTATTTAATTATTCCTTCTGACTTAAAACCTTTTGCCAATCAAGGACTGATTAATGTCAAGGACTTTATCAAAAAAGTTAACGGATTCAAAAAACAAATTGGCAAGAAACCACTAGAAGTTTTAGGCGTCCTCCCTTGCAAAATTTCAACTAATGCTAAATTTGTACAGTACAGTTTGCCCAAGCGGAGGGAGGCAATTCCCAAACGCTACGGCTTTGAAATCATGGACAGCGTAATTTACGAGAGAGACGATTTAGCAAAGTGTGCAGAACAATTTCAAATCGTGGGAAATATGGAAATCGCCGATCCGATTTCAGTGCTAGACTTTAAGCCTGATTCTATCGCATCCCAAGAATTTGAAATGCTAGCACTCGAAGTTTTGGAAAAAATAGGTAAAAACTAATGAAAAAATTATCTCCGTCACTGGTTGCAGTTAAAAAAATTACATCCGCAGTGCCCCGTTCCAATTTTGCAGAGCCGGATTTGGAGAAACTGGCGCAACTGATTTTAGAATTAGGAGGATTGATCAACCCCATAATTGTCCGCCGCAACGGTATGGATGCCTACGAGATAGTAGACGGAGACTTTGAATACTACGCTGCTGCGAAAGCCAGGGAAATTCACCCTCAAAAAGGCGAGACAATCGGAGCATTTATTCTTGAACCAGAAAATGAAGGACTGCTTTTAGAGCAAGTTCAAGCGCTGAGGAAATCAGCCAAAACTGAAAATTTAGTTGAGAACCCAGAAACCGGGTTTTTGTACGAAAATACTTCGTCGCCGCCCGCAGATTCCATAAAAAACCCGGTTTCTTTGGTCGAAGTCCCTCATTTAGGTGAAAATGAAACTACCGAAGATTCATCTAGTTTAGAACAGCGACTAACGAATATTCAAGCCTTGTTTGCAATTCAAATCAATGAATTAAAAGCCGAATACGCCCGTGAACAACAAGTTTTAGCGCAGAGTATACAAGAAATTGAAAACCGAATCTTACAACAAGTACCTCTGTTAGTTGAATCTGGGTTAGCAAGCAGAATTAATGAGTTGAAAGCAGACTCGCCACCCGAAAAACTGGTGGTAGAGAGGATACCAGAATTTGCCAACGTAGCTTCCGAATCAATGTCGCTGTTGGAAGCACTCAATACTTTAGAGAAAAATCAACTGTCGGCTAATTTGAAAGATGCTGGATTGAAGCTTCCAGTAATCCAAATAATACTCAAAGAGCGAGATGCGCGGCCGTTTGTCTCATTTGCAAATGTGGTGGAACGTGTTAAAGGGTTAACCGACAAAACAATGATTAAAATAATTGACAAGTGGCAAAAATACTCATAACTCGCAAATCCTGCGGCTACTGGCAACTTTGACTCAGTGAGTCTCTACTCCAAAATAAGTAAAGATGAGTAAAGCAGTGGATCGTTGGTGTCCCACAGGCAGTTAAACTCATCACAGTCGCTTTTTTTAGGAATTGCAGTAACTTTTGCCGTAGCACGGGCGAGGGCCCGACGCCATCGTCAGGGATGTCACCCCACGGGAAGCCGCGTAGATATACATAAACACCCAAACACCAGATTTTAATGACAAAAGGGGACTTGTAACAAGATGGATCGATCGTCCGATCAAAACCGAATAGTTGAATATTTGCGGATTAAGCCCATTAGTCACAGTCAGATTTACACTTCCCAAATTGCAGTACCAGAGCCTCATCGGGGCGAAATTCCTCGCGAACGCCGCGAAGCTCTCAGGAGAAGTCTGATCGAGCAAGGCAGCAACTTGATTCCTTTAATTGTACGCCCTACAGAAGCTTACAGCAACGAAGAAGAATATGAAGTTGTCTGCGGCTCAGATTGGTGTATTGTTGCTAAAGAACTCGGCATCGAGCAAATGTGGGCGTGGGTATTTGAAATGACCGACGAGGAGGTAGCTGTTGCTCAAGCAGAAATGGAACATTTAGCTCCGCAACCGACTCAGAAAACTGCACAAATTGAGACTCTACTGCAACAATTAGAGCTATCATTTCAAAAAAAGGTAGATAGTCTAACAAAACAAATAGAACAATCTGTTAAAAAAAATGAAGACCTGCTAAAAAAACACGTAAAAGCTCTAACTGAGCAGAACTTTGAGCGTAACCAAATAGAACAGATTAAGCATTTGCTCGAACAAGTGGAAAAAGCATTTCATGAAAAGGTAGATAAAATGGCTAAAAAAGTTGAACAATCGAGCAGCAACCGTCCGCCAACATCGGCTGTTATTTCTGAGGTAAATCTTGAAGGTGCTTTGAGACAGTTGGATGAACTGGAAAAACTGCTGTCAACAAAATTAGAACGGACAGTCCAAACAATTAATCAGTTTGTCTCCGACGCCATTGAAGAGGTAGAAAATGACCTGAAAAATCAAATTGAAACGCTCCGCCGCCAACTGGGAGCCGCAGCGACTAACTCAGAGAGACAGCCAGATGCACCGCCGAAAAAGCAGTCAAAAACGCAGCAGAAAAAGCAGTCGAAAGCACAGCAAAAACCTCAGTTACCGCAGTTGCAGTTAGAGTTGCCGTTTCCGCCCCCGTCCCCAGAGGATGACTACGAAAGTCTTTCGCTGAGAGGCTTGAAGGCGATCGGCAAAGACAGGAAAGTGCGGGGCTACGCGCGCATGAAACGACCGGAAATTCTGGCGGCTCTCAGACAAACTGACGGTCAATAAAACGATAATTGCTAATAGTTAAAGACTAATTTTTTGGTGTTCGATCGCGCTTTTCGGCAAAAAGTGCGATCGGGCTTTCAGAATAGTCGGCAGAGATATGAAAACCTGTTTCCTGTATTGTAAGCTGGTTTAGGCGATCGCATATCCCGTATGTTGCCGAACATGATACGGATGAAACCCTAAAACTATCTTGTCTTTAGGCACTCCTAATTCTACAAGTTCTGGAGTAATTCCCGTTTCTATACCATCGTGTTGAATCCAGATTTTGCCGTCGATAATTTCCACATGAACGATACAATCGTGAATTCTTTTAGGCCCTTGCCAGCCATCGTGCATTAGTAAAAAATTGTTTTGTTCGCTGTCAACAATAACGCTGCTTTTAATTTCTCCGTGTCCGTAAGAAATCTGGGCATAACTATCTAAAACATTGCGAATAATTTGGCGATATTCATCTAGTCTATCCATCTGACAATTGTCTCCTTTAATGAATCAAAAACTATTAGTTTAAATCTCTTGTTCTCTAACAAAATCTGCCCGATAGGTTCAGAAAAAATTTGTGCATAAACTTCTGCACGAATTGCCAGATATATTATCCGTTCAGGTTCCGCTCGCTGTAGAATATCTTCGTAAACAATATACTGTCCAACAGCTTGTTCTAAGTCATGAACTGGTGAAGCACTCACGAAACTTTTGACTTCTACAGCAATTTTGCGACCTTGCTTTTCGGCAGCAAATAGTTTTTCTGCACCCAAATCGACGCTGAGAGTACGTTTGCCAATTTTTAAGGGTAGGGGATCTTTGGTTATCGTCCACCCATCTTTTTCTAGGGCTGTTCTGACATTATTGTGGTAGATGTCTTGGGCTGGCATATTCTATTCTAAGCTGAACCATCAAATGTCACCCTAATTATAGAATAACACAAGACTTTTGAAAACGGATAGCTCATCAATTCAAACTACTTACTGCCGCGTGTATCTGTGCTTCACCCCAATCGGAAAATACTCCGCATCACCCATCGCAGTTAATGTCACCACAGGTAACTGATATTCGGGCGGCACGTAATTAGCAAATTCGCTGTTTAGCCGCCGCAATTGCGCGAGAATTGAAGATGCGATCGCCTCCTGCATCTCCTCGTCGCCCTCCACCCCCGCTGCTAATTCCACAACAACAGATAAAAACCGATTTCGATCCGCATCTTCCTTGACTTGCAGCACAAATTTTCCAGTAACCCATTCCCGAATAGTGGGAACTTCTAAACCTACGGTGACATTTTCCGGGTAAATGTTAGCACCGAAGTAGGAAACGGTAAAGTGGGATCGCCCAAATACATAGACAAAGGGCAAGTAGCGAATTCCTCTGGGGAAATCAGAAACTTTCATACCTGCTGCTTGCTGCAAACTTGCCACAGGGTTAAATCCCCATTCTGCCAAAAAATTGAGCATTGCTTCGTAAGAAATTAAACCGCCATTATCCGAGATGTGATAGCGTATTAGCGGGATGCCGTTGTCGCCAGAAAATAATAGCGTGCCGTCATTATTCGCTTCAAAAAAGCGACTTTTCGGATCGTACTGCACCAGCGTTGGCAACCGCGATTCCCCGAATAAATTGCGGGAAGCTTCGGGATTGTTTGCTAAAAAGCGGCGGATGCAAATACTCAGCGGTGTCTCGTTGCCCAAAACGCCCGCATCCGCAGTACCGTAAAGGCTCGCAGAGTTGTAATATAGATTGTCAGAATTAGTGCGATCGCTCACCAAACTCCGCCATTCTTCGCTAAACACTTCCCCCGCAAACACCATCTTAATTCTGTATTTTTGCCACTCCACACCCCCAGCAATTCCGCTATCAATCACATCCTTGATAAATGGCGGATATCCCAACAAAACTACTTGCTCAAAATGCTCCCCAAGTTCCTGCACAACTCGGAATATTTCAGTCTTATTATTCCCAGGTGTCACAACTGTAACTGGATAGCCCTTACTCGCTAGATAGCGGCAGCAATTTGCCGTGTACATTCCGCCTACCCAAGTCCCCAACGCAAAGCAAATGACAGCTAAAGTTGAGCGCTTGTCGGCGTAAAAACTGTCGTGAAATATTTGTTCAAAACGAGCGGCAATTTGCAACTCGTCGCTGATAAAACGCGGCCAAAATGTCGGGTTTCCTGTCGAACCAGATGAAACAGCAATGAAATCGCAAGTTTCTAATTTGCCCTGGTAGCACAACTGAGGTAGCGGGTGACAGCGTAAATAATTCTCTTTGGTAATTAGCGGCAATTTTTGGAAGTCTTCAAAGGTTTGAATTGAGGCGGGATTGATGTTATGTTCAGCTAGGAAAGTCTGGTAAGCTGGTACTGTGGTCGCGACTTTTTGAAAAAGCGCATGAAGCGCAGCTATCCCGTAGGGAATCGCCCCCGCTTCGGCAACTCGATTCTGCTGGTGTTTCAATCGTTCCTCAAGCGGCGCTCTCAAAAACTCTTCAAACGCCCCAATTGCTCGCTGACGCTGTTCTGGCTGCATGATTTGCTCCTTAAAATGCGTATTTTGCACCTCGATCGCTCAAAATTCAATTAGTAACGCGGCGCGACCGGATGGCACATTGGGCTCGACACTAAAAATTTGAACACACTTTGAGGTCGATCGAAATGCTGGCGCAGTCGATAAACTTCTATAGCAGGAAACCGCTTTTTTAACAATAACCGCAGGTGATGACCAAGCAGCCGATCGACTAATAAACACTGACACAGTATGTCAAGATTAATTCAGCGATCGCCCAAAACTCCCAGTCTCAGTCAAGCGTGAAAATCCGACGCAGCAAGTTCCAATGAACAATCCCATCTACCCCGGCATAACTCTCAACAACCACTACCGCATCGTCCGCGAATTGGGACACGGAGGCTTCGGGCGCACCTACCTCGCTGAAGACGCCCACCGATTTAACGAACCCTGCGTTTTAAAAGAATTTGCGCCCCAAGTACACGGAAGTTACGCTTTACAAAAATCCGAGGAACTGTTCGAGCGGGAAGCGGGAGTGCTCTACAAGCTGCAACACAATCAAATCCCCCGCTTCCGCGAACTCTTCCGCGTCACTATCAGCGATCGAGGCTACCTATTTCTCGTCCAAGACTACGTGCCGGGCCAAACCTACCGCTTTCTGCTCGACGCCCGCAAGCGTCAGGGTTTGCGGTTCATAGAAGCAGAAATCAATCAATTGCTGCAGCAGATTTTGCCCGTACTCGAATACATTCACTCTCTAGGAGTGATTCACCGCGACATCTCCCCTGACAACCTGATTCTGCGGAGTTCTGACGGGATGCCCGTGCTGATCGACTTTGGGGGAGTAAAACAAGTCGCCGCCACCGTAGAGTCTCTTTTCGCTGAGGCTAACGGCACTCCCGCCCCCGCGACTCGCATCGGCAAGCTCGGCTATGCTCCCGTCGAACAGATGCAGATGGGAATCGTCTCTCCCCACAGCGATTTGTACGCTCTGGCGGCCACGGTTTTGGTGTTGCTGACTGGGAAGGAACCGCATCAATTACTCGACAGCCATACCCTGAATTGGAATTGGCGGGCGGAATGTTCTCTGTCTCCGAATTTGTCCCTGGTGCTGGATAAAATGCTTGCTCAACAGCCGAGCCAGCGTTACTCCTCGGCTCGCGAGGTAATGCTCGCTCTCTCGGGGAATCCGCCTTTACAGCCACCTTTGCCGCCAGCCCCGGATTTTGGGCTCGCGCAGCCGCCGGATCTCTCGCCTATACCCGTGCCCGCCCCCGTGCCAAAACTGCCGGGAACTCCGGTGCGAGTTGCTGCTATTGGCAATCAGCAAAAGATGCCTGCTTGGAAAATGGTTTTGTTTGTGGTGGCGGTGCTCTCAAGTATGGGGGGAATTGGCTGGTTGGCGGGCAATTCTTTGTTAAATCTGAAATCAAAATTGCAGAACGTTTCCCAGCCTTCAAACCCGAAGCAGCAGCAAGAAGATGCTTTGCAAGATCGGTTTGTCAAGCTCAAAATTGACGATCGATTCTATAGCGGTTACGTCAACCTTGTGGACGAGACTTTCTATGCCAAATACCCGGAATTGGGGGGACGATTGTTAAAAGAAGGCGATGACGATCGCCAATGGCGCGAAAGGTGGCAGAAAATCGGCGACGAGTTGCTCGATAAGCTGGAAAATCTCAGCAGCGACGCTAGAGCACGGTTGGGCACTTACGACACCACTGATATCGATCGCTGGAAAACAGAGGTTAACAAGCTGAATTTGAGCAGTCGGGCTTTGTACGATTTGGCTGATGCGAGGTTCTTTTATTGGTTTCCACAACAGCCGCGCGATCGCAATCTCATCGGGAAGCCGATCGGACAAATTTGGCAAGCAATTACCGCCGACGAACTCGAAGCCTTACAAGCTGGATCAACTGTCGAAAGCGTCGAATTTGACCGCCTATCGAAGAGCAAAAGCCTCACAGGCAATCTCAAACCCGGAGAAGGGAAAGCTTACATTGCCAGGTTGGCTCAAAATCAAACTTTGCGCGTGAATTTGCAAGCCCCGCGCAAATCTACCCTACTGTCAATTTATACTCCAGGGCGGACAAAGGGCGCGCGAGCTTTGCTGGAAGATGCAGAAGGGCTGAGTTGGTCGGGATTGCTGGATGATACTGGTTTTTATGAATTTGTGGTAGTTTCTCAAGCATCTGAGCCGATCGCTTACGAGTTGAATCTGACGGCAGAATAACTGCTATTGACGATCGAGCATCCAGGATACAAGCTCCCGGATTCATCCGTCCAGAAATAAAACACCTGTATCCGATAAAGGATCCCCCGAATTGATCCGTGGGGTCGCCTCTAAAATCTAAAATCTAAAATCTAAAATCTAAAATCGATTGACGCTCTCTATCCACCCAGGCAATAATAAGGTAATACCAATCAGATAAGTTGTCGGGTTCAAACAAAGAATATGCTGAGATTCGCGATCGTAGCTTTAGTGACTTTGGGATTAGTATTAGTGACTGCACTAGGTTTACATCCGGCCAATGCGACAGTCAGCACTCCCGAATTTTATGCTTGGAACTTTGCCTCTGTAGGCAGTAGCGAGCTGGTTTGTAAAAAGACCAGGGTAGTTCCGCGAGACCTGATAATTCCGTCATCATCCATGCACGCTGTCAGTATCACTTCTGCAATTGTAGATGAAAAATTTTGCGCCAATTCCACTAAGCCTGTGAATTAAGGCCGTGGATAATAGGATTTCCGGTTAGAGAACCATAGGAATGAGAATTAAATAACTTCCACTCTTGAAAGTGGGATGGGCTCTTATAGCCCGTCCAAAAAAGACGGGCGGGACGCCCATCCCACAATAACAATTAAAATTGTAAGTTATTTAATTCGCGATCCATAGTTAAGTTATCCCTTAGTCGATTTTAGATTTTAGATTTTAGATTTACTTCACAGATGAATCTGGGAGATTGAACCTTAATCTAAAATTTTGATCTCTCCACGACTGTTGTCTGAAAGCAAGTATCTTTGTTTGGATGAATCAGGATGCAGCATCCTGATTCATCCATTGAGAGAAAACTCTAGTTTGTCAGTAAAAACACGGGCTAATTATCAACAATTAACCGGACATCATATAAGTGATAGCCTGAGTAATTTCCGCCATCGGCGCACTGAAACTGTTCGCTAATTTTTTTTATGAGAAATATTGCTAATTTTGTCATAAAAGTTTATCAAAGGAGTCGGGTGCAGCCCTTTTCTGCTGTTGAAAGAGAGCGAGATATTCCCAATTTCGGCAGTTCTTTGATTGTGACTTAAGAACCGAGGGAAAATATTCAGCCATTTGGCTAATCATTTATTGGCTAATTGGCCCAATTACTAATTCCCTAGTTTGAGTATGCTAGAGTTAGTCAGGTTCAGATATATAGTGCCATCTGTTATCTAAGTATCATGCTCAAAATTTTGGTGATTGAAGACGACGAATTAATCCGGGAAACTCTTCTGCAACTCCTGGAATCTCACAGCTACCGGGTCATTGCGGCCGAGAACGGTCGAGTTGGAGTGCAGATGGCACTTTCGGAGATACCGGATTTAATTTTGTGCGATGTGCAGATGCCGGAACTCGACGGTTATGACGTGTTGCGGACTCTGCGGCAAAACTCGCTAGCTGCAACAATTCCATTTATTTTCCTCACGGCTCAAAGTGACAAAACCGATTTTCGTCGCGGGATGGAATTGGGAGCCGACGATTACCTGACAAAGCCGTTTACCAAGGCTGAATTGCTGGGAGCCATTGCTTCTCGCGTCTTGAAACGGCAAACTATTACTCAACCGCTGACAGTCGCGCTTAGCCAAGCAGAAGCCAGACTCAAAGATTTAGTTAACGACTCCACCAAGGTTACGACTCTCTCTCCTGAAAAGTTTGCTCTCGAAGCTTTGCTGCGCCACGCTTTGGCACAAGGCGAGTTTCAGGTATATTATCAGCCCCAGGTGAATATTGCGACAGGCCAAGTTATCGGCGCCGAAGCTTTAGTGCGCTGGCAAAATCCCGATCGAGGTATAATTTCTCCCTGCGAATTTATTCCCTTAGCAGAAGAAACAGGTTTAATTATTCAGATTGGCGAGTGGGTACTGCTTTCAGCTTGCGCTCAAGCCGCTAGTTGGCTGGCGGCGGGGTTTTCGCCCTTTACAATATCAGTAAACTTGTCGGCCCGGCAGTTGTCCGACCCGGAACTCAAGGCGCGAATCGTGCAAATATTGGAAACTACAGGTTTAGAGCCTGCTAATTTAGAATTAGAAATGACCGAAAGCGCTTTGGTGGAAAATGCGACAGTAGCAGGCGCTACTTTAAACCAACTAAAAGCTCTAGGAATTCGGATTGCTATTGACGACTTCGGCACCGGTTACGCTACTTTAGGATATCTTAAGCAATTTGCTTTTGACAGTTTAAAGATCGATCGAATTTTCGTCCGTAATGCCAACGAAGATCCTCAAAATGCTGCTATTACTACAGCAGTAATTTTACTGGGTCACAGTTTGAATATGACCGTAATTGCTGAGGGAGTGGAAACAGAAGCAGAACTAGATTTTTTGAAACAACATCAGTGCGATATCATGCAGGGGTATCTGTTCAGTCGCCCCGAACCAGCGGCGATAATTGAAAGTATGTTGGTTGCCGCCCCGAGTTTGTTCGGGCCGCCCTCAGCAGCACCTGGTCGCGTTGTCCCTTTTGTACCTGTGTCCGAACCAGAAAAATCTAAAAACCTTTCAATGTCGCGTCTAGGAATAGTATAAGTGTCACTAAGATTTCTGTTTAATAGGATAAAATTCTTTCTTTTACCTTCTATTTTCTGCAGAAAAGTGGACGCTTCCTCATAAAAATTTGTAGCTTTTGATGATAGGCGAGTCAAAGAAGGAGATTGTTCCCCATATTGCTCTACTGCTTCCCCTTTTATGCGCTAGGCGCCCCTAATCGGACGATTTGAGAAAGTGTGGCGTGTTGAAATTGCGAGCCTTTATCAAGTTGCAGGAGGTAAACTCAATTAAGTTCCTACTTTGGGACTGGCAGTTTCAATAACTGTCCAACTGGAATTGGTGCAAGCCTGTCATGGAAAGAATATTAGTGGTGGACGACGAAGCAGACTGTCAAACAGTCTTAGCAATGTACCTGGAAAGTCAAGGATATCGGGTGGAATGCGCTAATTCAGGGGTGGAGGCGCTCTCGATTTTTGAAAATGCCCCCCCAGATTTGGTAATTTCAGATGTCATGATGCCGGAAATGGACGGGTTTGAGTTTTGTCGCCGTTTGAGAACTACCCGTTTGGGACAATTAGTCCCCTTTATATTTTTGTCGGGTCAAGGCGAGTTGGAGTCAAAAGTTGAAGGTCATGCGATCGGCGGTGACGATTATCTGGTAAAACCTTTTCAGTCTGAAGAAATCTTAGCCAAGGTAAAAGCGCAGTTAGAGCGCTCTCACCGGATTCACGCCGAAATTGTCCGACTGCTGCAAACTTCTAGCGGTAGGGCGGTGGAACCACAATTTGTGGCAGTATTGCCACCACCTGCACCTTTGCCTTTAACACCAGCCGAAGAAAGAGTTTTTTGGGAGGTTATCCAGGGTTATACTAACAAACAAATTAGCGATCGGCTGTTTATTAGCCCCCGGACTGTGCAAGCTCATTTAGGCAGCATTTTCAGCAAATTACAGTTAGAAAATCGTGCTCAGCTTGTGAGATTTGCCCTAGAAAGAGGATACAAACCACCTCAAACTTAGCTCGGATATCAACCTAGGGTGCGCCAGCCAGGGGATTTTAGATTTTAGATTTTAGATTTTAGATTTACTCTACAGATTCATCTGGGAGCTAAAACTAGAGTCTAAAATTTTTCTTCCACATTCAAAACACAATAAGGATAATTAGTTATCACACAAACCCCTGGCCCCAAATTCGTACCCCGGAAGTTTGCCCGTTCCAAATCACCCTGCCGCACATTATTCGCCGCATCAATATTTGTCCCGGCCAACTGAGCCCTCGGAAGCCGAGTATTTGACAAAATAGCATTCTGCAAATTAGTATCCCGCACATCCGCGAAAGACATATCCGCTCCGCTTAAATTCGCACGATTCAAATTAACTCTAAACAGCAGCGAACGCCTCAAATCGGCATTCGACAAATTAGCTTGCAGCAAATAAGCTTCGCCCAGATTCGCATTAAAAAGTTTAGCACCGCGCAAATCCGCACTCGTCAGATTCGCTCGCCCCAAAAAAGCATTAGACAAATCCGCATTTCGCAGATTAGCACCATTCAATTCAGCCCCGTACATCTCCGCATTAACTAAGTTAGCATTGGCCAAATTAGCATCACTTAAATCCGCTTCCAGCAAATTAGCTTCATAGAGATTTGCTCCGCTTAAATCCGCTCCTCTTAAATTAGCTCTGTACAAGCTAGCCTTGAACAAATCAGCATTTCTCAAGTCACAGCCTTCGCACTCTTTAGTTTCCAGCAATTGCCTAACATGATCTGGATTTTGAGCTTGAACGGGAGCTGCCAGCCCAAACAAAGCTAAACTTGCCGCTACAGTTGCCAAGAGTTTAAGTTTCACAAACAAACCTCACTGCTACTTCAAACAAATTATACTAGCAAACTATAGACTTAAAACCGATATCCTTCTCTCTTTTCTCTTCCTCTGCGTTCTCTGCGCCCTCTGCGGTAAATATTCAAAAAAATGATTCGCAGCCAAAGATATAGACCTGCTTCCAGCAAGGCGGGCAAAGCCCGCCCTACTTAACTTAATTAAGCTTCATCTAAAGCAGCAACACCAGGCAATTCCTTACCTTCGAGCAGCTCCAAACTAGCACCGCCACCAGTAGAAATGTGGCTCATTTGTTCGCCTAAATTCAACTGTTCCACAGCCGCCACCGAGTCACCACCACCGATAATTGTGGTAGTACCAGTTTTAGTAAGTCCAGCCAAAGAATGAGCAATACCTTCAGTTCCCACAGCAAACTTCTCCATCTCAAACACGCCCATCGGCCCGTTCCAGATGACAGTTTTGCAATCGGCCAAAGCATCTTGGAAAGTTTTTACTGAATCCGGGCCGATATCCAAACCCATCCAACCGTCAGGGATGCTTTCAACAGGGACAGTTTGAGTGTTAGCATCAGCAGCAAACTTGTCAGCAACTACCACATCAGTAGGTAACAGAAAAGCAACTCCCCGTTCCTTCGCCTTAGCTTCCAAAGACTTAGCCAGTTCAAGCTTGTCATCTTCCACCAAAGACTTGCCCACGTTCAAGCCGCGAGCTTTGTAGAAGGTGAAAACCATGCCACCGCCCAACAGCAGTTTGTCGCACTTTTCGAGCAGTTTTTCAATGACTCCAATCTTGCTGGAAACCTTAGAACCGCCGATTATAGCAGCTAAAGGACGTTGCGGATTGTCGATCGCACTGCCGAGATATTGCAGTTCCTTCTCCATCAAAAACCCAGCCACAGAAGGACTCAGATACTTAGTAACGCCCTCAGTAGAAGCGTGAGCCCGGTGAGCAGTACCAAAAGCATCATTGACATACAAATCGGCCACAGAAGCTAACTTCTTAGCAAATTCTGGGTCGTTTGCCTCCTCCTCTGGGTAGAAGCGGACATTTTCTAGCAACAGCACATCGCCATCTTGCATCGCGGCGACTGTAGCAGCGACTTCATCACCGATGCAGTCGTCAGTCTTTTTGACCTCTTTGCCCAACAATTCCGACAGGCGCACAGCAACCGGCGTCAAGCGCAACTTCTCCGTCACACCCTTGGGACGGCCGAAGTGGCTGCACAAAATCACCTTAGCGCCCTTGGACGCTAAATCTTGAATTGTCGGCAGAGCCGCCCGGATGCGAGTATCATCGGTGATATTGCCGTTGTCGAGCGGCACGTTAAAGTCCGCCCGCACCAATACCCGTTTGCCCGATAAGTCCGATGCCGATAAATTTGCTACAGTTTTTTTTGTCACAGGATTAACCTCCTAATATGTGTGTTTTTGTCGAATTCCGTTGAAATGGCGGCACTGGTAACTTGCACCCCGGCCTCGGACGCATTCAACCGCGCCCGTACAAAAAACGGAAGATGGAACAAACGGCACTGATTGGCTTAACCTAAACATTTTATCGGAGTCCGTGTCCCGGAGATGTGCAGTATGTTCAAGACAGTCTTATTTCCTGTAGATCAAAGCCGAGAAGCCCGCGAAGCTGCCGAAAAGGTTGTCAATATTGTGAAAACCTACGGTGCTCGTTTAGTTATTCTGTCGGTAGTCGAACCCCCCGCCGAGGAGGGCGACGCCCCACCGTCAGAGGTGATGACTTCCCCCGAAGCAGTCGCCAAACTTCTTTCTGAGGCCCAATCGATGTTTTCCCAGCAGGGAATTGAAGCTGAAATCATCGAACGGGAAGGCAAACCTGCTTTCACGATTTGCGATGTGGCTGACGAAATTGGGGCCGATTTGATTGTGATGGGCTGTCGGGGGATGGGTTTAACCGATGATGGGGCGTCTGACAGCGTTACCAATCGGGTGATCAATCTGTCTCCTTGTGCAGTTTTGATTGTGCCTTAGTTATTAGTCATTAGTTATTAGTCATTAGTTATTAGTCATTAGTCACGTGTTATATCGTGTCCGACTAAATAAACCTAGATTCTGTAGGGGCGGGTTCACCCGTATCTATTATGTAAATCCAGGGTATGCGTAAACCCGCCCTGACACAGCGACTAATGGCTAATGACTGGTGGCTAATGACTGCTGACTAATGACTGGTGGCTAATGACTGCTGACTAATGACTGCTGACTAATGACTGCTGACTAATGACTAATAACTAATAACTAATGAAAATTCACTGGTATCCCGGTCACATTGCCAAAGCTGAACGGGCATTAAAAGAACAGCTAAAGCGGGTAGATGTGGTGCTCGAAGTCCGAGATGCCCGCATTCCCTTGGCTACTTATCACCCCCAAATGCCGAGTTGGGTGGGCGGCAAGCCGCGAGTATTGGTCGTCAACCGCATGGATATGATTACGCCTCGCGCGCGCGAGGCGTGGGAAACATGGTTTGAGTCCCAGGGGGAAACTGCATATTTTACTAATGCCGAGCACGGTCACGGAGTACATGATGTGGCGGATGCGGTGCAGAATGCTGGGGTGCAGCTAAATCAAAGAAGGTTCGATCGAGGTATGCTGCCCCGTCCAGTCAGGGCAGTGGTAATGGGATTTCCCAATGTCGGAAAATCGGCTTTAATTAATCGGTTGTTAGGGAAGAGAGTGGTGGACAGTGCCCGCAGAGCTGGAGTAACTAAATCGCTGCGATGGATTCGCATTTCTGACGAAATTGAATTATTAGACGCCCCCGGAGTGATCCCAACCCGAATTAACAATCAAGAAAATGCCATAAAATTAGCTATTTGCGAAGATATTGGCGAAGCAGCTTACGACAATCAGGTAGTAGCAGCAGCGATGGTAGATTTACTCCAAGGGCTGCAGGCGGCTGATGACACGTTGATATCACTATCTGGTTTCAAATCCAGGTATAAATTAGATGCAGCCTCTAGTAATGGTGAAGATTATTTGCACGAGGTCGCAAAAGACAAGTATAAAGGAGATGTCGAACGAACGGCGAGACAGATGTTAAACGATTTTAGAACTGGTGTTTTGGGTCAACTTACTTTGGAGTTGCCGCCGGCTTGAGCAGATTCGTAACCTACAACTAATCAGAAATGGTATTAAATAGGGATTTGCTGACGGTGATAATTTGAACTTCGTCTCCTATATGTAATATTTTTTCTGCTGGTTGAGGTGCGAGCCGCGTGTTAACTATCAGCCGACTAAAGTGATTTAAATGCCCTTTTTTTACCAAGTCAGGCATAATTTCCTTCTGCTTGGCTGTTAGTATATTTTTAAAATTTAGATCGCTTGCTTGCGCCGCATAATTTTGCGTAGATAGGATACAGGGATGACCGGGATTAATAGCTTCAAATATTACAGTCCCTATTTTAAACCTCACAATTTCATCGGCTTGTGGTAAAAGTTGGTCTTCCCAAAAAGCCGGGACATCTCCTATTTCAATATTAGCTCGCAAGCGATGGCGCATCTCGTTAACGCAGACTCTCGGAAACCAAGATGCAACTTCGGCAATTGTTTCGGTACTGATAATGCTTGGCCCTGGTGCAGCGGTATTGTCGGGAAAACCTGTCAGCAAGTTTTCAATTAATTTGACAGGGAAACCGAAGTAGCTGGTCAACCAAGATTCTATTGCCAAGCGTTCTCTATCTACATGAAAAAATATTTCTTGTTCGGTGCCTTGAATTTTCAGGCCGGCAATTCTCTTTTTGATGTCAAATGATAAGCGTAGAAAACGGACTCCGCTGTTGTGCTTAGTGTTAACCAATTCTCCTGCTGCATCGCAGATTGCAAAAGAGCGATCGCCTTCTAGAGCTCCGCTGGCTAGAATAGTTGCTTGACTGACTGCTATGCCGTCAAGGGACTTTACCGGATAGATATGAATGCTGGCGACGTAGGACATTTCGATCCATTGATAAATAATTGTCGTTTTAGATACATTCTAGCATCCCTGTCCGCAGAAGGATGACTGCCGTTGACTTTACTAAATAAAATATGAATGAAATAAAAATGGGCTACTTTTTTGAAGTTTATATTGTGCCGGAGCAGCTTGTAAAGAAAAATCAAAGAAGTCTGGCTGAGCTTGTGGTATATCTTAGGGTATAAATAGAAAAAATTGAACCGAGTTACAAACAATGAATGAAAGCGAAAGTAGAAGCATGATTTCGCGACGGAATTTAATGCTGAGGGCTGGTGCAGGGATGCTGGCGGCCAGCTTGGCACCTGCGTTTTTACAAGCCGAAGCAGCAAAGGCAGAGGCAATCTCTGACCTTACTCCTACTGACATTACTCCTAACAGTGCTCTTAAGAAATTGATGGAGGGTAATGAACGCTACATTGAGCAAAAACGGACATTTCCCGACCAAGCTCGATCGCGAGTTGTAGAAGTAGCACAGGGTCAACATCCGTTTGCAACCATCCTGGCTTGTTCTGATTCGCGCGTTGCTCCCGAAATTATTTTTGACCAAGGATTAGGCGACTTATTTGATATTCGAGTTGCTGGAAATTTTCTCGACGATGTGGTTCTCGGGAATATAGAATATGCCACCTTAGAATTAGGCGTGCCACTATTAGTAATTCTGGGTCACGAACGCTGCGGTGCTGTCAAAGCAGCTTTAGATGGTAAAGCTGTGCCTGGTCACATTAGCACTTTGGTGGCGGCGATTAAACCTGCAGTTGATTCGACCAAAGGTCAAACAGGCGATGCCTGGGATAACGCAGTCAGAGCTAATGTGAAAATGAATGTAAATAAGTTACAATCCTCGTCGCCTATTTTAGCGGAAGCAGTCAAAGCGGGCAAGCTTAAAGTTGTTGGGGGCCGCTACGATTTGGATAGCGGCAAAGTAGAGATAATTTCTTGATTTTGCTGGTAATTGTTACAGTTTGTAGGGGTAATGCCCCCGTGCTTACCCCGTCCGGTTCTAGGGGCAACCGGGCGTGGGATTGCCCCTACAAATTATTTGGTAAGGAATGAGAATTAAATAACTTCCACTCTTGAAAGTGGGATGGGCTCTTATAGCCCGTCATGAGTGGACGGGCGGGACGCCCATCCCACAATAACAATTGAAATTATAAGTTATTTAATTCGCGATCCTAACAAGTTTAGATCGAACCGATTTCTTGCAGTAATGCCCCCGTGCTTACCCCGTCCGGTTCTAGGGGCAACCGGGCGTGGGATTGCCCCTACAAATTATTTGGTAACAAGTTTAAAGTAAACCCATTTCTTGTAGTCCCCGGCGCAGGCGTTCTGCTTCAAAGGGGCGGCGCTGCTCGTGAAGGGCGATCGCTCTTTTGAATTCTGCTAAACTTTCTGGCATTTTGCCAATTTTCAGCAAGGCTACTGCCAAGTTTTGATGAGCTTCGGCGTGTTCGGGATCGATTTTTATCGCTTGTCGGTAATAGGCGATCGCATCTGCTAAATTTCCGGCTGCCTTCAGCGTCAATCCTAAATTGTAGTGACCTACTCCAAAATTAGGGTCAATTTTTAAAGCTGCTTTGTAAGCTTTTTCAGCAGATTTCAAATCTCCTTCATCTTTGAGCAAATTGCCCAAATTATTGTAAGCACCCAACTTGAGCGCGGGGAACACATCTGTATTAATTGCCGCTTGATAGTGTTCTTTTGCTTTAACAAATTGCTGCTGCTGGCGATATGCAATTCCCAAATGATAGTTGAGTTCGTAAAGAATAGAATCATTAATTGCCTCCGCAGTCAAGCCTTTAGTTAATAAATTAATTCCCCGCCCGATTTGCCCGCTTTCTACATAAAGCGCACCTAATTTGCTACAAGCATAAGCATCGTTTGGATAATAAGCGATATAGCGTTCCATTGCTGCTTGAGCTTTTTGGAATTTACTTTTGGCGGCGATCGCATCTTTTTGATAACCAGAGTGCCAAATCGCCACATCGGGGAGAGAAGCTATTTTCCAATTTGGTTCCCTGTGCAAAATCTCAGCCACGCTGTCGTCTACCATTGCGTGGTAAGGGCGAGAAAAGCGGATATCGAGGCGATTACGGAACAAGCGCGACACTAGGGAATAGGGAGATTGAGAGGCACCGATTTCTTGGCGGATGAGATTGATTAGCAGCAGCCGATCGCTCGCAATTGCCGGCTTTATTTGAGGTAGAATCTCCGGTACCAAAACCTCATCGGCATCTAATACCAAAATCCAGTCGCCCTGGGCGTGCTTGAGACACTCATTGCGCGCCGCTGCGAAGTCGTCGCACCATTCAAAGTCATAAACCCTCGCGCCATATCCTCGCGCAATTTCACGGGTGCGATCGCCCGATCCCGTATCCACCACCACCATTTCGTCAACAACACCCTTAACGCTGTCCAAAGTCCGCGACAGTGTTGCCTCTTCATTCTTCACAATCATGCACAGAGTCAGATCCATCGGGCGCAAACTTTCCTCATTTCACAGAAATATTGTAATTTTTTTAACCACCAAAACACAAAAAGTCCCAGAAAAGATTCTCCTATTTCCCTTTTGCTTTGAGCATAAGTACCTTTCTTCCCTCGAAAAAGTGGGTTAAGTCTTTTGAGATATTAAACAGCCTCAAACTCCGACGATTCATGAGAAATCCTACCACTTTCGGTTCATCCCTGCGGTAGAGGTAAGGGCGGGATAGGGGTTGTTATTCTTAGAACATAAGACAAGGCACAAGAAAAGTTTAAGTATTCAGGAGAAAGAGAAATGGGAATTATTGCTTGGATCGTTTTAGGATTGATTGCCGGTGCGCTAGCCAAAGCCATTTATCCGGGAACTCAAGGCGGTGGCTTTCTGGCAACAACAGGTTTAGGAATTTTGGGCGCCCTAGTGGGAGGTTATCTAGGTCAAGTCTTACTGGGGACGAGCGGGGGAGCATCCTTCGGAGCATTGACTCTACCCAGCATAGCTTTTGCAGTCGTAGGTGCGCTAGTTCTACTTTTCATCTGGGGATTGTTAACTCAGCGTGCTGCATAACAAATATTGCCAATTCCCAGTCGATCGACTTTTAGGGTATTCATAAACCCGGTTTCTTCGAGAAACCGGGTTTTTCAGTTGTTTGTAGATGCGTCAATCGATTGCGCGATTTTAGATTTTAGATTTTAGATTTTAGAGGCGACCCCACGGATAAATGCGGGGGCAATAA
>NZ_JAUBOR010000030.1:0-15933 GCF_036700305.1 Microcoleus sp. Z1_A1
AATCATGAGTTAGCTCTAGCCGATTAAAATTAAAACTTCTGATTATAACATATATCTTTTTTGCAAGAGGTCTATTATGCTAATTTCCTACAAAGTAGCACTTTCAGCCGGTTTTCCTGCCTGTGGCTCAGGCTTACTGCTTAACCACATCATCCGGGCGATGACGACAAAGACTATAAAAAAGACAGCCTATAAATGCTAGCAAAAAATAAGTGACAGATGAGAATTTTCTCAAAAATGGCTGCCAAATTGACCGTCAGAATTTTAGGGCTTTAATGCTGAGAATGCAAAAACTTGTGGCTGACTGTAAACCCAACTCAAAATTATAGGTTTTTACCCATGACAATTACACAAGGTGATGATTTGTTAACTAATATTCTACACCAACGGCGGCAAAAACTGGCCAGTTTAATTAATTTTCCGGTAATTTTATGGTCGGGGCGCAGCATTCCTCGCAATTATCCGGCACTTACTTATCCCTTTCGTGCCAGCAGTCACTTTCTATATTTTGCTGGTTTGCCCTTAGAAAATGCTGCCATTCGCTTAGAATCGGGCAAATTAGAATTGTTCTTAGATGACGCACCTGCTAGCAGCACCCTTTGGCACGGAGAAATGCCGAAAAGAGCAGAAATTGCCGCACTAATTGGCGCTGATGCTGCTTTCCCAATGGCCGAATTGAAAGCGCGATCTACAAATGCAGCAACGATCGCAATTCAGGATTCTTGGACTCAGTTGCAACAGCGTGAAATTCTCGATCGCCCTCTCGCACCGCCCAAATCGCCAACCGGAATTGACCTAGAATTAACCAAGGCAATTATATCTCTGCGCCTGAGCCACGATGCAGCCAGTTTGGCCGAATTGCGTCAAGCTGCCGCTGTCACCGTAGAAGCTCACAAAGCGGGAATGGTGGCAACCCGAAATGCTCAAATTGAAGCGGGGGTGCGCGCTGCAATGGAAAGTGTCATCATCTCCAAAAACATGACCTATGCCTATCCCAGTATCGTGACTGTGCATGGAGAAGTGCTGCACAGCGAACATTATCACAATCCCCTACAAACAGGAGATTTGCTGTTAGCAGATGTCGGCGCGGAAACATCAACGGGATGGGCGGCTGATGTGACTCGCACTTGGCCGGTTTCTGGCAAGTTTTCTCCGACTCAAAGAGCGATTTATGATGTGGTTTTGGCAGCGCACGATGCTTGTATTGATAAAATTAGTCCGGGGGTGGAATATCAAGACATTCATCTGTTAGCTGCTCGGATTATGGCGGAAGGATTAGTTGATTTAGGTATTTTGCGGGGTAATGTTGAAGATTTGGTAGACATGGATGCTCATGCGCTATTTTTTGTGCACGGTATCGGACATTTAATCGGTTTGGATGTTCACGATATGGAAGATTTAGGCGATTTGGCTGGCTATGAAGAAGGAAGAACCAGAAGCAGTCGGTTTGGGTTGGGGTTTTTGCGGTTGAATCGAGTTTTGCGTCCGGGAATGCTAGTATCGATCGAACCGGGATTTTATCAAGTTCCGGCAATCTTAAATCACCCAGAAAATCGCGCTAAATATGAAGATTTTGTGAACTGGGAGGAGTTGGAAAAATTTGCCGATGTGCGCGGAATACGCATAGAAGATGATATACTTGTCCTCGATGAGGGTAGAGAAGTATTGACAGGGAAATTGCCCACAACAGCTCCAGAGATTGAGGAGTTAGTTGCGGTAAATACGTAAGTTGAGCCGAGTTAGATCGCACATACGCAGTTCCATCAGGTGTGAAAAAAGATAAAGATGAATAAAGGTTGGCAAATAAGTCTTTCGATATTAGCTAAAAAAGTGGTCTCGCAAGTCAGAAAATTCGCTGCACTAATACTTCCACGCATTGTTCGTAAACCTAGATCCTCGCGGCCTCCGATGCAAGCTGCATCTTTGCCCAGCAACGAAGAAGACAGGCTAGAAGCACTGCACCGCTACAACATTCTCGACACAGAAGCCGAAGCAGCTTTTGACGATCTAACAGCTTTAGCATCTTATATTTGCGGCACTCCGATTGCTTTAGTTAGCTTAATAGATTCTAACAGACAGTGGTTTAAATCCAAAGTTGGTCTGGAAGCGCCAGAAACTCCGAGAGAGTTAGCTTTTTGCGCCCACGCTATTTTAAATCCCAACGAATTGCTAGTTGTACCCAATGCTCTAGATGACGATCGCTTTGTCGGCAATCCGCTAGTAACTTCCGATCCAAATATTCGGTTTTATGCTGGAGCCCCGCTAGTAACTCCTGATGGTTATCCGATCGGCACTTTGTGCGCGATAGATACAGTTCCTCGTAATCTCACCCCAGAACAGCTAGAAGCGCTGCGGACTTTAGGAAGGCAAATTATTAGTCAAATGGAGTTGCGAATTAATCTGGCTAAATTAGAGCGCGCGCAGGTGAGGCAAAAACAAGTAGAAGCAAAACTCCGCTCTACTGACGAGCAAATTGTCAATTGTTTAGAAGCAATGAGCGATGCTTTTTTTGCTTTCGATCCCCAGTGGCGATTTACTTACGTCAATTACAAAGCAGCGCAATTTTTGAATCGATCGCCGGAAGAACTTTACGGTAAAAATTTTTGGGAAGAGTTTCCCGAATTCACGAATTCGGATTTTTATAAAGAGTATCATGAAGCTGTAGCCAAACAAATTGGGGTGGCTTTTGAAAAATATTATCGTCCTTTAAAAGTGTGGTTGGAAGTGCGGGTTTTTCCTTCTCACGACGGCATTTCTGTGTTTTTTCACGACATAACTCAGCGCAGGCAGATGGAATATGCACTCAGGAAAGAACAGAAAAAAACTGAAAGTTTACTGCTAAATATTTTGCCAGAACCGATTGTCACTCGGTTGAAGCACGAACCGGGGGTAATTGCAGACAAGTTTGAAAAAGCAACAATTCTTTTTGCTGACTTGGTGAATTTCACCCAAATTTCTACTACCATGTCTGCCACTAAATTAGTGTACTTGCTGAATGAAATTTTCTCAGCTTTTGACGGACTGAGTGAGAAGCACGGCTTAGAAAAAATTAAGACGATCGGGGATGCTTACATGGTAGCAGCAGGTATTCCCATTGAACGTCCAGACCACGCAGAGGCGATCGCCGAAATGGCGCTGGATATGCTAGTAGCAATTGAGAAATTAAATGTGAAGCTAGACGCGAAATTTGACCTCCGCATCGGGATTAATAGCGGCCCGGTGGTAGCGGGGGTAATCGGCACTAAAAAATTCATTTACGATTTGTGGGGAAATGCGGTAAATACAGCCAGCCGCATGGAATCTCACGGCATAACAGGCCGCATTCAAGTCAGCCACTATACTTATGACTTACTGCAGGATAAATATGAATTTGAAGATCGTGGCGAGATCGAGATTAAAGGTAAAGGGCAAATGCAAACTTATTTGCTGACGGGTAGAAAAACAGTAAGCGATCTCAAAATTCTAGAGTAAATAAAGCTAAGAGTTGAAAGTACCTGATTGTTGAGGAAACTCTGCAGGCTGCGATCGATCGCCTCTTCGGGGCGATCGCCCGCTCGGCAGAACGGCTGCAGCAGAGCAGCCAAATAAGATTATGCTATAGACAGAGATATCGCAGCAATCCTAGGCGCGGTACTCGACGTTATAAAAATACTAAGTTGAAGTCGTCGGAGCCTTTAATAATGGTTCAATTTCATATTCAAACCGATAGCGATATTCCAGCATCCACCCAACTATTCAATCAAATCAGGTTTGCGATCGCCTCGCGACAATTTCCGCCCGGACACCGCTTGCCCAGCACCAGACAGCTAGCCATGCAGACGGGTTTGCACCGCAACACCATCAGCAAAGTATACCGCCAGCTCGAAAATACCGGACTCGTAGAAGCCCAAGCAGGATCGGGCATTTACGTCCGCGCTCAAGGCAACGAAGTTGTAGGCAACAAACTCAAATCTCCGATCCTCGAAGAATATCCCCTGGCTAACAAAATAGTACAAGGAAGTATCGATCAACTGCTGGAACAGGGCTGTACGCTCAACCAAGCGAGGGAATTATTTTTGACCGAAATTGACTGGCGGCTCAGGTGCAGCGCCCGCGTGGTCGTCACAGCCCCCACAGAAGACATCGGCGTGGGTGAACTGATGGCGAAAGAACTCGAACAAGCTCTCCGTATTCCCATACAGTTAGTGCCGATGGAACAGCTAGGTACTTTTTTGGATCAAATCTCTTCGGGAACTGTGATCACGAGTCGATATTTTATCGGAGAAGCAGAATCGATTTCGGCACCGCGTTCAGTGCGAGTTATTCCCGTAGACATCTATGACTACAGCCAGGAAATCCAGCTAGTCGGGGGTTTGCCGAAAGACAGTTATTTGGGTCTCGTTAGCCTGAGTCCGGGAATGCTACGATCGACCGAAGTCATCATCCACAGCATCCGGGGAGAGGATTTGCTGGTGATGACGGCCTTGGTTTCAGACGAGTACAAGATTAACTCGATCGTGCGATCGGCCAGAACAATTTTTTGCGACCAACCGAGTTTTGCTACAGTTAAAGCTGCCATCAATGCGGCTAGAGAAGATATTATTCGTCCCCCGCAACTGATCTGCTCCGAAAATTACATCGGATCTAAGTCGATTAATTTGCTCAAGCGCGAGTTGGGCTTGGGATGATACCATTTTCGATTTTCGATTTTCGATTTTCGATTAAAAAATTGGGAATGACTGCATAATGGTTGGGATATTCTTTAGAGTTGCATCCTTTTGGGAACTGGTATAATTCCCAATTCCTAATGGGCGTAAGCTGCCCACGGCGCACCCTAAATAATTAGGTTATTCGTCCAGGACTGAACTTGTAACTTTCAACTTCCAGTACCCGATACCGGATACCCAATTCCCAACTACCAATTACCAATTACCAATTACCAATTATCCATGACAATTGAAATCCAACCTTCAATTAATGTTAAAACGGCGATCGAAAGCCGGCGGGCCGCGCGCAGCTTCCAACCCGATCCGATTCCCCCAGCAATCTTGGCAGAGATTTTGCGATTGGGAGTGCGATCGCCCTCTGGTTACAACTTGCAGCCTTGGCGGTTTATCGTACTTCAAAACGCAGCCAGCAAAGAAAAATTAAAAACTTGCGCCTTCGATCAGCGCCAAGTGGTAGAAGCCCCAGTAGTATTAATCTGTTGTGGCGATCGGCGCGCCGGCAGCCCCGAAAACACCGAAGCCGTCATCGAATTGGGCAAAACCACAGGCGCAATGAATGACAATTTAGCAGGTTATATGCGACAAGCAATCCCGCAATTGTTCGAGAACCGTCCCTGCTTCGACTCCCTAGAAGCTTGGACAAACAGACATACAATGCTTGCAGTAGCCCACTTAATGATTGTGGCTAAAAGTTTTGGGGTAGACAGTTGTCCGATGGAAGGTTTTGTCAGCGCTAAGGTGAAAGAAGCCTTTCAAATCCCCGAAGAAGTAGATGTTTGCTGTTTGCTGCCGCTTGGTTATGCAGCCGCACCTTTCAAACAATATGGCGGGCGTTTTGACGTGACTCAAGTTTATTACAGCGAAAGTTATGGACAGGCTTTGCAAGCTGAGATTTGAGAGTTAAGATTTTGTGGCAACTTGAATTTTCCGAGTTAAGATTTGGAATGAATCGATGCCCAAGTTCAACCTAATCAAAAAACCCGACTGTTCTGCAATCTAAAATCTAAAATTCAAAATCTAAAATCGAAACTTGTGAGATAAGACAGAGGAGAAAATATGACAGCAGCAACGATCCAAAGCAACGCCCAACTTCTAGAAGTAAAATTGCAGCAACA
Organism: Microcoleus sp. Z1_A1; assembly: GCF_036700305.1. NCBI lineage: Bacteria > Bacillati > Cyanobacteriota > Cyanophyceae > Oscillatoriales > Microcoleaceae > Microcoleus > Microcoleus sp. Z1_A1. The sequence goes on from NZ_JAUBOR010000030.1 coordinate 5,822, forward strand.
CTTGCAAGCAGCCGGATTTAAAAACTTACCGCTTTATATTAGTTGCGATTTTCGAGATGAATCTTTAACGGTTGTGGGAGAACACCCGCGCAGTTTAGTTCTCAAAGCCAAACCGACTTTTGCGGTGCTAGAAGCAGCAATTCTCGAAATAAAACCAGAATCTATTCAACAGATTGGACTTTGCCTAAAAATTACCGGGCAAAAACAGCCTTATGCTTTCCATTCTTTTACCATGCACAACCCTGTTTTGTCAAAACCAAAAACAGTGCTGTTGTTCAAAAAAACCGAGAATCCCCCTGCTGAAGAAACGGGGATAGTCTTAACAGAAAATGTGGTACAGACGGCGGATGTAGAGGAGGAGATACCGTTAGAAACAGATGAGAAAGATGCGTGGGATGAAGAATATTTCCCCAATTTTTCTGAGAGTTCCAGCAATTCCGATCCGATCGCCTTCAGCGTGCAAGCAATCCCGGCAGATATTGCAGACAATCCCTTCAATCCGCTGGATATGGAAGCGGTAACAGTTGCCCAAAAACCCAAGCAGTCACCGTTTGCGATGCTGGCTGCAGTAGGAATCATCAGTGTCGCCGCGCTAGTTTTGGCAGGCGGTTATTATATGCTGAGCCGCCCCTGCGTCATCGGAGAATGTAGTGCTTTAGCTAAGGCCAAACAGTTGAGCGAGAATTCGACGAAGACGCTGAAAACCTCAAAAGTTGCCAACAGCCCCCAAGAAGCGCAGAAACAGTTAAAACAGGCGATCGCCCTTTTGGAACCGATTCCCTCCTGGTCAATTCATCGCGGTGAAGCTCAAAGCGCCTTGGAAAGCTATCGTTCGCAAAATCAGAATTTAAACTCTGCGATCGATGCAGCGCGCCTCGCACAGTCAGCAGCCCAGAAAACCCAAAATCCGCCTTATTCTGCCGAGAAGGGGCAGGAAGCGCAAGCTCTGTGGCAAAGTGCGATCGCCGAACTCGGAGAAATCCCCGCAGACAGTCCAGTTTATCCGTTTGCTCAGAAAAAAAAGCAGGAGTACCGGAAGAATGTAGCAACTGGAAATCGGCAGTTAAGCACAGAGAAAACAGCGGAAAAAACGCTGCTCGCCGCCAAAAATACAGCCCAAATAGCAGAAGCTCGCGAAGCCGTAGCTCAGACAGCCGAGACTTGGGATCAAGTGCAATCAGGTTGGGAAGAAGCCCTCGTAATCCTATCAGAAATTCCCACGAACACGACATCTTACCAACAAGCTAAACTGTTAGTTCCCAAATACGAAACCAAACTTTCCGAAGCTCGCGAGCGCAAAAATGTCGAAGGAATTTCGGAAAATGCCTATACTCAAGCTGTGACTTTAGCAGCGGAAGCTCAAATTTTTGAGGGCAAAAACGCCTGGTTTAAAGCATCAGAATCCTGGCGAAGAGCTTTGAGTTACGCGGAGCAAGTGCCGGCGGCAACTGCCTATTCTCAGAAAGCCCAACCGCTGATCGCTTCCTACACAGCTTCATTGCAGCAAGCAGAAGTAAAGTTGCAGGAAGAAAGGAACCTGCAAAAAGCCCGCACGGATTTAGATAGAACTTGCAAAGGCAACCCCAAGATTTGCGACTATACTGTTAGCAAAGATTTGATTGCGGTGCAGATGACTCCAGGTTACGTGCAGAAACTGCAACAAACTTTCATTCAAGCAAACAACAACAATGCTGTGAAGACTCGCCAAGCTGTAGAAAACCACGTTCAAACGTTGCAAAAAGCTTTGGAGGCGATCGCCGAAAACGCCAAAATCCCGATGCAGGTGTACGATGGCGAAGGCAAGCGGATTGGGAGCCACGAACCGAAGTAGCCGGGATTTGAACATATTGTAGGGTTGGTTGACCGCGGCAATTCAATTAAGCCACCAATAGGTAAATATTTAACCGCGGCTAACCCAACAAATAGATTTTGGCAAGGGTATTGAGTTACTCCGCAATCAATCCAGCTTGAAAAACTTGTTGTGCCGTCAAATTCAACTCTGGAAAAGTTGACGACTCAATTTTATCATTTCCCCGAAACAAACTCACCTCATACTCGCCATCAACCAACTGATAAACCGATATCGTTGGTTGCTTGGGATTCCCGATAAACCTGCGGCCGCCCAAACCGAGATAATCCACAATCCAGTATTCAGGAATCCCGATTAGTTCGTATTCGCCTACTTTTTTGATGTAGTCATTTTGCCAGTTGGTACTAACTACTTCAATAACCAGCGGAATTGATGCTCCTTGAGTCACAGTAGAGAATTTTTGCCATAAAGGTTCTGATGCTAAGTTGGGGCGATTTAAGATCGGAATATCGGGCGAATAGGCTGATTCGTTTTCCGGCGGCTTAACTAATGCTTGTTTGGGGATGAAGTACGGCAGGTTTAGCCTGACAAATTCAAGAGTTAATTTCGAGGCTAAGAAACCGATAACTTCTTCATGTTTTCCCGGTGGCTGGGCTATTTCAATAATCCCTCCCTTGTGCAGTTCGTAACGTCGGTTTTCGGGTTTCCATTCCGCAAATTCTTCAAAAGTTACTGGTTGATTTGGAGTTTTAATCATGGTAAATTATCCCGATATCTTGTCCTATAAATCAATCATAATTATTGTAGGGGCGGGTTCACCGACAATCTTTAATGTCAGTCCTAGATTCCCTAAACCCGCCCCGACTAGATATTTATGTACAGATTATATGAGTTGTCAGTTATCAGTCATTTGGGCGGGGCGGGTTTATGAGATTTATCATTTTTATCGGAGATGTTGGTGAACCCGCCCCTACGATAATTCGGGTTAATTTATATTCTATCTGGTGTTCCCAATGCCCAATGCCCAATTCCCAATTACCATTTGATCAATTGTGCATCTTGATTAAAAAACTTCCGGGACAATCCCTCAGTCAACAGCAGAGTTGCGATTACAGTTGCCAGCGCTAACACAAACATAATCAAAATCTGGTAAGATGCTGCATCGAGAGGACTGACACCGCTCAGCATTTGACCTGTCATCATTCCCGGTAAAGTTACGATTCCTACCACCGTCATTGTATTTAAAAGCGGGATTAATCCAGCTTTTATCGCATCTTTGCGGTACTGCTTTACTGCTTGCTGCGGCGTCGAACCTAAACTTAAATGGGTTTCTATTTCTAACTGGCTGCTATTAACTGTACTGACAAGTCTTTCGCCCGCGATCGCCCCGGAGTTCATGGCATTGCCCAAAATCATACCCGCTAAGGGAATCAGGTATTGCGGTTCGTACCAAGGGTCAGGTTGCAAAATTAGCAAGTTTGTATAGGCAAGAGTCAAGGCCGTACTTATCAAAATTGAACCCCAAACTAAGGGCAGTAAGTTCTTGATTTTTTTGCTGATGCGGTTGCTGGCAACCATGCTAGCAGTTGTCAGCATGATTGCTAAAACTGCTAAAACCAGCCAAGGATTTTTCCCCTCCGGGTCAAATATAACTTCGAGCACGTACCCGACTAAGATTAGCTGGATCAGGGTGCGCCCCGCGGCGATCGCGATCGCCCCCTCCAATCCCAATCCCTGCCACGCCGAAAGCCCGATCGCGATCGCCACCATCCCCAAAGCCCAACCCAAATCAGTAAAATCTAGCAGAATTAACACCGGCCCACCCTTTCGATAATGTGATTGTTTGCCTGTCCAAATATAAGATATTTGAATAAAGGTTTCTGAGAAACAGTTTTGCTGCAAGAATTTGCTTTGATAATGCTTGAAATTTGTGGTGTCAAAAGTGAATAATGTTCCCCCCCTCGACTTAACCCGCCAATACGCGCTCCTTGGCGACGAAATAACCGCTGCGGTGCAAAAAGTGCTTGCCTCTGGCGGCTACGTAGGCGGCCCGGCCGTCAAGAGTTTTGAACGAGAGTTCGCCGACTACATCGGCGTTTCCGAGTGCGTTGGCTGCAACTCCGGCACCGATGCCTTGATTTTGGCCTTGCGAGCTCTCAAAATTGGCCCTGGCGATGAAGTGATTACCACTCCTTTTACCTTTTTTGCTTCGGCTGAGACAATTAGCGCCGTCGGCGCCACTCCAGTATTTGTCGATATTGACAGCGAGACTTTTAATCTGGATGTCGAGCTCCTCGAAGCGGCAATTACCGACAAAACCAAGGCAATTATGCCCGTCCACATCTTCGGCCAACCGGTAGACATGACTCGGCTGATGGAAATTGCGACTCGGCACAATTTAGCCGTAATTGAAGATTGCGCCCAGTCTGTCGGGGCCCAGTGGCAGTCTCGAAAAGTCGGCAGCATTGGCCATGTCGGCTGCTTCAGTTTTTATCCGACCAAAAACTTAGGCGCTTGCGGTGACGGTGGCGCGGTGACGACAAACGATCCAGCCCTCGCAGCTTCGATGCGAGTGCTCAAAGAACACGGACAGTCTTCTAGGTATTTCTACGAAGAAATCGGCTACAACAGCCGTTTAGATGCCCTGCAAGCGGTGATTCTCAGCATTAAATTGCGATATCTCGACAGTTGGAACGCGCAGCGACAGGAGAAAGCGGCACTTTACAGCGAATTTCTCTCCCGCGTGCCCGGAGTTGCCATCCCCAAAGAATTGCCCGAAGCAAAAGGAGTTTGGAATCAATACACGATCCGGCTGACAACTCCAGAAGACGCCCAAAATCCCTCTGGCAATTTTCGAGATTGGATGCGGGCTCAGTTGCAGGAAGCTGGCATCGGTTCGATGGTTTACTATCCGTTACCTTTGCACCTGCAACCTGTTTACAAATCTTTGGGTTATCAAGCAGGTCAGTTGTCAAAGGCTGAGCAAGTTTGTCGCGAAGTCTTGTCTTTGCCGATGTTCCCGGAACTGTCGAGGGATCAACAAGAGCGGACGATTTATGGGCTGAAAGATTGCTTGGCAAAGGCCGATCGCATCCGGTAGCTTTGGCGCGATGGCATCAGCGAGGGAAATGCAGGAGGAGAAAAGAATTGCAGGGTTGCAGTGGTGTGAGAATGTGCAGCGGTCAGTCGATTTTAGATTTTAGATTTTAGATTTTAGATTTACCCCACAGATAAATCTGGGATCTTGAACTAGGGTCTAAAATTTTTATCTCTCCACGACTTAAGTACGTAGCACGGTATCCGTTGTTGGGCTGGGTCAGGGAGAGCTGTTAAGTATTTTGACCGATCACTTGTACTTTTATGTACTATATTTAATGAAAAGAAACAAATTTAGGCTAGCAATCCGCCTCGAACGGGTGCATTTTCCGCTCGCCTAAAACTTGCAGTGCGATCGGTCAATGATGAAGAAGGAAGTTCGGCAACGGATTCGCTCGACGGATGTAACGGATTTCAGGAAGAGGGAAGAAGGAAGAGGGAAGAAGGAAGAAGGAAGAATAAAGAATAAAGAATGTTGGAACTTTCGACTTCTAATCCCCGATACCCGATGCCCGATGCCCGATGCCCGATGCCCGATGCCCGATGCCCGATGCCTGATGCCTGATGCCCGATGCCCGATGGCCGATGCCCAATTCTCAATTTAACCTGTAATTTTCAGAAGATAAGAGGAAAATAAACGAGTGCCTCAGTATCAATTCACTCAGGCTAGACGCTACGATCCACAAGCGATCGCTCAGTATTACCGCAAACGTCCTTGGAAAGCAATTTGGCGCGCAATTACCGTTATTTGGTCTTTTGCAGGCTTCGTTCTGGGGATGCTGTGGGACAGTTGGCAGCATGAAGTCGCAGCACACCAGCCGGAACGGGCCACCCACCTACGACAAATACTTACTCGCTTGGGCCCCACTTTCATTAAAGTCGGCCAAGCCCTTTCTACCAGACCGGATTTGATCCGCAAAGACTTTCTCGAAGAATTGATCAAACTTCAGGATCAATTGCCGCCGTTTGACTCGGTGCGCGCTTTCGAGATTATTGAAGCGGAACTCGATCGCAAAATTAGCGAAACCTACAGCGAAATCTCCCCCGAACCTGTCGCCGCGGCAAGTCTCGGTCAAGTCTACCGAGCTCGCCTCCTCACCGGGGAAGCAGTAGCAGTCAAGGTTCAGCGACCGAATTTGCTGCCCGTATTGAGCCTTGACCTTTACTTAATGCGCTGGGCCGCTGGATGGTTGGGCCCGTTGCTGCCGCTGAATCTCGGTCACGACCTTTGTTTGATCGTCGATGAATTCGGTATCAAATTGTTCGAGGAAATTGATTATATCAATGAAGGCCGCAACGCCGAGAAATTTGCTACAAATTTTGCCGACGACCCGACAGTAAAAGTTCCGAGCATTTACTGGCGCTATACTTCAAATTGCGTTCTGACTCTTGAATGGATTGACGGCATCAAGCTGACAGATATGGAAAGTGTTAAAGCCGCAGGTTTGGATACCGATAGTTTAATTGAAGTCGGAGTCCGCAGCGGTTTGCGGCAGTTGCTGGAACACGGATTTTTTCACGCTGACCCCCATCCGGGAAATCTGTTTGCCTTAGCGGACGGCCGCATGGCTTACATTGATTTTGGGATGATGGATCAGATGGAAGAAACAACTAAAGAAACTTTGGTTGATTCTGTCGTTCATTTGATCAACAAAGATTACTTACAATTAGCGAAGGATTTTGTCAAACTTGGCTTTTTGACTCCAGATACAGATATTATGCCGATCGTCCCGGCGTTGGAATCTGTACTGGGTGATATCGTCGGCGAAAAGGTGTCAGATTTTAACTTCAAGACGATTACAGACCAGTTTTCGGAGTTGATGTACGATTATCCTTTCCGGGTGCCGGCGAAATTTGCCTTAATTATTCGCTCTCTGGTGACAGAAGAAGGTTTGGCCCTGACGCTGAATCCGAATTTCAAGATAGTCGAGGTGGCGTATCCTTATGTAGCGCGACGTTTGTTGAACGGAGAATCTCCGGCTCTGCGGCGGCGTCTGATTGAGGTATTATTCAAAGATGGCAAATTCCAGTGGAACAGGTTAGAGGACATGATCGCGATCGCCCGATCGGATCGCAGTTTCGACTTGCTCCCCACCGCCCAACTAGGCTTGCAATTTTTGCTGTCCGAGGAAGGCTCGTTTTTGAGACGCCAGCTAATGTTAGCTTTGATTGAGGACGATCGAATCCACACCGAAGAAGTTCGCAGCCTGTGGAACTTAGTCAAGGAAGATTTGCAGCCCAGTCGCCTGTTCAACGTTGCTCTAGGCGCTTTGACGGAGTTTTCCACAGCAGGGGCAGCCGCGCTAACTCGATTTTAATTAGAAGGAAGTTCGGCAACGGATTCGCTCGACGGATGTAACGGATGTCAGGAAGAAGGAAGAGGGAAGAAGGAAGAGGGAAGAAGGAAGAAAAATAATTCTACTCTTGCCAATTCCCAATTCCCAATTCCCAATTCCCAATTCCCAATTCCCAATTCCCCATTCCCAATTCCCAATTCCCAATTCCCCATTCCCCATTTCCAATTACCCAAATTAAGGAATTATTCGTGTATTATTTTCCAGAACCTCCCTATTTTTTAATGTCGGCTGGATTACTAGCAGGTATGGCTTCCGGCGTAGCATTTGAAGCAACTCTCAAACAATCCGTACAACAATGGTCTAAAAATCGTTCTACTCGCACCTTGGCTAACCTGCCAAGGCTGCAATTGGTCATACCTTTTCTGGGAATGGCGGGCGGTATTTGTGTATTTTTAGCTTCGGGGATGGAGATTTTTGGCTTCCCCAAACTACTTTGTTATGCCCTAGCTTTGCCACTGACGGTACTCACTGGCTGGCTAGTTTGGACTCAGCTAGGTAAGCTTTTGATCGAGTTAGAACGCGGAGGTTCCCAAGCGCTGGATTTAGATTCTTTTGAACAATGAAAGTTAACTATCAACCTCTTTTTATCAGAAGGAAGGGGGTTGATAGTTATCTAGGATTATCCTATTTGATGCTTTTTGAACCGCAGAGAACGCAGAGAACGCAGAGGAAGACAAAGAAGAAGATGACAAGTTAGGCAATAATTTGTGTAAAATTTTTAAAATCTAAAATCTAAAATCTAAAATCGAATGAGTATTTTAATTGTTACAGGTGCGGCGGGATTTATTGGCTCTAACTTAGTAGAAACTCTTTTAAATCGAGGGGAGACGGTAATTGGTGTTGATGAGTTCAACGATTATTACGATCCGGATCTCAAGCGCAAGAATATTGCACGATTTGAAAAGTATCCGGGTTTTGAATTGGTGGAAGGCGATATTTTGTCTCTAAATTGGCGTGGTCTTTTATCTGATGCTAAGGTGATATTTCATCAGGCGGCGCAAGCAGGAGTTCGTGCTAGCTGGGGCGACGGTTTTCGCAGCTATACGGAACGCAATATTAACAGCACTCAAGTATTGTTAGAAGCGGCAAAAGATGCGCCAAGATTGCAAAAGTTTGTCTATGCTTCTTCTTCTTCAATTTACGGCAATGCTGAATCTTTTCCCACGAATGAAAACGCTTGTCCGCAGCCGGTTTCTCCCTACGGAATTACGAAGTTAGCCGGTGAACGTTTGTGTGGGCTTTATTACAAAAATTTTGGTCTTCCGACTACTTCCCTGCGCTATTTTACTGTTTACGGGCCGAGACAGCGCCCCGATATGGCTTTTCACAAGTTTTTTAAGTCGATTTTGTTTGATGAGGCGATTTCTATTTTCGGCGACGGATTGCAAACGCGGGATTTTACGTTTATCAGCGATTGCGTTGCGGCGAATTTAGCGGCGGCTGAGGTTCCTGAAGCTGCGGGGGAAGTTTTTAATATTGGTGGGGGAAGTCGGGTGGTTTTGAAGGAAGTTATTGATACAATACAAAGGATTGTCGATCGACCTATTCGCATAGATTTTACCGAAGCTGCGAGGGGAGACGCGCGGCACACTAGCGCAGATGTGTCTAAAGCCAAGAAAATCTTAGGTTATCAGCCGCAGGTTTCTCTAGAAGAAGGATTGAGGCGCGAATGGGAGTGGATTCAGTCTTTGTACAGTTAGATACTATTTATCCCCAAAATTCCGCAACTTAAATTGAACATTATTAAGTTTTCTCATTCCCCAACTTTTGAGATTTCTCCCCAAGCGAACCAACACATTTGGAGGCACGAGTTTTGGCTGTGTTTCCGACGAATTCAAATAGCGGTAATGCAGAAATACATCTCGGTAAGGAATCTCCACATCTTCACCAGCACACAAGCGAGTAAACTTTGCAGCCGAAATACTCATGTAATGCAAATAAGTAAGCCGCCGTCCTTTATCATATAAAACATCATCTATCACATCAAATTGAGAAGACCAATGATTTCCCGTTACCTGTTCGGGTTCAGCATATGCAAAGTTGTAAAAAGATATTTTGCTGCGGGCGACTAAATAGTTAAGTAAAGATTGGTCAGCCCCCCGCAAAGACATAATTTCCGCCTCTCCTGATGTTAATTTTTCTAAAAATTGAGAGCAATTATTTCGATTTAAAACCCCCGCTTTTGACGCAAACCAACCCGCACAAAAAGTATGAGATTGCAGTCCGTCAATATTTAAAATTTGAGGTAATTTGGGGGAGGACAAATCAAATATATAATTGAGGTCGGATTTGTATTGAAAATCGTTTGCTACCCAATCAAAATCATCAAGTTTTTGATAAATATAATCTAGAGAACCCATTAACAGAGTGTCTGCATCAAAATAGATAAATTTATCAAAAGGGCCGTCGAAACAACATAATTTTCGGTGCATTTCCAAACATTGAACTGGTTCCCAACCTTGAGATTTCCATACTTTTTGAGCTTTTGCATGAGTTTTCCAAACTTGAGTCGCAAAGTCTTCCCATAAAATGATGGAATCGGTATTTTCAAACAGGGTGACATGAGGACGAGTTGCAATTTCTACTTGCACTTTTTTCATTCTGTCATCATAGGGAATGATGCAAACAGGAATATTTTTTGCCCCGTTGACTTCGAGACTGTTCAATAAAGCGACTAAGTGGTCGAAAACAACATCGTTTGCCAGAATATAAATGCCATCAGTCATCGGATTTTAGATTTTAGATTTTAGATTTTAGATTGAAGAATTATACTCATTCAAACCTTGTTTGGCATCAAAAACACCACCAAATTTAGGAATTGTGGAACAGGCATCTTGCCTGTTCTTCCA
>NZ_JAUBOR010000030.1:16033-75350 GCF_036700305.1 Microcoleus sp. Z1_A1
AGCTTGTTTGGTGTCAAAAACACCACCAAATTTAGGAATTGTGGAACAGGCATCTTGCCTGTTCTTCCAAGCTTGTTTGGTGTCAAAAACACCACCAAATTTAGGAATTGTGGAACAGGCATCTTGCCTGTTCTTCCAAGCTTGTTGATAATGATACAACATATGAGTTTATCCTCACCTACTGAAAGCCAGAAATATTTTTTGCACTAAATTTGGTTTTTCCTCATTGAGATAACGATAATGTTTCCAAAGTTGCCAATAAGGACTACCCGATTTAATCGGTATTCCAGCCCAGTGAATATATTTTAACCTTTTGCCTTTGTCATAAAGAACATAATCTATTTCTTGAAAATGTTTAGAACCAGCCCAGCTTCCAGGTTCGGTTGCTGAATCTTTAACCAGGTTGCAGCGTTTGGGAATCAGTTTAAGAATGATATAATTTAGTATAGGTTGATCGGTGACATTTTGAGTAAAGTCAAAATATTCTCGATGCTGCGAACATTCTTGCAAAATTTCATACATTTGCGATTCTGTAATCGTTCCTTTTCTCGAAGCCCAAAAGCCGCTGTTGAATACATCTTGAAGCTGTGAGTCTGTAAAGATATTTTGTTCTTTTACAGCGGGTGAAAATACATTTCGCAGTTTTTCGCTGAGGTGGTGATAGTCGCAGCAAAAAAAGTCTACTTCTGATAGTTTGTTTAAGTTGGCTGCGATATCTTCAAAGACGATGATATCGGTATCGATGTACAGAAATTCGTCAAGGGGGCCAAACCAGGCGGCGAGTTTTCGCATTTTGTTGGGGAGGGCTAAAAAGTTGCGATCGAACATTTGGCCAATTTCTCTGGTAAACTGTTCCACAAACTCCAGATTTGGGAACAATTGCACACCGTGGAGACTGCTGAGTGCGGCTGCGACTTGCTGATAATTGTCGTCGAAGGGAATCAGAAAAACAGGTACTTGACAATTGTACAGACGTATGCTGTTTAGAAGGGCGATCGCACTTTCGATCACCTTATCATTCGCAACAATATAAATACCGCGATTCATACATTTATCCTCAACCTTCTCAATACCCTGGTTAACAAATTCGCCCCAGAAACCTCAGTATAAGACTTGGGCGCTTGGGCAAAAATCGGACGCTTTGACGGTTCGCGGAGATAGCGGTAATGCAGGAACAAATCGCGATAGGGAAACTCAATATTTTCCCCCGCACAAACTCTCCGAATTAAATCCGGCGGCACACCAATATAATGAATGTAAGTAAGTCGGTTTCCCTTGTCGTACAAAATCTGATCTTGCTCTTCAAAATGTTTAGAAGTGACACTGCACCCAGTTTTTTCGCCATCCGGGAGGCTATAAGCAAAATTATAGCTATTCATCCCCGTTTTCATCACCATATAATTGAGCAACGGCTGTTCTCCCGCACCTTTATAGAGAATTTCCGCCTCGCCCGATTGCAGTTGAGCTAACAGCCATTCCCTAGTATCTTGCTCAAACAATCCTTGCTTGCTGGCGTAAAATCCCGAACAAAATATTTCCGAGTCTATCCGATTTTGCTCAAAAACTTCGAGCAGTTTCGGCGACTTAATATTGTATACTTTAGTTGGAGCTCGAAATTGAAAATCATAAACCACAAAATCCGATTCCTCTAACTTCTGAAAAACCGCATCAAGGGAATTCATCACCAAAGTATCCGCATCCATATAGATAAAATTTTCAAACGGGCCGTCGAAAGCGCAAAAGCGCCGATGTGCGCCGTAAAGCCGGAATTTTTTGCGATTCAAACGCTCTGGTGCGGCTGCTTGCATGAATTTATCCCATCGCTGGATTGATGCGCTATCTTCATAAATAAAGACGTTGGGACGGTTGACAATTTCTGCTTTGATTTGCTCTATTTGGTCGTCGAAAGGATAAATACAGACGGGAATAGTTGAGCCTAAGATAACTTCAATACTGTTGAGCAAGGCAATTAGTTGGTCGTAAACTGTATCGTTGGCTAGCGTGCAAATTCCATTCATATATAGTTGCTCAATTATATCGTGTCCGCTCGATTAATCACGATTTAAAGCTTTCAAATAAAAGTCTATCGGCATCGGGCAAAAATGACAAGACATAAAAATCATCGCCGGATACTACAAACCGAAAACGAGAGACTACGCTAAAACACAAGCCACGCGAAAACCAACGTCTATAGCCCGGAAGCTAGCCGAATATCTAAGACGAGTGGCACTGCGGCAATATACCGCAGAATATTCCCAGGAACCGCCACGCTGCATACGTTTATCATTTGCGCCAGTTTCCCAAGAACTTCCGTCAGTTGGTGCACCGTTATAGTTTTCGTGCCAGGTATCGCTGCACCACTCCCAAACATTGCCGTGCATATCGTACAGTCCAAAGGCATTGGGGGTAAAACTCCCGACATCCGTTGTTTCTCGGCTGCGATGATAAGAGTCTGTGGGGGGAGCGTTTGCGTAGGCAGGGTATTTGTCATGGTTGACTAATTCTATGGTAATGGTTTCCCCAAAATGAAATGGCCCTGTTGTACCCCCACGACAGGCGTATTCCCATTCTGCTTCACTCAGGAGGCGATATTTTTTCCCGGTTTTTTCTGAGAGTTTGTCGCAGAATTTGACGGCATCTTGCCACGACACACCTATTACAGGACGTTTTTCACCTTTGACAACCGATGGATTTTTTTCCATCACTGCTCGCCACTGTGCTTCGGTGATGGGATACTTACCAGCAAAAAAAGCGGGTACTTTTACTTGATGCTGCGGACTTTCCCTCTCTTTTCTACCTTCTTCTGTTTCTGGCGAACCCATCATAAATACCCCGTCGGGAATCGATACCATTTCGAGCACAACTGAGTTCCCTAAGTCTTCAGGGAAGAAGCGAGCAAAGAACTGACTACGGCTGTTTTCCTTTCCTGTAGCATCGACTGCGATAACATCAAATTCAAAAGAGCTACGTAAATGTTGTTGAATCTTCTCCTCATCTCTATTTCTCAGCAGCGAATAGGCGGCAAACTTCACCGCCATTGATCCATCTTGCAGTGCCCCAATTATTAAATCTAAACCTGCATCTCCATATTTGAGCGCTTCAGATAGTGCAGCAATTTTTACCTCAAGAATCGGTGAAGCCAAACGACTCTTAACGCCGGGAATCCCACCTAAAACAGCAGCACCTATGGGGGGAGGATTTTGACCGCCGAGTACGGCATCGTATTCTCTGGGTTGATTTTGGTTTTCTGTCATGGCGCTATTTCCTAAGATGCAAAGTTAGACAGCCAATTGAGCAAGTTTAATTCGTGGAGAATGATTTGTCTGGCTTCAGCAATTTTTTCCCTCGCTTCATGCCAATAATCCGGCGTAGCTACAACCTCTTTAATAAATTCTACTCCTTTCTCATCCAAACTCGGCAGCCGCAGAAAACTCCCCGCCGGCAACAACTTATCGGCCGCCGAACCGCCGTAATAAATTGGCAAACACCAAGCTAACAAAGCATCCCAAAGCTTCTCGCTGACATACCAATCGTTTTCGGCATAATTTTCAATAGCTAAGTTGTAATAGTATGGTGCGACGGCGTGCCATTTATTGTTCATAGTGCCGTTTCCGCGCGCCCAAGTTGGCAAGTTTCGCCCGTAAAGGTCAAAGTCTAATTCTTGTGCTTGCAGCAATTTGATAAAGTCTAATCTGTGGCGGTGATTGGCGGTGCGGCTAACACCTGAAGTAATCCAAGAACAGGATTTAGTTTTCGGCGGCGCCGGCATTTCATCTAGTTCTCGAAACGAGTTAGAGTGATACCAAATCGCGGGCATATAATCGGGTTTTGGTGCGAAATCGTCGGGCCCGGAAACGTAACCGCAATAAAGTTTGGCTTGTTCGTAGTTGGCTTTGGTAATCTCAATTACTTCTGGTAATGGCGGCTCGCGGATCAGGTAAATTATGCGTTCCTTGGGGACACCGCGCAATTTTTCTCGAATGTCGTTTTCGGGATTTCTGGGGCTTGGACGGCGGATTTTGTCGAGCCAGGATTGCTGTTTGGAAGGTTGGGGAAAGTCGAATTGATACATGAGTAAAAAGTCTGGTTCGGGGTGGTTGGCGAGCATTTGAATGTTGCCCCAGTTGCCGAAGTTTTGGGAGGTTTGTTGCCACAGCCAGTCGCTTTGACTCATGCCTGGATAGGTGGTGATTGTGCCGATGATTTTTGGGTTCATATCTAATAATAAATCTGGTTTTTGCGTGTGGGCGGGGCGGGTTTATGAGATTTTTTATTTGAGGCGATTATGGTTGGTAAAACCCGCCCCTACGGATTTTAAATGTGGTTTTTGCTTTTGGCAGGGCGGGTTTATGAGATTGTTTATTTGAGGCGATGATTGTTGGTAAAACCCGCCCCTACGGAATTTTGAATTATCGGATATCGCACTTGCTGATCCACATAACCCATAATTCTCTCGATCCTGTTTTCCCACGAAAATTGCTTGACAAAATCCATTGTTTCTGCATAACCTTCGGTTTTCCTCGGATATTCGGTTAAACAATCTCGAATGCTTTGCGCGAACTGGTGCGGGTTATCCGGTTCGCACCAAGTTGCTGCTATATTTCCCGATTTAAATTCCATTAAAGACGCAATCTCCGTCGCTACAATCGGGGTTCCCGATGCCATGTAATCAAAGAATTTTAAAGGAGATGTGAATGTCGCGGCTTCTGTCAAACAGTGCGGGTGAGTCAAAACATCGGCTGCTTGCAGCAAGCTAGCTAGTTGATTTTGAGGGAGGTAGCCGAGAAATTTAATGTTGTTAACTTGCTTGGATTTGGCTAATTGCTGGTAGGCTGTTACTTGGGATGAATCACCGCCGGCGATCGCAAATTGAACCAGCGGCAATTCCTTAGCCACATCCACCAACATATCGACACCTTTAAACGGGTAAAGTCCCCCTGCATAAACTGCTAAATGCCGTCTGTCATCTTCTAATAATTGCTGTCGCCAATTCTGGGCTGCTTCTGTTTGTCTCGCGAGAAACAAATGGTTAAAACCATTGTGCAGTGTAATTACTTTTTCCGGCGGCATTCCATTCTTAATCATGCTGTCTCGGACAGTATGGGCAACAGTTACGGAAATCTGAAACAGAGGATTGCGGATAATTTCTGATTCAAATTGCTTGTTTTCATGGTGGTGCTGTTCGTAGATAGCGGGAATACCGTTTTTAATGGCAGCTTTGACAAAGTTCCAGTCGCGGCTGTGGACAATTTGAGTCGATTTAAGCAGGTGAATCGGTAAGTAGTATTTTGATACTATTGTACTCGCACTCGTCCACTTGCTGTCGCAAAGGTCGATCGGCCACGGCATCGGTAAATCTGCTACTTTTAATTTATCTTGAATATTGTAAATTTTGGCAAGTTTGTCATCGGGTTTCCTGGGTTGAAAAGGAAAAAGCCAATCAACTGGATTCAAAGCACTCCAGCCTTTGCGGAGATATACCAAAACTGCTGGTAAACCGAGATTTGCTGCGGCATTGGCAGAGTGTGCAACTTGAACTAAGCTTGCTACATTGGGTTGCGGCAAGATATTTCTGGTAAAAAATACATAATATTTAGACATGGTAATTGGTAGTTAGTAAATGGTAATATCATGTCCGATCGATTGACCGCGATTAAAGGCCGGGGCGGGTTTACAGATTTTCCCGTTTTTATTCAATATCTTGGTGAACCCGCCCCTACAGGAATCATGGTTAATTGACCGGACATGATATAATTGGTAATTGGTAATTGGTAATTGGTAATTGGTAATTGGTAATTGGTAATTGTTGACTGTGCAGACTGTTGACTAATGACTACTTTTTAACTGCCTGACGCTTAATAGTATTTTCTATAAATTCTAAAGTAGTGAAAATATTAGCAGCAGAATGAAATGATTCTCTGATTAATTCGTCTCTTTCTTCGGGAGAGTCTACCATTTCATCTACTAGCAATTTGAGGTAAGCTATCATGGGAGTCAGGCGGGTGCGAATTTCGTAAGAACCTCTAATTAGAGCTTCATCGCGAGCGGTTTCTTCGGCAAATTGCACTGAATACAAGCGAGTGTAGTATCCTCCTTTTGCTAGCAATTCTTCGTGGGAACCCATTTCTACTACTTGCCCGCGATCGATCACGGCGATTTTGTTGGCTTTTTGGACTGTGGAGAGGCGGTGGGCGATGACTAAGGTGGTGCGATCGCAACTCAATTTCTCGATCGCCGCTTGTACGTACCTTTCCGAAACCGTATCCAGCGAACTCGTTGCCTCATCTAAAATTAAGATTTCCGGGTTTTGCAGCAGGGCTCTAGCAATTGAAATTCTCTGACGCTGCCCTCCCGATAAAATCACGCCCCGATCGCCAATTTGAGTATCCAACCCCTCCGGCAACAGTTGGATAAACTCGTAAGCATTAGCTCCCTTCGCCGCTTCCACAATTTCTTCCTCAGTCGCTTGAGGCCTAGCGTAAGCAATATTTTCGCGCACTGAAGCATTAAACAAAAACGTATCTTGGCTAACAATACCCATCGCTTGTCTGAGACTTTTCAGCTCAAATTCGCGCAAATCTCTACCATCGATCGAGATATGACCTTCAGTTGGATCGTAAAATCTCGGCAGTAAATCTGCCAAAGTTGATTTGCCAGAACCCGAAGTTCCTACCAAAGCTAAAGTAGTGCCGTGAGGTAGAAATAAATCAATTCCTTGCAGAACTAAATTCTTGTGATTGGGATAACTAAAAGATATTTTATTAAAATGAATTCCCGATCGCAAATGAGTGTAAGGCACAGAACCGTTCAGCATAAATGGCTTGTCCTCGCAGCTCAAAAAATCATTAACCACCTCTACACTAGCCGACGTATTAGCAAATTGACTGCGCCCGCTATTCAACTGTGAAATTAAAGGAATTAACCTAAAAAGTACCAATAAGTAGGTTAATAAAATTGTAGCAATAGACTCTATCTCATTCGCAAATATGGTGCGGCCTATAAATACAATCAGAATTATAACTATCAAATTAACAACTTCGTTAATTGGGGCGATCGCCGCATAATTTACCTGAGCCTGAAAATCCGCTTGTTCTCGCCTTTGAATTAAATACTTGATCCGCTGATACTCCCTTTCCTCGTTCCCAGTTGACTTGACGAGCCGAATCCCCGTAATGGTTTCCAGCACCCTAACCGAATAATCTTTCGACATTTCAGAAAGCAGGTGGCCAAAATGCTTGGAACGGTTAATAATATATTGATTTGCCCAAGCAACTAACGCCAGCAAAACTGTAGCTGTCACCGTCAGTTTCCACGAGATAGAAAGTAGCAGGCCCAGAAACACCAAAACCGTGATTGACGTAGTAAACATTCCGATGGCCGTACCAACTGCACTAGCAGTCCGACCAATCTCTCCGCCCAATCTATTAATTAAATCCCCGACTTTTGTTTTAGAGTAAAAATCTAAATCTACTTCTAACAACAACCGCAAACCTGCTTCTCGCAAATCAAAAGTCAGAGAGCGCGTCAGAGAAGTAGCTACTAAAGTATTGATATAACTCGCAACATTTTTTAAAAAAATTGCCAGCACAACCGCCCCGGTCATCAACATTAAACGCTGATTTCCGGGCATTCCCTCAAAGGGATACATCAAAGTTTTAATTAGAGGTGGAGCACCCCGCAGCTCGATAGTTTCCTCTAAAAAACTTAAAAGCACTGGTACAATCAGAGTAGTGCTGATACCGTTGAATAAAGCGCCAGAAAAGCCCAGCATCACAGTTAAGAGAATCCTGCCGGGATATCGTCTGGCAAATTTTAGGAGTAGCTTATTGGCAGACATGAAGCATTCCCAGCTAAACAGTACGGCATCTTAAAATATTCTTTAATAACAGCCAGCTTTTCTTCCTCCATTGAGTCGTTTTAAAATAACATTTACATACCTGCGATTATCTCTGAAAGTATCGGTTTCATTGCTTGAATACTATATTTTTTCACACATCTTTCCCTAGCTTTCATTCCTTGTAAATTAGCCGCTGTCAAATTTTGAAATATCCATTGAATTTTTTGTGAAATTTGAGCGAGAGAACTCGGATCGACTAAATAACCCGTTCCTCCTAAAATTGATGGAATATCCCCCACTCGCGTAGATAAAACAGGCTTAGCCATTGCCATACCATCTGTCAGCTTGAGCGGAAACTGAGCCACGGCTGTGAGAGTTTCTCGCTGAGGAACAACGACAACATGAGCCGCCGCTACAACCGACGGCATCGTCTCCACTGGAAACCTTGGCAGTTTAATAATCCAACGTCCCCATTGTTTCACAAGTTTATCATCATAATCATCATAAGGACTCCCGCCGACGATCGCTAATTTTAAATCGGGTTCATTTAACTGTTCGAGGGCCATCAAAACATCCTCAACACCTTTGTGAGGTCGCGGCGCACCGGGAAACATTAAGATTCTATACCCGGACAAGCCGTAACGCTGTCTGCTCAATTCAGGATTGTATTTAGCAGGGTCGAACATTGCAGTATCCTTACCATTAGGCAAATATACACCACCAAAACGCTGTTGTAAAAACTCAGTATCAACGGTGACTGCATCCGCACGGTGAATGAGACCTTCCATCCACTTGAGATAGAGGGGATGATCTGGTTCTCTCAATTGACCGTTATGTTTAAAAATATCTCGATAAAGTTGTTTGAAAGAGGGACGGTATTGCCATTCATCTCCCCCGTACCAGCTCAGTTCCCAGTCGTCTATATCTAAAATTATAGAGTGGCGAGTCGCCAGTTTTTTTAGCAGTGATAATCCAAAGCTTGTAGGTTTAGGTTTAACTGCATAAATAATATCCCCATCTATTTTTTTCCAAAGTTTTTGAGCATCCATTAAAAACCCCGGATAATTTTTCCCCGGTATCGCACATACCGGGATGTCTCTGGGAGGAGTAGCGTACAATTCCTTGCCAAACTGAAATCCAACAACTTCTACATCACATTTAAGCTCTATCAAGACTTGAGCTAATAAAAAAGCACGAATTGCACCTCCTCCTGACAAATCGCTCACTACTAATGAAACTTTCACTGAGTATTTTGTTTAAAACATTTGTTTAATTTTCCTGCTTAACCGAGCTTTTGTCAAGGCGATGGGGACTCACGCACTCCCGACCAAAGCAACCAGGTTTTTAACCACGGGAAAGGGCAGCAACGCGTCTTTTGGTAAAAAAACACAATAATGAACCCAAGACTGTTATTCAAGCCAGCAATAATTCTTCTAGGTAAATTTTCGGATATGTTGAGGCTAATTTTTTTGTGTTTGGGCAAAACTTTGTTGCTTTTGATGCAGTTTGCCAACAAACTTTAATTATTTTAAACGCCAGGGATTGTTAAGTTGATTTGGTAAAAATATTTTAGCCGTGCGATCGACTATTCTAGTAAAGAGCGATCGCGTCACGTTCTTCGCGTACTGAGGGCGGTAAGGATAAGTGCAGTGCATTACTTTAATCGGTTTGTCGATCGTATAAACATCTTTCCACTTATCCAAGTAGTTGTAAACCGGGGACAAAGTTGTCATTTTCGGTTTCACTGATTCAACAGCCGCCGCAAAAGCTCCCTGGTCTTTCAACAGTAGCACATTTTGATGCGCCACTACCATCTCGAAATATTTCTTAAAGTTTATAAACAATTCCTGAGTTTTACTGCTTTTCGTAAAACCGATAAATCCGCCATTGTATTGAACGCTATTTTCATTTAGCGGCAACCCGACAGACTGCAAAGTTGACAGAATATCCTGCTTGACTCTTAATAAATTTGCAGCTTTAGCAATCGCAGGCTGCACATCTTCTGTTATCAGCAAATCTACTTCATCAAGATAGTCAAAAACTTCATATATTGGCGATAGCAAACAAATATCGCAGTCCAGATAAATAGTTTTCTCAAAAGGAGATTGTTGATACAAAGCCAGCTTAGCTAGCCGCGACGCTAAAACAGGATTTTCGTGAGACGGTGCAGGTTTCAATATGACATTTCCAAACACCTGAAGTA
Source organism: Microcoleus sp. Z1_A1 (assembly GCF_036700305.1). Classification (NCBI taxonomy): domain Bacteria; kingdom Bacillati; phylum Cyanobacteriota; class Cyanophyceae; order Oscillatoriales; family Microcoleaceae; genus Microcoleus; species Microcoleus sp. Z1_A1. The sequence continues at coordinate 26,074 of NZ_JAUBOR010000030.1, forward strand.
AAGGATATAAAATTAGAGGGACTCTATCTATTAAAATAATAATTGGTTCGCGGTGAAACTTCCTGACTGAAGCTAGAAAATGTATGCAGTCTTGAAATGAGTACAATCCAATTAAAATGGTGATAAATCCTCTATACATCTCTTTTCTCTAGCGATAGTAAAAATTGAAATTTAATAAGGCAATTAACTGTGTTTTTAATAACCTATAGAGATATTGCCAATGCTCAAACTGCAATTTATCCCAAACTTTATCCCAAAAGGTTCTTACTTGATTTTTTTGCCAGTCCCAATGAGCAAAAGAATGCTCCATACTTTGAGCGAGTTCCTGCCACCCGTCATTACGAATATTCCACCCAACTTTAGCAGTTGCTAACCCAATGGGATTACCGTCTTTTGTTTTGACTTTTTGCACTTCAAAAAATCTTCCAATCTTTCCCCATTCTTGAATAAACTGAATTTCTTTCCCATTGTCTCTCGCAATTACGAACAAATTTTCTTGAACAAAACTTACAGGTTCCAATGGTATTTCTAGCTTTTTTGCTAATTTATCAATTGCCTCTTTTCTACCTGGCAAAGATTGATTAGGTGGATGTTCTAGAATGGGAATAAACCCTTTACAAGTAATTCCTGACATCCATTCTCTCTCCGGCACTTTTCCTATGATTCTTGTATCTGCATCCACAAAGATTGCCACTCGGAATAATTCTAAGGCTTTTTTTAGTGCAAATCGTTTATCATTATAACAATAATCTACACCTTCGCGACTTTTTTTAAAAGCGAAAACATTCGTCAAATTCTGAAAGTCATTTGGGTAGTCAGTACAAACAACTAGCATCGTCCCTAGAGAATGAGTTTCTAAGTCTGCTGCTAGTTGTTTGGCTAATTCGCAATACTTTTTCCCAAAAGCTAAGGTGCAAAAACAAAAATCTTTGTGACTGTTTAACATTATTTTAGACTCAATTTTTGCACTTTTTTTATTTGACTTTATGCTAAGTGTGACGCTTTTGATGCCACTGCCAAGCATGGGAGATAATATCCTTAATGTCGGGATATTCTGGAGACCAACCCAAGATTTCGATCGCCTTTTTGCTGCTGCCAACTAAAGCAGGCGGGTCTCCTGGACGCCGATCGCACTCAACAGCCTTAATCTCTTTTCCAGTCACTTGGCGAGCCGTTTCTATCACCTCTTTCACCGAAAACCCGCCCCCATTGCCCAAATTAAAAAAATCTGATTTGCCACCATTTAGCAAATATTCTAATCCCAAAATGTGAGCAGATGCCAAATCGTTAACGTGAATGTAATCCCGAATGCAAGTACCGTCAGGAGTATCGTAATCCGTGCCAAAAATCGCGATCGAATCTCGTTTACCCAAAGCCGCGAACAACACCAGCGGGATCAGGTGAGTTTCTGGATTGTGATCCTCTCCTAACAACCCGTTCGGGTCAGCCCCAGCCGCGTTAAAATAGCGGAAACAAACAGACTTGAAATCATACGCAGCGTCAAAATCCGACAAAATCCGTTCTACCATTAACTTAGTAGCACCGTAGGGATTGATCGGGTTTTGCGGGTGGTCTTCTGTGAGCGGGATTTTCTGCGGTACACCGTAAGTCGCGCAAGTAGAAGAAAACACAAATTTCTTCACGTCAGCAGCGATCATTGCTTCCAAAAGCGTAATAGTGCCGATGACATTGTTGCGATAATATTTAGCTGGGTCGGTAACAGATTCGCCCACGTAAGCGTAAGCCGAAAAGTGCATTACCGCATCAATCTTGTGCGTAGCAAACAAGTTATCGAGAAGAGTGCGATCGTTCGTGTCGCCAACTACCAACTCCACCTGCAAAGCCCGATCTACTAAATCTCTGTGACCGTAAACTAAATTATCCAAAATCACCACACCGTAACCGGCGTTTTTCAGCGCTAATACTGCGTGAGAGCCAATATATCCAGCTCCGCCCGTCACCAAAATAGTTGGTTTGTCTGCACTCATTTTATTCTGCCTGTTTTTGTAGCTGGGATTGCTAAGAGCCTTGTTAATTTGAGACTGCCACAACTGACGCCTTCACACTCCGCGTGAGCCGGAGAATTCAAGCGAAATATATAGGCTTTGCTGTGCCCGACGGGACGATCGCACTCCTAAAAAACGCTTTTTATACTCCAGATAGATGCTGACTGTGCAAGTCTTTGTTTTCAATCGATAAACTTGAGGCGACCAATTTGGATATAATCAAATATCCGATTGATTTGATGTCGATCCTCTTCTGAAATTTTATCATCTGACAGGATAGCCGAAGTCAAAACTAAGTGTTCCCTGCGAGTTATCTTACCAGACGCTACAATCCGATCGACTTTTTGAGAAATTGTTAAGTTTGATTTGTTGTGAGATGTTCGCATTTATTCGATCGCTTTTATGCCAAAATAGTTAAAGCCGATTGTAGTTATTGACTCAAAAATGGTGCGTACTCGACCGCAAATCAATTTGCTGGCACAGCAGAAATAACGTATCCGAGTTTTACATCCCAAGTTTTACATCCCAAGTTTTACATCCCAAGATAGATATGCGGACTTAATAAATCTGCAATCAGCCTTCGGATAGCGTTCAGAGTAACTTAATTATATAATATTTTTCCGAGAGAGGCACTTTTCTATGCAGGTTTATCGGCTTCCGGTACTGTCCGACAATTACATTTTTTTACTGCACGACCCCGATCGCCACACCGCAGCAGTCGTCGATCCAGCACGATCGCAGCCAGTATTAGAGCAACTGCGATCGCTCGGAGCCGAATTAACCGCAATTTTCATTACCCACCACCACAGCGACCACGTAGGCGGCAATCAGGAACTGATCGATCGCTTTCCCCAAATTAAAGTTTATGGTGGCGCAGAAGATAGAGGCAGAATACCCGGACAGCAAGTGTTTTTACAAGCGGGCGATCGAGTTTCTTTCGCCAACAGAACCGCCGAAGTCTTCTTCCTACCCGGCCACACAAAAGCTCACATCGCCTACTATTTCCCCCCCAGCAACCCCAGCGAAACCGGCGAATTGTTTTGCGGCGACACCTTATTTGCCGGCGGCTGCGGCAGGCTCAAAGAAGGCACTCCCGCCCAAATGTTAGCCTCTCTGCGGCAACTCCGAAACCTGCCCGATAGTACGAGAGTCTGGTGCGCCCACGAATACACGCTGAACAACCTGCAATTTGCCTTGAGTGTGGATGGCGACAATCCCGATTTACAGCAGCGCTTCGCCGAAGTCAAGGAAGCGCGCAGTCGATCGCAACCTACAATACCATCATCGATCGGCATCGAAAAAAGCACAAACCCATTTTTGCGCTGGGATTTTCCCAACCTCCAATCAGCCACCAACACCTCCGATCCAGTGCAAACCTTCGCTCGATTGCGCGGCATGAAAGACCAATTTTGACCCCCTCGCATCCAGGATACCCGCCACGTGATTCATCTCGCGCAAGTCAATGCTTCAATTCTAAAATCTAAAATCTAAAATCTAAAATTGATTGACCTTAACGTTTTTGTTTCTTCAGGTAACTCTTAAACTTGGTTGTCGGTTCCCTCAACCACTGGCCAAATGCTCTGTATTTTATCTTAAATCTCGACAACCAATTAAAATTCTTGGGAATTTTTTCCACTTCGTCCTTAAACGGTGTCTGAGACAACATATCGAGCCATAATTGATTGGGGGTTGAGCTTTCCCACGGTTTCGGTCTTGACATAAAGTGCATCACTTTACTTGACATATCATCAGTCTTGTGGTTGTTCCAGATTTGGTCTAATTGCTTCCACCTTCCCGCTAAAACAGAATTTAATGCACCCTGATCGTGATCCCCCCAAAGGTTTAATCGAGCGTTTTCCATCAACTTTTCGGACAGTTGCTCTTCCTCCCAAAGCTTCATGTTGTAAACTAAAACACCCGTATTGAAATAAGGGTTTCGATCTTGAGAATTGTTCGTATTTCCCCAGACATTGGGTGCGGCTGCTATCGGCATTGTTTGAAGATCGAGGTTCCACAGTGGCTCTAAACTTCCCAGAACGATCGTGTCGCTGTCGAGCCAAATCAGCCTTTCTGTTTCCTTGGTATATTTTTCAGGCTGCAATTTAACGTAAGCAAGTTTAGAACCTGACAGAGAAAGAAGTTGGTCGTAACTAGATTGCAATTCTTGCCATTCAATCTGGTATTTGCAGCAATTCTGTAACTGTTCCTTTTGCTGTGGAGCTATGCCGGTAGATACAATGGTAATTTTTACCTGCTCCTGTCCCGATTTACTAACATTCAAATCTATAGACTTAAGAAGTGCTGCCAACCCCAGAATATAGTTGCGATCGCCGGCGGTGAATATGTGCATAGGATTAAGTTTGTGAAATTAACAAAGGTAAAAGGCGCGCGGTCAAACTTGACACAAACGTCGGCACGGGAGGAAGCAGGCTGCCCTGTATTGGGTAAATACGATCGCCCGTTTACCGTTGAGACGAACAGAACCTTGCCTAAATTTACCATCTGGTTTACGCAAAGAAACCGGGTTTTTAAGTAGGTAGGCGCAAATAAAGTTTACCACAATGTAACAGAAGGTAACGCGGGCGTAACCAGAGCGATTGCTTCGTTTCACTCGCTGCAAGAGAGGGCTTATTTATTTTCCAGCTTAATCTACTTATTTATCTGTGTGCAAGTGCCATCTGTTCGCGCGAAAACCAGCAACAGCAATGGGTAATATGCAGCAACACGGAAAACTGATGAGACGGACTAACCTGGTATTTGAAACAGCCAGAAAATTCCCCGTCGCCTCTGCCGAATCCCGCAAATGGTTCAGACGTGGGACTCTACGATAAAATAAATTGTCTAGATATCGATATTATTACCGCAGAACGATCGACATCCATCTTAGGTTTGAAGTGTCACCCTGCTCAAGTCAAAAGTTCCTCTGGTTATTTCCCTATTATTGAGCGCGATTTGCTTTTCCAAAAGTAAAATGATCGTTGTTAGAAACCGATGCAAAACCCACGCAATACTGAACCCCAAGCAAAAATCGACCCCTCTGTTTCAACGGATTCTAACAAAGCGTTTTACCCAGCCCCGCCTTTGCCAACTGATGTAGGGATGGTTCTGCAATTGGCAGATGGTAGCATTCAGGGGTGCAATTGTCACGCCCAGGAGCTGTTGGGGATGACAGCAGAACAGATGCTCTTATGCACTTCAATCAACAGTCGCTGGCAGACTCTGCGTGAAGATGGCTCGGATTTTCCCGGCGAGACGCATCCGGCGATGGTGGCGCTGCAAACCGGGCAACCATCCTCAAATGTCATCATGGGCTTTGAGCGGCCACAGGGAGAATTGATTTGGTTGACGCTCAATTCTCAACCTTTATTTCAGGGAGATCGATCGACTCCCTATGCGGTAGTAACAACCTTCACTCCTATCGCTCAGCCTCAACCCGAACCAGTCTGTAACGCGCCCGCGGCCCAACTGTCAGACACCCTCGAAAGTATTTCGGACGGGTTCTTTGCTTTGGATCGAGACTGGCGATTTACCTACCTCAATTCGCAAGCGGCGCGGTGGCTGAATCGACCCTCGAAAGATTTGATTGGCAACAGCATTTGGGAAGAGTTTCCCGAATCAGTGGGCAGTTTGTTTGAGATCGCATCTTGCACCATTCTCAAGAACGGGCAAGATGCCCGTTTCACAAAAGATGAATTTTCTTCTTGTGGAACAGGCATCTTGCCTGTTCGGGAACAAATTACGGTGAGTTTTGAATTTTTTGATCCGCCACTCAATGCTTGGTATGCGGTACGAGCTTATCTCATCCCATCGGGACTTGCCGTTTATTTTCAAGATGTCACCGAGCAGAAAGCGGATCGGGCTGATTCAATTAAACAAGCACAAACTTCGCAGCAACAACTAACAGAAATCGAGGCGATTTATGCTAGTGCGCCGATCGGACTTTGCTTCCTCGATACCGAGTTGCGGTTTGTCCGCATCAACGATCGGCTAGCAGAAATAAACGGAGTTCCAGCCGCCGCCCACATCGGCAAAACATTGCGCGAAATCTTGCCAGAAATGGCAGATGATTTAGAGCCACTTTACCGACAAGTTATTGAAACTAAAGTTCCACTTCAACAGCTCGAACTTAGCAGGACGAACTCAGCACAGCCGGGAGTCGATCGCGATTGGCTGTTGAGTGTCTATCCACTCAGGGCCGAGGACGATCGCGTTTTGGGAGTGAATGTGACGGTGCTAGAAATTACCGATCGCAAAGCTACTAAAAAAGAAATTGAACGGCTCAACCAAGAACTAGAGCGACGAGTCAATGAACTGGAATCGATACTTGATGCTGTACCCGTTGGCATTACGATCGCCCGCGACCCACAGTGTAAAGTAATTCGCGCTAACCGATTTGCCCAGTCGATGTTGAAAGTGCCGCCGGATACCAATGTTTCTGGAACCGGAGAGCAAGCCGCAACCCTTCCCTTTAGACGATTCCGCAACGGAGAAGAAATTCCAGGAGAACAACTCCCAATGCAACTAGCTGCGGCTTCCGGCGTCCAAGTGCGAGATGTGGAAATTCAAATGGTGCGCGAGGACGGGGTAGCCTTTGATTGGTTGGTGAATGCGGTGCCGTTATTTGACGAAGAGGGCGCAGTTCGCGGCTGTGTGGCGGCGTTTATGGATATTAGCGATCGCAAACAAGCTCTTGCTGCTTTGGGTCGTTCCGAGGAACGCTATCGCACTTTGTTTGAGTCCCTAGACGAAGGTTTTTGCGTCATCGAAATGCTGTTTGACGCCAACGAAAAGCCGATCGATTACCGCTTTTTGGAAGTCAATCCTGCTTTTGTGAAACAAACCGGACTCGAACAAGCTACAGGTAAAACGGTGCGACAGCTCCTTCCAAATCACGAAAATTATTGGTTTGAGATGTACGGCAAAGTCGCGCTCACGGGGGAACCATTGCGCTTTGAACACGGCTCGGAAGCCATGAACCGCTGGTTTGAGGTTTCGGCGTTCCGCACTCCTGAGCCGGACAGCCGCAAAGTTGCCATACTTTTCAAAGACATCAGCGATCGCAAACAATCGGAGAATCTGCTGCAGCAACAGTCCGAGCAACTGCGACTGTTCGTCAAACATTCGCCTGCGGGGGTGGCGATGTTTGACTGCCAGATGCGGTATATGCTGGTGAGCGACCGCTGGCTGGCAAGTTACGGGCTCGGCACTCAAAACATTGTGGGCCGATCGCACTACGACATCTTTCCCAATTTGCCCGATCATTTCAAACAAATCCACCAGCGCTGTCTGGCGGGAGCAGTCGAAACCTGCCCTGAAGAGCAGTTTCCCCGCCCTGATGGCTCGATCGACTGGGTGCGCTGGGAAATTCACCCTTGGCGAACCAACACTAATGAGATTGGCGGCATCATGATTTTTTGCGAAATCATCACCGAACGCAAAAACGCTGAACTCGCGCTCTCTGGGGCCAACCAACAAGTCAGCAATATTATAGAAAGTATTACCGATGCCTTTATCGCGATCGATTCACAATGGCGCTTTACCTACGTTAATGCCACAGCAGAAAAACTGCTTTCTCGATCGAGAAACGACTTGCTAGGTCGATCGATCTGGGAGGTATTCCCCGCCGAGAAAGAATCCAATTCAAGGGCATATCAAGAATTTCATCGAGTTGTTTCCGAACAAGTTTCTGTCAAGTTTGAAGAGTTCTCGCCCTCGCTCCAAATGTATATAGAAGTGAGCGCCTATCCTGCGGCCGAAGGACTTACGGCTTATTGGAGCGATATTAGCGATCGCAAACGCACGGAAGAAGAACTGCGACAAAAAAATGCGATTTTGAACGTAATTAACGAGTCAGCACCCACGCCCATTTTTGTCAAAGATCGAGAAGGACGGATTATTTATGCCAATCCAGCCACGCTGGAAATAATGGGCAAATCTGCTTCTGAAGTAATTGGTGGTCGCGATATCGATTTATACCCAGTAACAGAACTTGCAGTCGCAGTCACGGAAAACGATCGGCGGATTATGGAGTCGGGACAAACAGAAGTCCTCGAAGAATCTCACGATGGCATTCGCACATTTCTGGTAATGAAAGCTCCCTACCGCAATCAGGCGGGAGAAGTCATCGGCCTGATTGGCATCTCCAGCGAAATCACAAATCGCAAACGAGCCGAAGTCGCCCGGGAAGAACAAACTAAGTTACTGCAAGTCATCATTGACAGCATTGGCGATGGTTTAATTTTGGCAAACCAACAAGGGGAGTTTGTGTTGTTTAACCAAGCCGCAGTGGGGGTATTCGGTCAGCTATCGAATGAAAAATCTTGTGAGGAATGGTCGAACACCTACGGACTATTTTTGGCAGACCAAAAAACCCTTTTCCCCGCCGCTGAACTACCTCTAGCCAGAGCAATAAAAGGTGAATATGTCAATGATGTAGAGGTATTTGTCCGTCGCCAAGATACCGAAGGTCGCTGGATCAGTATCAGCGGTTATCCGGTAGTTGATATTAGCAACGAAATCAAAGGCGGAGTGATTGTCTGTCGGGATATCACAGAACGCAAACAAGCAGAAGCAGCGCTGCAAGAAAGCGAAGAACGATTCCGCACTATGGCTAACAATGCTCCTTTTATGGTATGGGTAACAGACTCCACAGGCTATTGCACTTTCTTGAGCGAAACCTGGTATGAATTCACAGGTCAAACTGAGGAAACAGGTTTAGGATTGGGTTGGATAAACGCGCTGCATCCAGAAGACCGCGAACAGGTCAAGAACGCATTTTTTACCGCCAAGGAACGCCAGGAACGGTACAGCGTTGAATATCGCGTCGGGCGCAAGGATGGCGGATATTCTTGGGCGATCGATGCGGCGGCTCCCAGATTTTCCGAAAGCGGACAATTTGAGGGTTATATCGGCTCTGTAATCGACATTACAGAACGCAAACAAGTGGAAACCGACCGTGATATAGTTCTCCAATTAGAACAAACTGCCCGCACGGAAGCCGAGCGAGCTAACCGCATTAAAGATGAGTTTCTGGCTGTGCTTTCTCACGAGTTGCGATCGCCCCTGAATCCGATTTTAGGCTGGTCGCAACTGCTCGTCGGCGGCAAGCTGAACGCCAGTCAAAGTGCCAAAGCTTTTGAGACTATTGAGCGCAACGCCAGACTGCAATCTCAATTAATCGAAGACTTGCTTGACGTATCTCGGATTCTGCAAGGAAAACTCAGATTGAATGTTGCTCCAATGAATCTGGCAACCATTATTCCATCTGCTGTGGAAACCGTGCAATTAGCAGCGGAAGCTAAAAAAATTCAAATCCAAACAATCTTAAATCCCGATGTCGGGCAAGTTCTCGGTGATACAAGTCGCTTGCAACAAATTGTGTGGAATTTGTTATCAAATGCTGTGAAATTCACGCCAGAAGGCGGTCGAGTAGAAGTTCGATTAGGGCAAATCGAACACCAAGCTCAAATTAAAGTTACGGACACGGGTAAAGGTATTCTTCCCGATTTCTTGCCTTATGTTTTTGACCATTTCCGACAAGAAGATGGCGCAACAACTCGCAAATTTGGCGGCTTGGGACTGGGATTGGCGATCGTTCGCCAACTGATCGAACTTCACGGCGGAACGGTGTTTGCAGAAAGCGCAGGAGAAGGTCAAGGAGCGACGTTTACGGTGAGATTACCGCTATTAAATGATGATTCTAGAAGGCAGGAGGATGAAGCCCTCAATTGGTCTGCTTGTCCCGCTCTCTCATCCTTGCCCCTAGCTGGATTGAGAATTTTGGTGGTAGATGATGAACTCGACTCGCGAGATTTTGTGGCTTTCGTGCTTGAGGAAGCGGGTGCAGAGGTGATTTCCCTGTCATCTGCTGCTGAGGCGCTAGAGTCGATCGAACAAACTGCACCGGATTTGCTCGTCAGCGACATCGGAATGCCCCAGATGGACGGATATATGTTGATCCATCGCATCCGCACTCAGCTTGCGCCTGAGTATCGGCAGTTGTTGGCGATCGCCTTAACGGCCTATGCTGGAGAAGCCAACGAGCGCCAAATTTTGCAAGCCGGATTTGACAAACACTTAGCCAAGCCGATCAATTCGACCCAGTTAGTTGCTACTGTAGCGCGATCGATCGCCCGTGAGCGCCTTGAAAATAAAGCCTGAGCGATCGGTAAGACATGGCACTGTAGTTGATTTAGCTCATTACAGCACCCGCGTTTTGCGTAATTTCAAACTGAATTTGCCCCTTAAAAATATTATCCCTGTTTCTTCCCTCGAACGTCGAATCTCGAACCTCGAATCTCAACATCCATCCATTAAATCCGTTAAATCCCTTACATCCGCTACATAATCCGTTGCCGAACTCCCTTGCGATCGCCCCTAAAACTTCGCTATTATAAAAAGTTGCAGTTAAAACCCCACAACCCACGATCATGGCCAAGCGCGTTCAATTAGTTTTAAATAAAGATGTCAGCAAACTCGGCAAAGCTGGCGACGTAGTAGAAGTAGCCCCAGGCTACGCCCGCAACTACCTAGTACCCCAAGGCATGGGATTTAAAGCCACTCCAGGCATTCTCAAGCAAGCAGAGCGCCGCCGTGAAGAAGAAAGACTGCGCCAGCTAGAGCTCAAGCAGCAAGCTGAAGTCCGCAAAACCGCCCTCGAATCGGCTGGGCCTTTCATCATTTCCAAGCAAGTTGGCGAAGCTGACGCGATTTTTGGTACTGTTACCAACCAAGAAGTAGCAGAACTGATTTTCAACTCTACCAGTCAAGAAGTCGATCGGCGCGGCATCACTCTGCCCGAAATTCGCCAAACTGGTACATACAAAGCTGAAATCAAACTACATGCAGAAGTTACTGCCGAAGTTGATATTCAAGTGGTTCCGATGTAATTAAGAGTTATCAGTCATTAGTTGTTAGTCATTAGTCATTAGCTAACAACTAAGCACTGCTAAGTAAGGACTCAGTAACGCTAACTTGCAGATTGAGAACCGGAGCATCTCTGCAGAGAGTAAGAAGCATTTTTTCAGGAGTGCGAGATCGAGAGAGCGTGAGTCTGGTATAAACGCGAGCTCGCGACAGATCGCACTCCTACAAAACCTTACACTGATAATAACTAATGACCCCGCCGGAAAAACGGACACAAGCCCCGACGCTCCTGATGGTCGAACCTACAATTTTAGGATATTGTTCAAGCTCCCAGATTCATCTGTAGAGTAAATCTAAAATCGAAAATCGAAAATCGAAAATCTACAACCTAAAACCTAAAATCGAAAATCTACAACCTAAAACCTAAAGCCGAAAATCTAAAACCTAAAACCTAAAACAGAAAATCTAAAATCTAAAATCTAAAATCTAAAATCGACTGACTGAGGACTATTGACTAATGAGCGATTTGATGCCGACAAATATAGAGGCAGAAGAAGCAATTTTGGGCGGGATTTTAATTGACCCCGAAGCTATTTCCCGAATTGCCGAACTGCTGCGCCCGGAGTTTTTTGCCATCACCGCTCATCAAGTCATTTATCGATCGGCATTAGGGCTATTTTTACAGGGCCAACCTACCGATTTAATGACGGTAACAACTGCGCTAACCGACCGCAACCAGTTAGAGCAAGTAGGAGGACTAACTAAATTAGCACAATTAGTCGATCGCACAGTTTCCGCAGTCAACATCGACCAATATGCAGTTTTAGTTGAAGACAAATATCAGCGCCGCAAATTAATCGAAGCTGGCAACAACATAGTACAATTAGGTTACGAGACAGCAGTACCGCTAGAAACAGTCTTAGACCGCGCCGAACAAGAAATTTTCAGCATAACTCAAGAACGCCCGCAACAGGATTTAGTGTCGATCGGCGAAACACTAAACCAAACATTTCAAGACCTAGAAAATCGCAATGAAGGCCTCACACTTCCCGGTATTCCGTGCGGTTTTTATGACTTAGATGCTATGACAGGAGGCTTTCAGCGATCGGATTTAATCATCGTTGCAGCCAGGCCGGCGATGGGCAAGTGCCAAGCAGCCTCTACCGTAATAGTAGAAAGTGATGGAACTGTTTCTAGTATAGAACAAATCTATCAAAAACGTCAAGCTGAATTACTAACATTAGGAGAAGATTGGCAATTTCACCTAACTAGACCATCAGCTTTTATAGATGATGGAATTAAGCCTGTATTTCGGGTTACAACAAGACTGGGACGATTTATAGAAACTACAATTACACACCCATTTTTAACAATTAAGGGCTGGCGGCAGTTGAGGGAAATACAAGTAGGCGATAAGATTGCTGTTCCCCGCAGGATGAATGTTTTTGGTAAAGAAACCATCCGAGACTGTGAAGTTAAATTATTGGCTTATCTAATTGGCGATGGGTGTTTGACACGCAGCGCGCCACACTTCACCAATGGAAATACTGCTATACTACAAGATTTTGCTGAAGCTGCTACTAGCTTCGGAGGTCTTAAGCTGCGATTTAACGATAAAGGGAGACGCGCACCAGAATATTATGTCATGGGCGATCGAGAAAGTTACACAGATAGTATAAAAAACTTTGGTTATAATTTAGAACTAATCCTTTTAAAACGAAATTTTGACTCTAAAAAATTAGCGCTAGAATTGAAAGTTCCACCGCGATTAGTCCGGTCTTGGGTGGAAGGAATAGCATTTCCCAATCAAGAATTATTTAGTGGCATTTGCAGAGTTTTAAGAGTAGATCCAGAACACCTTGCCGATGAGGGAATGGATGTTATTAATACAAGTCATAAAAATCCCCTGAGAAATTGGTTAGAAAAGTTAGGTCTGATGGGAAAAAATGCTCATGAGAAAACCGTACCGGACATAGTGTTTAGATTGCGGCGATCGCAAGTTGCCCTTTTCCTCAACCGCCTCTTTTCAACTGACGGCTGGGCAACCCTACTTACCAGCGGTCAATCTCAACTAGGCTACTGTTCTGTCAGCGAAGGACTAGCCAGACACGTACAGCATCTACTGCTGAGATTTGGCATCATTGCAGCCCTCAAAAAGCGTTCTGTCAAATACAAAAATACTCGTAGACCAGCTTGGCAAATCGATATTACTGATGCAAAATCAATCAAAACATTCATATCAGAAATTGGCATTTTTGGCAAAGAGGTAGCCTTATTCAAAGTAAAAGAAGCATTAGAAAATAAAGAATCTCACAATAACCGCGATTTGATTCCTGTAGAGGCGTGGGAATACCTAGCATTAGCAAAAGGCAACGAATCTTGGGCATCCTTAGCAAAACGCGCAGACATCAAAGGTCACTCAAATATCCACGTTGGTAAACGTGCGCTGTCCAGAGAAAGATTTTTAGTTTTAGCAACGGCTTTAGATAATTTATGGCTGAAAAAACTGGCAGATAGCGAGGTTTACTGGGATGAAATAGTTTCTATCGAACCGATGGGAAACAAGCAAGTTTACGACTTAACTATCCCGGAGACACACAATTTTGTGGCTAACGATATCTGCGTTCACAATACAGCTTTCTGTACCAACATCGCCCATCACATCGCCGCCGGACAGCAAAAATTGCCGGTTGCCGTTTTCAGCTTAGAAATGTCGAAAGAACAGCTAGTGCAGCGTATCCTGTCGAGTGAAGCCAAAATAGAAAGCAACAGGTTGCGATCGGGTAGAATCAGTCAAAACGAATGGGAACCAATCAGTACAGCCATTGGCAATTTATCAGAACTACCACTATTTATTGACGATACTCCCAATATTACCGTCACAGAAATACGATCGAAAGTCCGCCGCCTCCAAGCAGAACAAGGCGGAAGCCTAGGATTAGTCTTGCTAGATTACCTGCAATTAATGGAAGGTACTAGCGACAACCGTGTGCAAGAACTATCTCGAATTACCAGAAGTCTTAAAGGTTTAGCCCGCGAACTCAACGTGCCGATTATTGCCTTATCTCAGTTGAGTCGGGGTGTGGAAGCGAGGACAAACAAGCGGCCTATGATGTCTGATTTACGCGAAAGCGGATCGATCGAGCAAGACGCGGATTTAGTAATTATGCTCTACCGCGATGAATACTATAACCCTGACTCGCCCGATCGCGGAATAGCAGAAGTAATTATTACCAAACACAGAAACGGGCCCACAGGAATCATCAAACTATTATTTGACGCCCAATATACCTGCTTTCGCAATCTGGCATCTCCGAAGCGATCGTAAATCAACCAGAACATACACAGAAACCCGGTTTCTCAAAAAAAACCGGGTTTCTAAACACCGTAAAAGTTTTACGTTGAATTAGATTGAGCTACCTAGCCACCGATTCTCAACAATTCCACATCAAAAATCAGCGTAGCATTAGGAGGAATCACCCCGCCCGCACCGCGAGCGCCGTAACCGAGTTCAGGGGGAATAATCAACTTGCGCCGGTCTCCAACTTTCATCGTACCGACACCTTCATCCCAACCCTTAATTACTTGACCCACGCCAATTTTGAACTGAAAAGGTGAATTGCGATCGCGCGAACTGTCAAACTTCGTGCCATCCTCCAAAGTTCCAGTGTAGTGTACGACAACCGTCTGCCCGGTTTTTGGAGTCGCCCCCTTACCCTCTGTCAATTCAACATATTTCAGACCTGAATCTGTGGTGACAGTTTTCTCAGTATTAACAGTTTTCTCAGTATTATCAGTCATGTTATTGCCAGCGATAGTAGCTGGTACCTTCGGTAAAGTAGCATCAGCTACTAGCAAGCTATTTTCATTCAAAGACTGCGCTGACAACTTCTCAATAGCAGTCTCGGGTAAAAGATTGTTCAATTCGGCTGCAACTGCTTGGGACCCAGAACCGCCCATTTGAGCGACTATCAAAAACAAAAAGCAAACCAGCATTACTCCCAAGCTGACTAGAACTCCTCGCAAAATTAATCCTCCTAATACTTTTAACCGCGATATCTCAGATATCTAAGACATCTAGTACAACAAGAACTACCAAATTTTATCTGAACTTTTCCACCAAAAAACGGCAGGTATCAGATAATTTTAAAGGCAAAAGTATGAAGTCAAAATGTTTGTTATTCTACATAAATGGCTTCTACATAAGTGCCTTTTTTAGCCTTCTGCCTTCGGGTGACAATCTTATCACAAGATAGCAGCCAACTTCTCGCGGGCGTTAGCGAAGCTTGCAGAAGAGGAGCGAACTCAGCGCCAGTTACGGTTTTCTAAATCCCGCATCTGACGTTCCAAACGATCGAGCCTTCCCCGCAACTCATCCATTTCGGACTGTCGGGGGACTCCCATATCTTGCAGCATATTCCGTAGTTGCCGCTGCAACTGCGTCTCCCAATTCCCCTGTTCAGACTTGATGTGCTCCGTCATGTCATCGACAAAGGTTTTGGCTTGCTCAGGATTGATTTTGCCATCTTTGACCCATTGCTCGCTGACTTCCTGCAATTTCTCTGCCACCAGAGAGGTAGTACCAATGCCCAGCATTACCAGTTGTTTGAGTAAGTTGCTATTGTTATCCATAGATTTTTCCTAATGTTTGCCCTTTGATACCCGATCGGCTCAGGTCGCCTGCAGTCGCTGCGAAACCATCTGTAAACTTAAAGTTACATCAGCGCACACCTACCTTTCTATTTTGGAGCATCCAGCCGCCTGATGGCGAGCCGATCGCCCATTCTCGGCGTTCGGAAAACCCGCTAATGAGCCTACCCACCACATTACCCCATCACCCTGCTGTCTATGCCTGATTGCCCCCGCTGTCACCAACCTGTAGACGCCCAAGCGCTCGCCTGTCCACACTGCAAAATCCCCCTCAAAGCTTTCGGTCATCCGGGTATCCCTCTTTATCGATCGAAACCCGAAGAATTTCTGTGCGCTACCTGTATTTATCACGAAGACGATACTTGCAACTACCCGCAGCGTCCTTTTGCCAAAGAATGCACGCTTTATCACGATCGAGCTGAGCCACTTGTGCCACAGACGATTCCTTACAGCAGCGGCGACGGGCTGCAATCAATCAAAAATTGGTGTCAGCGCCATCTGGTTTGGTTAGCATTATTAGGTTTAATTATTATTAGCATTGCTCTGTCGATTTAATCTCACATCTTGCACCATTCTGAAGAACAGGCTTTCCGGTCTGTTCCACAGGAGATTAATTTTCTTGTGGAACAGGCCGGAAAGCCTGTTCATAAAAGGCTTATTGACAATGGTACAACATCTCAGTTTAATCTGATTGTACAAAGCGTAGAATAGAGAGATATCTGTTAATCTGGGTTGCTCTATTATTCTCTAAATTATTCATGAGCTACGTATTCGGCATCGACGGCGGCGGCACTAAAACAATCTGCCTTTTAATGGATGACAACCACCTTGTTTTAGGACGGGGTGAAGCAGGGCCGTCCAATTATCAAACCCTGGGAATTGAGACAGCCAAAGAATCCATCCAATTGGCGATCGAACGAGCAGTTCTGTCCGCTAAAATCGAGACGAATAGCAATCTCAACATAGAAGCAATTGGTCTGGGACTAGCAGGCGTCGGGCGTCCAAAAGATCGTGAAATAGTGCAATTTGTAGTGCAGAACTTGCAGTTGACGAATACTTTACCAGTAACCCGATCGTTCCTGCCCAGGAATATAGTAATTAGCAGCGACTGCGCGATCGCACTTGCTGGCGGTACAGGTTATCCAGTAGGTATCGCCGTTATTTCAGGAACAGGTTCGATTGTTTTCGGGCAAAACCGTCAAGGAAAAACTAAACGAGTCGGCGGTTGGGGATATATTTTAGGCGATGAAGGCAGCGGATATAACATTGCCCTTCAGGGTTTGCAAGCTGCTTTGAAGTTCTATGACGGACGCGAAGATTTTACCGTGCTTGCGGAAAAATTTCAAACGCATTTAGGCCTCAATAACCTAGAAGAATTGGTAGAAGTCGTTTACGGGCGCGGTTGGGGAGTCAAAGAAATTGCTGCTTTAGCGCCGATTGTCCAACAAGCCGCAGCAGAGGGCGATCGCGTCGCTGACTGCATTATCAATAATGCTGTAGCAGAATTAACCTATTCAACCAAAATAGCCATTTCAGCGCTATTTAACCAAACAGAAGAATTTGAAATTGTGATCGTAGGAGGTGTGTGGGGTGGAGAGGCAAATTGCCGAGGTCGGTTTGAAGCAGCCATAAGTGCGATCGCCCCAAAAGCTAAGGTAATTTCGCCCCGATACGAACCAGCTTTCGGTGCTGGATTGCTAGCCTTAAACGCTCTCAACAATTAATTGTTGACTGTTGACTGTTGACAAGCGAAATATTTTACACCTACTTTCCAGCTTCCAGATTCATCTGTGGAGTCAAGTCTAAAATCTAAAATCTAAAATCTAAAATCTAAAATCGACTGGCTGTTGACTATCTTCCTTATCTTCCCGATCGCCCCTGTATTGGGGATTTTCTCGATTTTTCCAAATTTTCAACTTCTTGATTATCAACCTTATCTTCCCAACTGGTAGAATTCCAGCCTGCCATAATCAAAACATCAGATGAATGCGAAACCAGAAACAAATTTAGCAGTAGTGCGTTCCTAAGTAAACAAAAACCGAAGCAAGGAGACAATTTATATGATTACTTCTCAAAAATGGCGTTCAGCAACAGCAGCAATCCTCGCACTGGGCATTACAGTGGGAACCAGCGCGCCGCTGGTGGTAGCTACTCCCGCAGAAGCCCAACAAAGAATTTCCCAATTTGATAGCATCCGAATTCCGTCGGGCAGTGTAATTCCAGTTAGGTATGAAAAAGACAAAATAGTTGTCACCCGCGAAGAAACTTCACCTTTAACTTTAACAGTAGCGCAAGACATCCGCACACCTCAAGGCAGAGTGTTAATCCCCGGAGGCAGCCAGATAGTCGGGGCACTGCAACCTGTCAGAAGAGGCAATCAAATCGGTACTCAATTTGTTGCCAGAGAGTTAATTATCAGCCGCCGCCAACGCTATCGGATTGATGGCTATTCGGGAATTATTACCCGAACCGAAAGAGTCCAAAAAGGTGCTGGCACAGGTTCAGTAGCGCAAGGTGCAGCCTTGGGTGCTGCTGCTGCGGCTGCACTCGCAGGCATTACCGGCGACAAAGCGATCGCGACTGAAGAAGTATTGGGAGGCGTTGGGATCGGCGCTTTAGCTGGAGTATTGTTGGGGCGGCGCAGCGTTGACGTGCTGGTGATTCGCCCGGAACAAGATTTGGCAGTGAGATTGCGATCGGACATCGTGCTCCGCTAATATTGGTATCTTCCGAATCAATTATTTGCAGTAAAACATTGTCGATCGCTAACTTGTGGTCTCCCGATAATTGGCTAGGCATACTTTTAAGGTTGTGCCTAGCCATGTTTGTTGGCGGAATTATTGGATGGGAGCGCCAACTCAGAAATAAACCAGCGGGATTGAGAACTCATATGCTAGTTAGTATGGGTTGTGCGCTGTTTGTTTTAATGCCGCTGGCAATGGGGAAAAATGAAAACGGAGGAGATGCTGTAGCGCGCGTAATTCAAGGCGTTGCTGCCGGGATTGGGTTTTTGGGAGGCGGAGAAATCCTGCGGCAAAATCGACATGAAATAGGCAAAGTTGAAGTTCACGGGCTCACATCTGCCGCCGCTATTTGGGTGTCAGCAGCTTTAGGAACGGCTGCAGGATGCGGGTTGTGGCAACTGGCCTTAATTGGCGCTTTAATGTCGCTCTTTGTTCTGAGAGGAATTAAAGAGTTAGAGCGTCGAAGTCGTAGGAAATAGTCTCAGTGATGATAGAAAATCGGGTATTATAACCGTTATAACGTTTGGAGTGACGACGGAAGTACGAGCTAGTTTTATGACGGTTAAATTACTCACTACGAACTAACTTTATTACGGTCGATGGAGGGAAAATAATATTAGCTGTTTCATACCAACCCCAGTTAATCATTGATCGTAAATTGTTTGCCATTATCCCAGCCATATCTGTCAATAAGGTGAAAAAGGAGCGTTACACAATTTGAGGATGATTATTGTGGGCATTGGTGTTAACTTAACGTTAAACCCTTATTCCAGCACGGGTTTCAACAAGAGTCTCCATCAAAGCGAAAGTCCTCGCTATGAGGACTAATGAGTTCTTCAGTCCTCTTTGAGAGGACTTTTGCTCTCTCGACAGGGAATTCATTCCCTGGCGGACTGACGGGTAAGCGGGAGGACTGGCGGACTAAAAGCTTAAGTTGACACTAATATATTGTGGGGGGTTCCGCCTGCGGTGAAAATACACGCTTTCGGGCTAAGCTGTCGCGCATTTAAATTGTATATTCAGGGCGGGCGGGACGCCCACCTCACAAGACTTTGATTTTTTTTGACATACAATTTAAATGCCGCAACAGCTTACGAGAGCCCATTCCACAAAAAAACAATCAAAATCATCCCGCAATTATGCAACGGCTAAAAAGTGGCTAAAACGCTGGAAATCTCTGCTTGGGGCGAGCGAGAAATATTCTCGATTTGATAGATAATTAACCATAAGCTGTCGCGCATTTAAATTGTATATTCAGGGCAGCCAGGACGCCCAACCCCTACTCCCCACAAAACTTTGATTGTTTTTTAACAGACAATTTCAAGGTAGAACAGCTTAAACAACATCTCAATAATAATGCTCAAATTTTACGAACCAAACACTGTGACTACGCCTTGACAGGTCTGGTCATCCGGTCATCCAGCCTGACCTTTGATGAGTGAAGTCCTCACTATCCACTTAAATCTTCATTTTAATATTTATTTCAATTTTAGTGAATTTGCTTAACACCCCTTGAAGCAAAATACCAATATTTTTTAAATTAATTAGTATATAAATCAGCCAATAATTATATGCTTTCACCCTTTATTTTAAATAAAGCTTAATATTTATATCCCCAGATGATTGAATAACAAATTAATTCCTATCATGGAAATTTGGCATTTTAATCACTTCCAAAGACTCTTGCCTCACCCGACCCGCCATCGCAGCTAACTGCAAGCTCATAAAAGCATTCAAATCTTCCAAATCACACTTGGCTGAGGAAAAAATCTTCTGCATTTCATTTTCTGCTTCCAAACTCAGATATCCAGCGGCAATAGCTTGTTTTACAACTTCACGAACCTGCACGGTAAAAATGTCCCTTACTAAATTTTAACTAATCAAAAGCCAACTAATTACTAACAGGAAGTTTCGGAAGCCGTCTCGCCAAAGATTTCAAACTTTTTTAGCTCGCGAGACTCTTGTTTCACTCCTCCAGACATAGCTGCTAGTTGCAAAGCCATAAAAGCATTTAAGTCTTCCAAGTCATAATGGGTGGTAGTTAACATCCGCCGCAGTTGATTTTCGGCTTCAAGGGTTAGATAGCCCAGAGCCAGAGCTTGCTGGGCGAGGTCGCGAATTAGTACCATAACACTTCGGGATTTTATTGGTTCAAGCCTAAGTATCGAATGTTTTCACAGAATCAGCAGTGACGGCTATTGCTCAATAGGTGTGACATTGTGACGGGCCACTCGTGACAGCCGGAGTCGCAGAGTGTGACTAAGTATTTGCACTGTTGTGACGGAGATCACGCGGGGGATACCAGAGGAGGAGTCGGAGAGTGGGGAGTCGGAGAGTGTCCGGGTGTCTGGATGGGGGAGTCGGAGAGTATCCGAGTGGAGGAGTCGGAGAGGGGGAGCATTTTTCTTCTTCCCTGGGACTAATGACTAAGGGTGAGAATTAAATAAAATCCACTTTTCATGACTGTTGTGGGATGGGCCTAAGAGCCCGTCCCACAAGAAAAAAGGGAAATTATTTAATTGACGATCCTAATGACCGAAAGCGTCTAGGATACAAGCCCCCGGGTTCATCCGTCCAGAAATAAAAAACCTGTATCCGATAAAGGAGCCCCCGAATTTATCCGTGCGGTCAAGGCTTCAATCTAAAATCTCAAATCTAAAATCTAAAATCCATTGACTACTGCCTTCTACCTTCAGAAGACGCTCAACGTCTATAATCAGCAAGTTAAATATTTACTGCAAGACATATGGAAGCACCACATAAAGATTTGCTACAACAAATAGCCCGACTATCGGAAACTTATGCTAATTTGGCCGATCGCCTATCAATGGCAGCAAAACAACTGCAAGACTCCGGCCTTCCTCCCTCCGACAGCTTGCTGCAAGAAGTTGCCGCCTACAGTCGCAACTTTGCCGCAGTCCAAAAACAAGCTCTCGATCTCAACAAATCCGGTATCGCACCGGGGGAAATTACTTCCCTCAAAGACATTCAAAACTTAGTCGAGACTGCCTCCGCTTCTGAAGGTAAAGCAGAAATTCGCGATGCAGCATTGAAAGTGATCGATCGAGTATTGGCGATCGCCCACCGCGAACAAAGCGACTTCGCACCCTTACAATCAGTTCATGCCAGAGCCCGCGAACTGCAGCGCGCGATTTCCGAATCCACCCCAACTCAACTGCATTCCGACGCAGAATCCTTAGTCAGCGGCAAACACCCAGTTTCAGCAGTCCTCGCCCTGGTGGAACAGCAAGACAAATTAGACGACGAACAGTGGGTAATTCTCGAAGAAACAGTCAGCGCCGCTTTTGGCAAACAAATAGCCGTAGCCATTTCCAGAGGCAAATTAACCATTGCTGAGATGGTAAAAGCAGCACCTGCAAAAGTCGAACCCGCATTTAAACCAGCGCCAGAACAAAAAATCAGCGCCGAACCTTTGCCAGAAGTGATTGTCATCCCGTCAGGAAATGTGGCACCGAAACAAGTTACAGTTGCGCCACAGATCCAGATTTTGGAATCCCCCGCGCCTTCTGTCCCCATGCACGAGGTAATTATTGTTCCCAGCGTGGAAGTACCTAAGTCTCTTCAGACAACCGGTTCCGGGAACATTGTTTTTGGGGCACCTCGGGACATTCAACAACCGGTGGCAGTAGAGGGCGGTTTGGGAATCAAAGTTTTGGTGCACATTCAGGGAATTGGCGATCGAACTTTCGGTTCTCAAGAATACGCGGGTTCTAAGGGTCAAGGGCGGCGCGTCGAAGGATTTCAAATTAATATCGATCCCCCAATTCCCGGCTTAAATGTCGAGTACATGGCTCACGTCGAAGGTGTTGGCGACACTCCTTGGCTCAGCCAGGGAGAATTGGCGGGTTTTAGGGGTCAAGCGAAACGAATTGAAGGATTTGCGGTGCGGTTGAGCGGGCCGCAAGCTGATAAGTACGACGTATTTTATAGCGCTCACATTCAGAATATCGGCGACACCGACGTGTCCTCCAATGGCGAATATTGCGGTACTCGCGGTAAAGCTTTGAGAATAGAGGGTATCAAAGTTTGGATTGCTCCGTCTGCCAGTGCCCAAAAAGCTGCACCTGTGGGTTTAAAAGTGTTGGCGCATATTCAAGGAATTGGCGATCGAACTTTTAGCGATCGAGAATATGCGGGTACTAAAGCTCAAGGCCGCCGCGTGGAAGGATTTCAAATTAAAATAGAGCCGCCCGTTGCCGGTTTAAATTTGCAGTACATGGCTCACGTTGAAGGAGTTGGCGATACTGCTTGGATCTCGGAAGGGGAGTTAGCTGGATTCCGGGGCAAAGCCAAGCGCATTGAGGGATTTGCCGCCCGCCTGACAGGGCCGCAAGCTGATAAATACGACGTATTTTATACGGCTCATATCCAGAATGTGGGCGATACTCCTGTTACTGCTAACGGTCAATATTGCGGCACTCGCGGCAAAGGTTTGAGGGTTGAGGGGATGACTATTTGGGTTGAGCCGAAAGCCTAAAAAGTGAGAATGAATGGAAAATTTGCAGGGGATTTTCCCTTCATTGAAAACCGGGTTTTTTCACCAAAATATGCCATGACAGTCAGGGGTATTAGGTGAAAAAATCCGGTTTATCGCCATCCAACGACAGGAATTATAGCGCACGATCTCAGAAACCGGGTTTCTGAGTGTATTTTTCGTACTCAACCGAAATTTGTCGCAGAAACCCGGTTTCTCGTCACCTGCAAAGTCTTGGCGCACGCTAATCTCACTACTATTTGTTAAATTGGTTGAAAATAATGCTTGAACAATAGGTAAAAGCTTCAAAAACAATAGTTAAGTTTAATCAAATTTTGTATATTAAACTGATCAAAGTGCTATGACACAAAATCATAATGAGCCTAAAGAATACGATGCCGTCCTTGGCGGTCAATCCTCAATACCAACTAACGCTGCTGTTTTGGGAGGTATTGAAGGTGTAAAAAAACGCTTGGTGAGTACAATTATTTATCAAAAAATTGCCGCTGTTTCCGAAGCGCTTAAGTATGGAGAAGCTGGTTTAGATTTGATAATTCGTGCTTTAGAAGATGAATCAGAGCAAGTAAGAAAAGCTGCATATTTGTCGCTTCGAGATAGATCGGAACCGAGAGTGGAAGATATTTTAAAAGAATACAACCTGTGGAGGACGGGAGGGCAATCGTATACTTTTGGTTGGCATCTAGGCTTAATTGATTTCGTTGTTATCTGCCCGGACGGACAAACTTTTGTCAGTGGAGGTCGCGACGAAAAAACCATCAAAGTTTGGAACTTGCATACTGGAGAATTGATAAGAACTCTTACAGGACATTCAAACTCGGTTACATCCATTGCTATCAGCCCGGATGGGCAAACTCTTGTCAGTGGTAGTTACGATTGCACCATCAAAGTCTGGAATCCACACACCGGAGAATTGATGAGAACTCTTACCAAACATTCATCCCCCGATACAACATCTATTGCGATCAGCCCAGACGCGCAAAGTTTTGTCAGCGGTAGCCGTGACGGTACCGTCGAAGTCTGGAACCTGCATAGCGGGGAATTGATAAGAACTCTTACAGGACATTCATCTTCGCCATATTCATCTAGGGTTACATCCATTGCTATCAGCCCGGATGGGCAAATTTTTGTCAGTGGGAGTTACGATTGGACCATCAAAGTCTGGAATCTACATACCGGAGAATTGATAAGAATTCTTACAGAACATTCATGCTCGGTTTATTCTCTTGTCATTAGCCCGGATGGGCAAATTCTTATTAGTGGGAGTAATAATAATACCATCAACGTCTGGAATTTGCATAGTGGGGAATTAATAAGAACTCTTACAAAAAACCCACGCTTGAACTCGGTTTTTTCCATGGCTATCAGCCCGAATGGGCAAACTCTTGCCAGTGGCAATGACCGTACAATCAAAGTCTGGAATTTGCATAGCGGGGAATTGATAAAAACTCTTATTAGAGAACATTCAGGCTCGGTTTTGGCTTCTTCCCTTGCCATCAGCCCGGATGGACAAACTCTTGTCAGTGGGAGTTACTATAAAATCCAAGTCTGGAATCTACATAGCGGGGAATTGATAAGAACTATTGAAGGATATTTAACATCGGTTAATTCTGTGACTGTCAGCCCGGATGGGCAAACTTTTATCTGTGGGAGTCGCAACAAACTCGGAATTTGGAATCTGCATACTAAAAAATTTAGCGCAATTATAGAAGGACTTTCAACTTCAGTTAATTCTTTAGCTATTAGCGCGGACGGGCAAAGTCTTATCAGTGGGAGTAAAGACTGCACTATCAAAGTTTGTAACCTGCATAGCAGGAAATTGATAAGAACTCTTGCAGGACATTCAGGCTTAGTTAATTCTGCCACCATCACCCTGGATGGACAAATTCTTCTCAGTGCAAGTAACGACAAAACCATCAAAGTCTGGAACCTGCATAGCGGACAATTGATAAAAACTCTTGAAGGACATTCATCTTCGGTTAAATCCATTGCTATCTGCTCATACAGACAAACTATTGTCAGTGGCAGTAGGGACAAAACCATCAAAGTCTGGAGTCTGTATAGTGGAGAATTGATAAAAACTCTTGCAGGGCATTCAGGTTCAGTTAATTCCATTGCTATTAGCGCGGATAGGGGAACTATTGTCAGTGGCAGTGAGGACAAAACCATCAAAATCTGGAATCTGCATACTGGGGAATTGAGTAAAACCCTTACAGAACATTCAGGGTCAGTTAATTTGGTAGCCATTAGCCAGAACGGAAAACTTATGGTCAGTGGAAGTAGCGATCAAACCATTAAAATTTGGAGCTTGCCGGACAAAAAATTGATAAAAACTCTTTCAGCTTCAGAGTTGGGTAAATACATTGCCATGAGTGCCGATGGCAAAACTATTGTTAGTGGGGGTAATGATCGAACAATCCAAGTGTGGGAAGTGCCGTAAAGTTTCAATCACCCTTTAACCATCAAACTCAGAAATTAAAAAACAATGACATAAATTTCCTAGCATAATTAGGAAAGTTCCTTAATGAAGCGCTGTATTGAAACGCTCGAAATCAAACCTATAAAGTGTGTAAAATAAAAAAATCATGCCATACAGTCAATTTACTACGATCGCCAAAGCGAAACAAGCTTTCGGTCTCACAGTCCAAGAGGGATCTCGCTTTATACCTCCGCTAAACCCGATCGCACCCTCAGACATCCTCAGCGGTACTCTCAAAGATAGCCTCCCCATCGTCGCCACATCGGGAAGTGAAAAAGCGCGATCGGAAGGAATCATCTATCCCGTACTGCTGGAAGTGAGGCGGATTCTCGATCGCCAAATTAGCCTTTTTTCCGGCGAAGATTTCACCATCGACGAAGCTGTCGGACTGAATGGAGTGTTTGATTTTCTACTGACGCGATCGTCCGAAGTGCTAGAAATTGAAGCCCCCGCCGTTGTAATTGTCGAAGCTAAAAAGACCGACCTCAAAAGCGGATTGGGTCAGTGTATTGCCGAAATGGTTGCCGCTCAACGCTTCAATCAAGCCAAAGAAAAAAACATCCCCATCATTTATGGGAGTGTGAGTAATGGCATTCAATGGCAATTTATCAAACTCGAAAACCAAACTGTGACGATCGACTTATCCGTCTATCCTCTGCCCCCTGTCGAGCAAATCCTCAGCTTTTTCGTTTGGATGATGCAGAATGATGCCGTTAACTCAGAAACAATGTAACCGTTAATCAACCTTCCAAAGCCGCCAACAGACACAGCAACAAAGCCTCCGTCCACTCGACTACAGCACCGTAAGTATCGCCTGTGTGGCCACCCAAACGGTGGTTAAACCAGGCTCCGGCAAAAATTCCGATCGCACTTCCCCCCAAAGCCATCCCCACCGCCAACAGCCACCGATCGCCATCCAAGACAACTTGCACCACGCTCAAACTCAGCAGCAACAACACTCCCGGTATAAAATCAAAAGGAGAATAAATCGATTCCTTGTGAAAAGCTCCCTTACCCTCGGCCCGGAGATAGGGATAGCGGGCGATCGCCACCAGTTGGGCCCACCTCCCCCAACCCGCGACACCCATCAAAGCCAGCCAGCGATAGTTATTCAAGTCCGAGAGAGCCGCAGTTTTCAGCAGCACGATCGCGATCGCAGCCATCGCCCCAAAAGCCCCTGTAACGCTGTCCCGCATGACTTCCAGCCTGCGTACCGGGTCGGGTACAGCCAGCCCGTCGGCCGCGTCCATTGCCCCGTCTAGGTGCAGCCCGCCAGTCACGGCGATGCCCAAAACTACCACCAAGGCCGATCGAGTCAGAGCAGGCATTCCCAACAACTGCAACCCAACATCCGCCAGTCCCACCATCCCCCCAATCAAAAGCCCGATCGCCGGTGCCAAGCGGGCAATGCCCCGAAACTCCAAAGTCCAGGACACCGGTACCGGCAAACAAGTATAAAAAGCGACTGCGGCTGCGATGGCAGCGCCTTGATTCCGGAAAAAGTCGATCGTAGAGCGAACCCATTTATCATGCACCATAAGATAGAAAATTTTTCATCAGGTATGCAGTTGTCAATCGATTAGCGTGTGCCAGAATTGGACTGTAACACCCTAGTTTTTTGGATCGAGCATTCCTCCTGTCGCCGGCTCTTTTCCCAGGAAAACCTCTGTCGGCAGCGATCCCCAAGCTCCCTATCTAAAAAGACTAAACTCAAGATCCGCGTTTCCCGTACCAAGAATTCTAGCTAACTCCCTGATTTTCAAGACGGGAAAATACTACAACAGAGGCTTTTACTCCATGAGTCACGATCAATTGAATAACAGGGTAGTTGCTCCTTGCATCATCGATACAGGGATCGTCGTCAACAAACGCGATATCAAAAGATTGCTGTTTGATTTAGGACGTGTCCGCTACCTTCACATACAAGATGGCCAGATTTATAGCGAAGGGGAAGGTTATGTACTCGAAGTCTTCGCCAACCCCCAGCGTTCTACCCTGATTGCCAACCATGCGCTTTATTTGAACGTGTATAGTTTTGATTACCTGGAACTGAAACAGTCTCCTGAAGATGGTGCTTATTTTGACCTGGTTCAAGACGGACGGCTGTTGCGGTTAATTCCCCTCTCCAATCCTTTGCAAGAGCAATTCGCCCGGAATTTAAATGCTGCGGCTTTGGATGCGGTTGTCGATCAGGTACTCTCAGGCAACTGGGATCTGCAATTGGACGAAGATGATTCCCCCTTTTAATGGTCAGTCAGTCGATTTTAGATTTTAGATTTTAGATTTTAGATTTACTCGCAGCGCCGTGAATCTGGGAGATAGAACTAAGGTCTAAAATTTTTTGCCCTCCACGACGATTGTCGGAAAGTTGTCTCCGTTTTTGGGCGGGGTCATTCGATTTTAGATTTTCGATTGTCGATTTTGGATTGACTTGCGCGAGATAAATTCGGGGGACGCAAGGATTTTCGATTGTCGGTTTTGGATTGATTTGCGCGAGATAAATCACGTGGCGGGTACCATCTAGAAATTCTCGGTCATGAGTTTTTTGTCGCGATGTCATCAACAATAGATTAGATAACACTCACATCTTGCACCATTCTCGGTTAACAGGCTTTTCGGCCTGTTCCACAAAGAGTGAATTTTCTTGTGGAACAGGCCGAAAAGCCTGTTCCTAAACAAGTAATTGAGAATGGTGCAACATCTCAAATAACACGGACGGCCGAGTAGCGGTTAACGAGCATCGAGGACTAATGACTGAGGACAAGGCGAAATTTTCTTTTAAATGTCAGGCTAATTGCAGCCATACCCAAGCGCGTGCAGGGGTTTTTGCCACTCCCCACGGTGTGGTGGAAACACCTAAATTTATGCCAGTGGGGACGCTAGCTAATGTCAAAACTTTGACGCCGGCACATCTTGAGGCGGCGGGTTCTCAAATGGTTTTGGCAAATACTTATCACTTGCATTTGCAGCCGGGGGAAGCGATTGTCGCAGGCGCCGGCGGATTGCACAAATTTATGGCTTGGCCAGGCCCGATGCTGACGGATTCGGGCGGCTTTCAGGTGTTTAGCTTGAGCCAAATGCGGACTATTTCTGAGAATGGGGTGACTTTTCGCTCTCCCCGCGATGGCCGCATGATTAATTTGACGCCGGAACGATCGATCGAAATTCAGAATCAGTTGGGCGCCGATGTGATTATGGCCTTTGACGAGTGTCCCCCTTACCCCGCTACGCGGGAGGAGGTGGAGGCTGCCACAAATCGTACTTACCGCTGGCTGCAACGCTGCATTCAAGCTCACTCGCGCCCGGATCAAGCTTTGTTTGGCATCGTCCAGGGGGGCGTTTTCCCCGATTTGCGATCGCGCGCGGCGAACCAGTTGGTAGATTTGGATTTACCAGGCTATGCCATCGGCGGGGTTAGTGTGGGGGAATCGGGGGATTTGATCGCAGAGATTGTGAAGGTGACTGCGCCTCTGTTGCCGGCAAATAAACCGCGTTATTTGATGGGGATTGGGACTTATCGGGAAATGGCGCTGGCGGTGGCGAGTGGCGTAGATATGTTTGACTGCGTGATTCCGACTCGGCTGGCCCGCCACGGGACGGCTTTTGTTCGTGGGGAACGCTGGAATTTGAAAAATGCTCGGTTCCGGGAGGATTTTGCTCCGCTGGATGAGTCTTGTCCTTGTTATACCTGCCAAAAATTCAGTCGGGCTTATTTGGCTCATTTGGCGCGGGCTAACGAAGTGCTGGGCTATACTTTGCTGGCGATTCACAATGTGACGGAGTTGATTCGCTTTACTGGGAGGATGCGGGAGGCGATTTTGGCAGATCGATTTACTGAAGAGTTTGCCTACTGGCTTGCACCGACAGTCGATCGATCGTGATTGCCTTGGGTGAAGATATGCGACAATTATCTGAAAATTGGGTTTAAAACCCAGTCGTTGTAGGACGGCTTTTTCCACACCGTGCGAAGTCAGAAATCCTAGGTATTTGGGTAAACATATCCACGCGCTTTGTGTGGTATGCTATCGAGATCAGACAAGATTTAAAAACCTACCCCCGGACTGGGGGAAAGTCTACGCCCAAAACATTCTTGAGGAGACATGACTACGCACGTAACGTGCATACGTGGTCAGCCTGGGAACCCTAGCAATAGGGATATTAACTACCAGCCGGGAAGTCCCTCGGTATATTTAGAGGGGATTAATCAGAGCGCTGCGCGAAGTACCCCGAATAAATTACGCCCGCGTGATGAAAGGCGTGTTGGGTGTAGGTACGGAAACCGACAATTATTCTTGTACACCCCAAGATGATCTGGAAATACTCTGATACTATATTAGCAAGTGGGGGTGGAACTACCTCACTATAAAAAGCCTTTGAAAAAAAGGAAAAAGAAGCCTCCGGTCTAACTGTACTCAGTTGACCGTCAGGTTTGTTCACGACTCAAAAGTCTTAAAAATCCTCACGCCTTTAGGCTGAGGAGTGTCAAGAAAATTCTGTTGGATAGGTAGGTTGATTCATGGAAGCTGCATTACTCTTAGCAAAACTGCCCGAAGCTTATTCGATTTTTGAGCCTTTGGTTAATGTTTTGCCAGTCATTCCCGTATTTTTCTTGCTGCTGGCTTTTGTTTGGCAGGCGGCTGTCGGATTTAGATAAGTTTGATTTTAATAAAAGCAGGGGCAATTCTGGAATTGCCCCTGATTTTACGTGTTGAGTTTTTGGGCTGATCTCGTTTACGGTTGTTTCGGAATGATTTAACCGCAGAGACCGCAGAGACCGCAGAGGAAGAGAAGAGAGAGATGAATAATTAATCCGTGTAGTGCCTTCCTTCAGCTACCGCCGATCGCACTTTTGAATGCCGGCCTTTCTGTGATCCGCTTGATGTAATCTACAACAGCCGGATAAGCACTAAGGTCTAGTTTTAGCATCATCGGAATGTAGGCCAACATTGATCCGACTGCTGCGTCGGCGACGCCGAATTCATCACCCATTAAAAATGGCTGTTTCTCGAAGATTTCATTTAACGGTTTTAACAACTTGGGAGTTTCGCGATCGCGAGTTGCTTCTGTAAATATTCCCGGCCCCAACGTAGCGTTAGCAAACGTTACCCACTGCACGATTTGAGCTTGCTGCTCCAAAGTGTCTGGCATCTTACCATATTTTTGAGCTAAATACAGCAGAATTGCGCCGGATTCCCAAAGTTTAAAATCTCCGTCGGCGATCGCTGGTACTTTGCCGATCGGGTTAATTTCGAGAAACTCTGGCTGCAAGTGTTCCCCTGCTTGCATATCTAGGGTGACGAATTCGTAAGGAATTCCTATTTCTTCTAGATACCACTTGACAATTGAGGCCCGGCTGCGGGCTGCTCCGTAAAGTTTCAGCACGAAATTTTTATCCTTTAACACAATATTGCTGTTATAGCATTTTTTGGTCAGTTGTCAGTTGTCAGTTGTCAGTTGTCAGTTGTTAGGAAAGCAGTTGTCAGTTGTCATTTGGGAAAATTCCCAATTACCTTTTTGCCAATTACCTTTTTCCCAATTACCCATTCCATTACCAATGACTACTGACTAATGACTACTGACTAATTACTAATTGCCGATAACTAATGGCACTTCTGTCAAGTGCATAAACAAGATTCTGCTGCCAATGAAAATCAAAATTGCTCCGCCCAATATCTCAATCTTATTAGCAAACAAGTTGCCGCACTTGTGTCCGATAAACACGCCAGCAAATACGACAAAGAAAGTAATAAATCCGATCGCAGTCACCGCAGGAGCAATAGAATCTTTCAGGACAGCAAATCCGAGGCCAACTGCGAGGGCATCGATACTCGTCGCCACCGACAGCGTTATCAAAGTCCCAGTATCTAAGGGATTGAACTTTTTCTCGCATTCTTCGCCTTGCAGCGATTCGTAAATCATTCTCCCGCCAATGAAACTCAAAAGCCCAAAAGCTATCCAATGGTCGATCGGTGTTATCAAAAAACTAAAACTAAGACCGATGAGCCATCCTATTACGGGCATTAAAGCTTGAAAACCTCCGAAAAATAAGGCAATTTTTAAAGCTTTATTGACCTTCATGTGCTTGATTGCTAAACCGCTCGAAACAGCGACAGCAAAAGCATCTGCTGCTAGTCCCAAGGAAAGTAATATGGTAGTGGCTGCATCCATTTTTGTAAAGTGTTAGGTGTTATAAATAAAGTGTTCCTCTTGACTGTTTTAGTTTACACTAAATTTTGATATAAGTGCGTTTTTATCATAATCTATTCATTTTTGACTCACATTTATTTCACAATTGGCGAAGGTTGAAAAAATCAGCGGTTAGCTGTATTGTGTAAAAGATTATTTATCAAGTAGCAGAATTGACTATGCCGCAATCTAGACCCTACCAGCCATTGCTGCTCAGGTTACTGCACGGGGTTAACGCTGCGATCGCCCTTTTAGCAATTTTGAGCGCATTTCTGGTTTACAACACCTACGATGGGCGGTTTGGCAAAGTCCCCGTGCCTCAAATTGCAGATATTATCGGGATTCACGGCACTTTTGGCAAGATGTTGCTGTTAGGAATAATGCCGGCTTTTGCATTGTACAGTTTCCACGCAGGTCAAAAACGCTTGGTGCAGCCGGATTCTTTTGGGAAACTAACGCAGTTGGGAAAACCGATTTGGTGGTACAGTTTGCACCGGATTGTGAATACATTGATGTTGCTAGCACTGACTTGGGCGATCGCTTCTGGCAGTATGGTTAAGGAAGAATGGCTGCCGGCTGGGGAATTGACGCGGGTTTGGTATTATTTACACGCTTCTGGTTGGGTGGTATTGGTATTTTGTCTGGCAATGCACTTGTTGATGAGTGCGAAGGTGGGGGGTTTGCCGCTAATTTTGTCGATGTTTGATGCCGCCTATCGCCCGGAAGATTCGCCTGCTGCTTGGTGGAAGAAAATTCGCTCTTTTGTCGATCGCTCTTAATGTGAAAATGCTTAATGTGAAAATGAACAGAAATAATTTATTAATTGTTGCGGAAGTCTTGGTAATGGGAGGCTGGTTGTTTGCTGTGGTTGCACCTTTATTATTTCCCTAATCCTAGGCTATCAATTTTTCTTAACAAATGATAGTTAGCTCTATACTGAGGACTTCAGCCCTCCGTTTTATGACGACTAAAGTCTTGACTATGGGATGAGAATTAAATAAAATCCACTTTTCATGACTGTTGTGGGATGGGCGTCCCGCCCGTCCTTTCTGGGCGGGCGGGACGCCCATCCTACAAGAAAAAAGGGAAATTATTTAATTGACGATCCTATGAAGCCAAATTAAGCTTTTCGCGCCGCTTACTAGCAAGATTTGCGACGGGTTTTCCTGGCGGCAAAATGCGATATCAAACGATCGGCAATTTTACCATAAACTCAGCACCGCCCCCAGTTTGAGATTTAATTTGAGGTTGCACCGGAGATTCAACTTTCAGCCTGCCACCGTGCAATTCTACAATAATTTTATAGCACACCGACAGATCCAATCCTGTAAATTTTTTAAAGGATTTAGTAGGGCCAAACTCCTCAAATATTATTTGTTGAATTTCCGGCGGAATTGTTGAACCATTGTGGGCGATCGATACAACAATAAACCTACCTGTATCATCCTCGAAAATATCGGTTTTGATAGTAATAATTTGAGCCGAGTTTTCAATACTTTTAACTGCATCTATAGCATGGCAGATCAGACTCGCGAATACCTGGCTCAGTTGAGCGGGATAACACAAAATTGGCGGCAGGTTGTGGTATTCCTTGACTACTAATATTTTTTGCTCCAGTCTGTGAGCCAGCAACAGCAAAATATTGTCGATGCTCTCATTAACGTTGGCGTGTTCTTTGTTGGCTTCGTCAGGAAGTGAAAATTTTCGCAAAGCTAGGACTATCTGGCGAATGCCATCGGCTCCTATTTTCAAAAAATTGAGGATTTGTGGCAACTCTTTGCTGATAAAATCTAGGTCGCAACGCTCTATTTTTTTGGCAATTCGCGGCACAGGTTCGGGATATTGTTCGCGATAGAGGCGAATTATACTAAGCAAATCTTTGATATAATCGTTGAGGTGTATCAGGCGACCGTAAATAAAGTTAATTGGGTTATTGATTTCCTGGGCAACTTCGGCGGCTAGTTGACCCACCATTGTAATTTTTTCGCTTTGTACTAAATGCTCTTCGGTGATTCTGAGTTTGGCTAATACTTCTTCCAAAAGTTTGAGTTCTTCTTGAATTTGCCCGTGGAGTTGGGATTGGGAAATTGCGATCGCCAGCGAGTCGGCAATTGCTTCCAAAACTTGCACCTCGTCGGGACTCGCAAATCGGCGGTTTGCACAGGCGAACAGATATCCAAGCCGATGATTCTCGGTTAGTACGGGTACTGCTGCGTAGTGACTATTTGTAAGTTCGATATGGGCGTGTTCCTCAGACGCTGTGGCATCAGGGGCGGCGGTTTTATGTAGCAGTATCGTTTCGCAGCGGTGAAGCCGTGCAGCTAAATCTCCAGAGGGCCCTCCTGGAACACCAAAGATTCCCAAGCGCCCCGGCAAACCTTCCCGGCAATATTCCCAGCTAAATTCTAAAGTATCTTGTCGGGGATCGTACCAGGCGAAAATTGCTCGATCGAGCTTCAGTAAAGTACCGAGTTCGTCTACTGTAGTTTGGAGGATGCGATCGAGGCCCAAGCAAGCGCGAATGCGGCCAGTCAAGCGGTGGAGAAGGGCTTCTGTGCGACTGCGAATGCCATTTAGGGCAAACAGCTTGAGCGCCACAATTGCACAGAAAATAGCTGCTGCTGCAAGTACGCCGGCGGCTACTGCTAGTATCTTGAAAGGAAGGAGTTCTTTTTCGAGATTGTCGCGGGGAATTACGAGGGCGATCGACCATTCAGCTTGTTCTAAAGGAAGATAGGCAACATAAACTCTGGCGTCGTTAATTTGAGTCAGCACAATGCCAGTTTTTTGATAAACCATCTCCCGCGCTACATTTGCCAAATTAGCATCTGCAGACTCTAAAAGACTGGGAGCCGAATTGTCGATATTTCCGATTAATCGAGCGTCGGGATGCACAATCGGCACTCCTTGAGAATTGAGAACAAAAGCGTAAGTTCCGGGGCCATATTCCAGCTTTCTTACTACTTGGGCAATTCGAGCCATGCTAATGACGCCGTTCATTACGCCGATCGGCTTTTCGGTTGTTTTATCAATAGAATTTGCTGAATTTGACCACACAGGAGCCGAAATGGGAACAATACTTTGTCCTTTGAGCGTGCGAGAAATGGTAGGATCGGAAACATAGACTTCCCCAGCCATTGCCTTTTTGAAGTGTGCGCGGTCGCTGACATTAATCAACGCTCTGCCGACTTTTGTGGTGAAATAAGAACCGTCAGGATCAATTAATGTGAAGTATTGGAATTTTTGTAGTCGATTTACTTCCGATTTTAAATAAGGCTCTGCCACTGACCAATTCATCGAACGAACGGGAGCAGTATTGGCGAGGACTTCGATCTCAGCCTTTCTAGTGCCGAGCCAGCGATCGATCTTGTTGGCCCGCTCCCTAACTTCTAACAAAGCATTTCGCTCTAAATTTGTGATAATCAAGCGACTAACGCTTTGATAGCTCATACAACCAGTGATGCTAGCTGCCAGAATTGTTACGCCCAAAATTAAGAGCGCAGTTTGGTACCCAAGAAGGTATTCGCCCTTTAATCCCGCTGGCAATAGTCTAGTTAATTTCCACCACTTTACTCTCGCAAAGCTTCGCATGGTTTGACCAATTTGTGAGATTGAAATCTTTAGCTCACCTACGATCTACTCGCCCGCCTGCCAGTAGTCTTAAACTACTAGCATTCAATAATTGCGGGGATTTTTTAATTTTTTCCCGCCGAGCGGCTCCTATCGTTTGCGGTTACACTCCTTATGATATAAAGGACACGGCCGTGCCGTTTCCCTACCCAGATTAATTGTAAGGACACGGCACTGCCGTGTCGAAAGCGGTGGGTAATATTAATTCTGATGCTACTCGATTTGATATCACTTTGTTAAACAGGAATAATATTATACCACTTCTTTGACAAAATAAAAAAAATCATCAACTACTTAATTCTTTTTGACAGGCGTTAATAATTGATGTTATTTAGGTGATGTGAGAAGTAGACTTTTTAGGTTGAGATGCTTGGTGTGTGTCTTAATCAAAAGTCCTGACTGTTTTTACTTCGTAGTCTGAAACCCTAGATTTTCAGTTGATAGTTCGATTGCTGAATCGCCTTAAAACCCTTATTCTACGGTTGTCATCAAAAACTGTCAGCACTATTGCTTGATAACGAAATATTGAAAATTTTTCGTTCATTATTAATGAAGGAAAAACTTGTTAAATATTTTATTTACATCTCAAAAATCAAAACTTTTTGCGGTGCATCCGCTGGCTGAGGCACTGTTAAATTGCCCCAGTTGCGGGATTTGTTTAAAGAACCTTGTGAGTGTGTTCGTGCTGTTTCACATTATCTTCAGTGCGAATGACGCGCTCGGAGTTGAGCACCCTTTTGCGTTCTAAGGAATAAGTAAAGTCGTTGCGAACTGTTCCCAAGGGAATGTGAAGTTGAGCTTGGGGGCGGATTTTGTAAGTGCGGGCAGCAGCGATCGCCCGAAAGCCAAATTCTTCACTAAACTGAGATGATGTCGGGAATTCTGGCAACATTTTGGGTGTTTCGCCGTCGAGCACTGCTCCCAAAGTCGTCCCGCAAATCATTAAATAGGATGTGGGAATTCCCTTCAAAATTGCTTCTAAAGCTGCTGAGGGAATAGCTTCTATTACTTGCACTTCAAAAACTTCGCCTTCTTCTTTGATGAAGCAGGTAGCTACACCGACTGCTATGTAGTCGTCGGTGCAGAGATCGGGAGCGTTGGGATAAACTGTTGCAGTCGTCATAAGAAAAGCTTGGTAGTGTGGAAACCGGAAACGAGAAATTAAGCGATTTTAGATTTGAGATTTGAGATTTATTCCACGATTTTTTTCGGGGATTTTACGTTAAAAATCTCAAACCGGCGGTTCTAATAGCTAAAATTTTTGGTTAAGCTCCAAGGAGCCGATCGCACGATTGTGTCGATCGTACCACATCAAGGTAGATGCCGGATGATTCGGCAAGGATTCCCCGCCGCCACGACGTTTGCGGGAATATTTTTGACAACAACACTGCCTGCGCCGATCGTGCTATTGTCGCCAATAGTGACTCCTGGACAAATAATACTGCCGCCGCCAATCCAAACATTATTGCCAATATTAATTTCAGCGGCGATTTCCCGGCCAGAAAGTCTAATTTCCGGGTCTGTGGGGTGAAAAGCGGTGTAAATTTGTACATTTGGCCCGCACAGCAAATTCTCGCCAATGTTAACTCGATTGCAGTCGAGAAT
The DNA here is from genome assembly GCF_036700305.1 of Microcoleus sp. Z1_A1. Taxonomy (NCBI): domain Bacteria; kingdom Bacillati; phylum Cyanobacteriota; class Cyanophyceae; order Oscillatoriales; family Microcoleaceae; genus Microcoleus; species Microcoleus sp. Z1_A1. The sequence goes on from NZ_JAUBOR010000030.1 coordinate 62,752, forward strand.
CACGCAACCAAAATTCATGTACAATCCGTTTCCCGCATAAATATTACTGCCGTAGTCGCAGTAGAAAGGTGGCTCGATTTCAACTTTTGGGCCAACTGCACCGAACCATTCTGCGAGAATTTCTAACCGTTTGTCTGGTTCGTCTTCGCCGGTAGAATTGTAAGTTCTGGCGAGGCGGCGGGCTCGCTGGCGCTCTAAAATTAATTGCTCATCAGCAGCTAAATACAATTCACCGGCGAGCATTTTTTGTTTTTCGGTTTTTTCCACAGTTTTTTCCACGGTAAGAATCGGCGGTTTCAACCGCTACTTCACCAACGAACTTCATCTCTAAGAGACTGAAAAATAATGTAGGGTGCGAAGGGCGCACCTTACCGCTATAAGCTGTTGCGGCATTTAAATTGTCTGTCAAAAAAAAATCTTGTGGGTGGGCGTCCCGCCCGCCCTGAATATACAATTTAAATGCGCGACAGCTTAATTAGCGCGTCAGATCATTTTTTGATGTTGTAGCATACATTTAGGGTTCAGGTTTTGACTGCAAACAAACAGCTAAATCCAGATTGGCTAATTTCTCAAAAGCTCGATCGATCGATCCTTTTCCCCGCAAAAAACCAGTATTTGCACCGGGGCAAATATATTGTAAAGTTTCCGGCGAAAATCGATCGATAATTGACTTCACGCTGTTAATTTGCCTAGGCCAGTGAAAAGTTTTTGCCGTCAACAGCGGTACTGGGGCGGCTTCTCGGTTGGGGAGCAAGTGCCTACCCGAAAACAGCACTCCACCGCTGCCACTATGATAAAGGCAAGAGGAACCAGGAGAATGGCCAGGAGTCCAAAATGCTTTGATTCGATCGCTCACAACAAATTCTCGCTCAAAAACCGTCACCTTCAAACCCGGCAGTAAATAAGCTTCCTGCTCTTGAATCAGGATCTCGCACCCCGTGGCTTCCTGAATCTCCCGCGCCTTGGCGATAGCGCCACGGTGGGTGAGAAACAGCAGTCGCACGCCGCCGTGTTCCCGCAAAAATGTTTGGTTAATCTCATCCCAAGCGGGACAATCCACCAGGATGTTAGTTTGGTTTTCTACAATGAAATAGGCTGTTGCACCCAGGGTATCCCGGTTAGGGGGGAAAGCCAGGATATTGTCGAGCACGGGCCTGGGTTGTTTGGAGACTGAACTCTGTTGTTTCAAGGAAGTATTTCAGAAGGGAATGGGATAAATATTATGTTCTTTTTACTATGGTTGTTCGTATTGGGGCTGATATCCTACTACTTGTTGCAAAACGGCACCAGCCGCATCACCAAGACTCCGATATGGCTGCTGTGGCTGGTAATGATGGCGCCCGCGCTGATTTGGGGTGGTTGGATGTTAGTTTACGGCACGAGCAAAACTGTACCGCCGGAGTTGGTAATTATACCTTTTCTGGTTTGCCCTTTTTTGTATTGGTTTTTGGTACAGTTGGGGCGCAAGAAAATTACCGCCGAAACTGCACAGCAGGTAGCAGACTCGGAGACTGAACCTGTAAAGCCAAAACCGCCCGTGCGGCCGATCGATGCAGCAGAAGAAGCGAGTTTGCGCGATTGTTTTCCTTGGTCAATTTACTTTTTGCGAGATTTGGAATTTCGGCCCCAGGCTGTAATTTGTCGCGGACAGTTGCGGACGAACCCGGAGGCGGCTTATGAGGCAATTCGGGAGAATGTGGAGAGGCTGTTTGGCGATCGCTTTTTAGTAGTATTTCAAAACAGCTTGAGCGGTCAACCTTTTTTTGCTATAGTTCCCAATCCCAGCCACCAATCAGGCGAAACTCCTGTCAAAACCGAATCTGTAACCAGGCCATTTTTTGCATTAGCTTTGCTGCTGATCACGGTGTTTACGACTACACTTGTCGGGACGCGACTTGCCGGAGTTAGTGAACAAGCTTTGCAGTCTAACCCATCAATGTTGCTGCAGGGTTTGGCTTACTCGCTGGCTCTAATTACATTTTTGGGAATTCACGAATCCGGCCACTATTTAGCGGCCCGATTTTACAAAATTCGCACGACTTTGCCTTATTTTATTCCGATTCCTTTTTTCTTGGGAACTTTTGGCGCCTTCATTCAAATACGGAGTCCCATTCCCAACCGCCGAGCTTTATTTGATGTTAGCATTGCCGGCCCCCTGGCGGGTTTAGTGGCGACAGTGCCATTATTAATTTGGGGTTTGAATCATTCGACTATTGTACCGCTGTCAGACAAGTCGGGAATGTTAAATTTTGACTCTTTCAAACCCAGTTTTTCGCTGCTGATGACTTTGTTGAGCAAGTTAACCTTGGGTGGTGCTTTCAATGCGGAAACTGCGATCGATTTGCATCCGGTAGCGGTGGCGGGTTATTTGGGTTTGATCGTGACGGCGTTTAATTTGATGCCGGTGGGACAACTCGACGGCGGGCACATTGTACACGCGATGTTCGGCCAGCGAGCGAGTATGGCGATCGGGCAAGTTGCTAGACTTTGTATGCTGCTGCTTTCTTTTTTGGAACAGGGTTTGCTGCTGTGGGCGATTATTTTGTTTTTCACGCCGCTAAACGACGAACCGGCGTTGAATGATGTCAGTGAATTGGACGATCGGCGGGATTTTTTGGGGCTAATGGCGATCGGGCTTTTGTTAATGATTTTGTTGCCGGCGCCCAGGGTACTCCTTGAGTGGTTAAATGTTTAGCAGGAAGAGGGAAGTTCGGCAACGGATTCGCTCGACGGATTTAACTAACGGATCGATGTCGAAGTTCGAGGTAATAGAGAGGAAGGAAGAAAAGAGAGGTTGACAAAATCCTGCAAGGGTTGCTATACAAGCGAGTTTAGAATTTATCGACTCGCTTTCTATCTCGAAGTAATCTTTATTTTCACCGACTGATTAGAGAAATATGTCTTACAAATCCTTTACTTTCCAACAATTAGAAGAGCGCTTTGGATTGGAGCTATCACTCAGTCCTCTTTTGAGTGCCAAGGTGGTTCCAATAGAACCCTCCGAATGGCTTTGGAGAGCAATCGAAATTAGTTCTAACACTGCTGTTACAACTGTAAAAGAACGTTCGGAACGGATTATTTCTCCTATTCTGTTAGAATTTAGAGAAAGGAACAACAGACAATTTTCTCTTTTTTCTGGTTGGTCATTTGATGTAGATCCTGAGCGGGGATTGAATGGGGAATGCGACTTTCTATTGTCTTCCGTTCCGTTTGATTTGGAAATTAAAGTTCCGGTTTTTGTATTGAGAGAAACTAAAGGCGGAGAAATAGAATCTTGTCTGCCACAGTGTGCAGCACAAATGGTAGCGGCTCAGCTATTTAACGAACGCGAACACAGTTCCATACCTGCAATATATGGCTGCGTAACTACTGGGGTTGTCTGGCGGTTTCTTAAATTAGAAGGAAATAATTTAATTATTGATGTTGATGTTTATTGTCTAGATAATGTTTCTATGATTTTAGGTGTTTTGCAAACAATCGTTAATTTATACCAATAAGTTGACGAATCTAATAAAATAGGTTTATAGGAAAAATCCCTGGTTATTACCAACTTAATAATATTTTTTTCCCAGAGGCGAGAGCGAAAAAAATTACCGAAAATCAAATAATATCAAATCCGTTGGCATCGGAATGATTCATCTGTCTCTTCCGTTTCTCTGTATTCTCTGCGCCCTCTGCGGTTTAATCATTCCAATACAACCGGAATTCATTTAATATAGCTGTACCAATAATCGCAATGACTCCAGAAAAAACAGCGCTAATTCCGATTTATCGCGAGCAGTGGCGACAAATTGGACTTTCGATCGCACAGATCGATCGCCCGCAAGCGACAGCGGCCATCAACACCGCCTACAAGGGAATCAATCCAAAATCGAAAATCGAAAATCCTCAAGCCCCCGCATTTATCCGTGGAATCGCCTCTAAAATCTAAAATCTAAAATCTAAAATCTAAAATCGATTGACAGCCCTTACATAGCTTTGCAAGCAGTTGAACCGCTAAGGATACGCGATTCTGGTCTGGGAATGGCCAGCGAAATCAGAAACAAAATTCATAATGAATTGTACGATATATTAAGAAGTCAACTGGACAGGAAATTAGAAAATAAGATTTACAGCCAACTCTATAATCCGCTGTACGCTCAACTGATGAATCAACTGCACCTTCATGTTAAAGACGAAGTTTACGTCAAATTAGCAAGGAAGTTGGGCGGGAGATTTCAGATGGAAAACTGCGGCTGGATTTACCCGTTTGAGAAAATGTGCTTTGTGTGCGATCGCTCGATCCAACTTCATTTTGACAACGAATATTTGCTCCACGCTTTATGTCAACCAGCGGTTGAATTTGCTGACAAGTTCAGTCTATACTCTTATCGTGGCGTCCGACTGCCGGAAATAATCGGTCAAATTCCGCCCCAATCTTGGCAAGCTTCATGGCTGTTAAAAGAACAGAATGCCGAAGTGCGGCGAGTTTTGATTCAGGCGATCGGCTATCCGAAAATTTGTCAAGAATTGCAAGCAACTGAATTGGATAAGTGGGTAGCCACGGGGGGCTACCCCAACGAAGAATATACTTTGTTGAAAATTGAGAATAATATTGACATAGAGCCAATTTATTTGTTAAAGATGACTTGTCCGAGTACGGGACACCTTCACGCTTTGCGAGTGCCGCCAAAAGTGTGCTCCGCTAAAGAAGCGATTAGCTGGGTAAATTGGGGAATAGATCCCGAAGAATTTCAAGTCCAGACTTGAGGCGAAAGTTTAGAGTTTTGAGTGCGCGAGTTTACAGTTAAAGAATTACAGCGCCACAAAAGCAGCGTTGTGCACAAGTCCAGAACAATTAAAAAATGTAGAATTGCAGCCACCGCTTGATACTATGTACTCTGGCAGCTAAAACCCACAACTTCAAATCGACATGAGCCAGCATTCAGACCGCATTGCCCCTCACGGCGGCATCCTGGTCAACCGCATTGCCACACTAGACCAAAGACAAGAATTTTTCGACAAAGCAGAGTCCCTGCCGCGAGTTCAGCTTTCAGATCGATCGATCTCCGACCTGCAAATGATCGCTATCGGCGCCCTGAGTCCCCTCAAAGGGTTCATGAACGAAGCTGATTATCGATCAGTCGTTAAACAAATGCGCCTCTCCAACGGCCTTCCGTGGTCGGTTCCCATCACCCTCTCGGTAACAGAAGAAGTCGCCGCCCCCCTGAAAGCAGGAACTTTAGTGCGCCTCGACACCCAGGCGGGCGAGTTTGTCGGCATCTTGGAACTTGCAGAAAAATATCACTACAGTAAAGAAGAAGAAGCCATCAACGTCTACCGCACCGACGACATCAAACACCCAGGTGTCCAAGTAGTAGACCAATCCGGGCCCGTTAACCTCGCAGGCGACATTTGGCTGCTGGAACGCGAACTAGATGTTCGCTTCCCCCAATACCAAATTGACCCGGCGAAATCGAGAATGCTGTTCACAGAAAAAGGATGGAAAACCATAGTCGGTTTCCAAACCCGAAACCCCATCCACCGGGCCCACGAATACATTCAAAAATGCGCCTTAGAAACAGTAGACGGCTTGTTCTTGCACCCGCTAGTCGGGACGACAAAAGAAGACGACATCCCGGCTGATGTGCGGATGCGCTGCTACGAAATTCTGCTAGAAAAATACTATCCAAAAGATCGCGTAATTTTGGCAATTAATCCGGCGGCGATGCGCTACGCCGGGCCGCGAGAAGCAATTTTTCATGCTTTAATCCGCAAAAACTACGGCTGCACTCACTTTATCGTGGGGCGCGATCACGCTGGAGTTGGCGATTATTACGGGACTTATGATGCCCAATATATTTTTGACGAATTTGAGCCGGGAGAATTGGGAATTGTGCCGATGAAATTCGAGCACGCTTTCTATTGCACACTGACGGAACAAATGGCTACAACTAAAACAAGCCCCAGCACTCCCGAACAACGGGTGCATTTGTCGGGAACCAAAGTGCGGGAAATGCTGCGCGCTGGAAAATTGCCGCCGCCCCAGTTTTCCCGGCCGGAAGTCGCTGCTGAATTAGCCAAGGCAATGAATATTTTTAGTTACGAGATTTAAATCTTGAACTTTGGTGGGGGCGACATTCTGAAGAGTTTTGAATTTTGAGTTTTGAGTTAAAATTTTATAATTTTAAACTTAAAGCTCAAAACTTAAAACTTAAAACTTATCTTAATACTAAACACTCACAACTTAATTAAATTCCCTAAAATTATTGCGGGGAATTTAACTAAAAAGTCACAACTTAAAATTCAAAGCTATTTAAAAATGGGACTCAAGCGGCGGGAATTTTTGCAGCAAGCTGGCCGGGTGCTGGCCGCCATCGGAATCAGCGAGGCCCTGTGGCTGCAGTTGGGCGATGGCTACCTCCAAGCCTTAGCGCAACCGACAGCCAGGAAATTGGCTTTGTTGGTGGGCGTTGACAAATATCCAGACTCGCCCCTGCACGGCTGCGTCACGGATGTGGAAATGCAGCGGGAACTGCTGATATATCGGTTTGGGTTTGTGCCGTCGGACATTTTGACTTTGACTGACGCTCAAGCTACGAGGGAGAATATCGAGACGGCTTTTGTGACTCACTTGACTCAACAAGCAAAACCCGGTGACGTGGTAGTTTTTCACTTTAGTGGCTGCGGTAGCCGAGTCAGTTTGGGCGAGTCTCCCGGAAAAATCCAAAACAGTTTGGTGCCGGCGGATGATGTTTTGCCGTTGTTAGCCAACCGGGCGGTGAACGATATTTTAGAGGAAACGCTGTTGCTGTTGATGCGATCGCTCGCGACAGAAAATGCGATCGCCATCCTCGACACCAGCTACCCCTATCCGGGTTTCTCCAAAAACGGTAACTTTCGCATTCGCTCCCGCCCCCGCCCCACCATCGGCCAGCCTCGCCTCGCAGAATTAACGTTTGCCCAAGGCCTCCGAACCCGCAAAAATCTTCGTCCTGCCGCCGCCGTAGTTGCCGCAGGCGCGAATTCCCAACTCGCCGCCGAACAAGAGTGGGACGGATTTACCGCAGGTTTGTTTACCTACGCCCTCACCCAAACTTTGTGGTGGGCAACTCCCGCTAGCAGCTTCAGCGTCAGTTTCAGTCGCGCTGCGGGCAATGTTTACAGCAAGCTGGCGGGGTTATCGCAGCAACCGCAAATTCTCAATCACGATTTAACAATCGCGCCGGCGGTGAATTTTTCAAATTTAATCTTCAATTCCCCTGCATCTGACGGCGCTGTGACGGCGGTGGAAGAGGGGGGCAAAACTGTGCAGTTGTGGCTGGGGGGGTTGTCGCCCTCGGTTTTGGAGTGCTCCGGGGGTTCTGTGTTTGCTGTGGATTCTTCCGAGGGCGCGAGGCTGTTGCTGCGGGGACGCACGGGCCTCTCTGCTAAAGCCCAAGTTTTAGATGGGTCTGCTCAAACAGACGGCCAATTAACAGTCGGCGAAGTGGTGAGGGAAGAAATTCGGGTTTTGCCGCGAAACATCGGTTTGACAGTAGCTTTGGACTCGGGTTTGGAACGCATCGAGCGGGTGGACGCTACCAGCGCCTTTGCGACTGTGCCGCAAGTTTCGGCGGTAGCCAGCGAGCAATTGGCTGACTGTCGGTTCGGCAGAGTCCCGGAAACGACTTTAGCCGAAACTTCTTCGGCTCACGAGCCTGCTTTGTATCCCAGCCGTTACGGTTTGTTTTCTTTGGCTCAAACGCTGATTCCCGATACTGAGGGCGACGGGGGAGAAGCAGTTAAGGTGGCGGTGCAGCGCTTGACTCCGCAGTTGAAAGCGCTGCACGCTGGGAAGTTGCTGCGGCTGACAGCCAATGAGGGGTCTTCGCGCCTGAAGGTGCGGGCGGTTCTGGCAACTACCGCACCGCAAGCGCGGGCTGTGGCGCAGCGAGAGCCGGTGCGGGCCGGCGGTGATTATCGGCTGGAACCGCTGAGCGGAGAAAGTGAGAAATCCGCCCGCGATCATATATTAAGTGTGAGCAACAGCAGCCGAATTCAGTGCAGATTGTATAACGACAGCGATCGCCCGGTTTACTTTGCGGTGTTTGGCTCGGACAGCGGGGGACGGCTGTCTGTGCTGGGCGCTGAGGGCAAAGACGCTGTGGGGGGAATGTCGCGGCCGATCGCTCCGGGGGAGAATTTGACCGTGCCGGCGGCTGGGACGATCGGGTGGCCGGTATCTGCGCCGATCGGACTTGCGGAAATCGTGATTATATTTAGTGAGACTACCTTCGATCGAACTCTAGCTGCAATAGAAGCCGAGATCCAGCAAACGAGGGATGCCCAGCCAATTCGAGTGCTGTTGAATCCTTTAAATGTGGCGCGGGCGGTACTCGAAGATTTGCACGCCGCTAGCATTCCGGGGGTACAGAAAGTGGGGCTATCGACGGATGATTTGGCTTTGGATGTGAATGTTTGGGCAACTCTGAGTTTTGTTTATCGGGTAGTTTAATTGTTAAAAACTCCTCGATCAGAGTCGGCGATTGAAATCGCTTTTGATATTATGTCCGGTCGATTACCCCTAATACGGTAGAGGCGGGTTCACGAAAAATATCTGTCAATAATTGACAATCTCAAAAACCCGCCCTTTTAATCGCGGTCACTCGATCGGACTCGGACTTTGTTTGACTCTCGACAGCGGTTTCAACCGCCGCATCATAAAGGGGGTGGATTTCGCCGGATTTGGTATCAGAAATCAAGACTGATAAAGCTTTTCTACCATTTGAGCCAAGCGTTTCATGGCAGTTTCAATCTCATCATTTGTTGCAGTCAAACTGATGCGTATACACTCATGTTTGTGCTGCCAATCTTCCCGCAAACCGGGGAAAAAAGAACTTCCTGGCACCACAATTACGCCGACTTTCTTCAACTCTTGATACAGTTCCCAATCAGTCATTGGCAAATCTTTCAGCCACAACCATGCGAAAATTGCTCCTTCGCCTCGGTGCAAAAACCACGGTAAATCTTTCGGCATTGCTTGTTCTAGAGTGCTTTCTACGATCGCAAATTTGCTTTGATAGTACGGGCGAATTACGTTGATGGAAATATCGGCAAGAGCGCCGGAAGCAATAGCACGAGTTGCGATCGCCTGTCCGTATCTCGGCGAATGAATGCACATATTGGTCTGAAAACATTCTAATATTTGAATGATTTTTTCATCGCCGATCGCAATTCCGATTCTTTCACCCGGCAATCCGGCTTTCGACAAACTCATACAGTGCACGATATTGCCGCCAAAAATCGGCGTCATTTCGGTAAAATTCAAGGACGGGAACGGAGGGCCGTAGGCGGAATCAACGAACACCGGCGCGTCAAAAGCGGCCGCTAAATCGGCAATTTTCTTCACTTCGTCGTCGCTGAGAACGTTGCCGGTGGGGTTGCAGGGACGGGAAAAAATGACGCAACCGGTGGTTTGGTCGATCGACAATTGGCTGAAATCCGGGCGGTACTTGAACCTGTGGGCGGCCGCATCAATATCGAGGGTAGGTTTGCAGGCGACTACCGCTTCGGGAATCAAGCTCACGCCGCCGTAACCGGTGTAGTCTGGGCTCAGCGGTAGCACGATATTTTTAAGGCTACCCCCCCTAGCCCCCCCTTGGTAAGGGGGGGATGGGGGGGGTGCGGTGTAGCCGCCGAAAGCGTTGGCTGCGTAGAAGTAAATCGATTGACTTCCGGGAGTAATTAGGATATTGCGATCGGTCAAATTCAGTCCGTAACGCTGATTAAAATCCGCCAACACCGCATTGATAAAGGGCTGATAACCTTGACTGGAACCGTAGCGACAAACCACCTCGCCGTATTCCGGGCTCGCCAAAAGTTCCGCAGTGCAGTCGCGCCACAACTGCTCGACTTCCGGCAAAATCACCGGATTTCCGGCGCTCAAATTGATAAACTCCTGCCCGCTGCCGGCTCGGAGTGTTTCAATAATATCTTTCATAATTGCCCGAACTCCCGTGAGGTGGGACATCTGAGCGCCAAATTGAGTCAGGGCAGGGTTCATAGCAAATGCAGCGACAATGATAGAAGTTTACAGTTTACCCATGATAACTCCAGTCGCCGGCGTTAGCCTAGCTGATCTGGGGCATGGGTTGTCGATCGAGCATCTGATTAATTCAATAAACTCGATCGCACAGCGTTTTATTTCTTCCCCTGTGCGCGCCGGAGTATAAGATTGCGGCCATTTGTGGAGTTCGATCGAACTGAGATGTTGCACCATTCTCAATAAGCTTTTTAGGAACAGGCTTTTCGGCCTGTTCCACAAGAAAATTCACTCTTTGTGGAACAGGCCGAAAAGCCTGTTCTTGACAATGGTGCAAGATGTGAGATCGAACAGTGTTTTTTACCTAAAAATTAGCGAACCGAACAGCCATCTCTAATTCAAGAGTTGTGGTAAGAGTTCACGCCGTCGCGCCCGATGAATTGCCGATCCTTGACAACAACCATTGGAAACATCTAAAATTAGTCGTAAAACCCGATCGCAACAGAATTTTATGGGAGCCTGTTACTGCTATAATTACAGGTTTAATCCAGCCTCAAAAATCCGATTTGTTGCTAGCTCATTTTCATGATTCGCGGTTTTTTGACAGCGGTGCATTTTATTATCAATCCGACTCAAGCCAATATCTGTCGTAAGATCGACCTTTGAGTAGCATTACATAACAAAAACGTAAATTATCACCCAGTTAATTGCCGTAAAATTCAACAAAAAAATGACACACTTTCCACTTATAGAATACGAGCAACTTACAGATCCTAAAGCCAAAGCAGTGTACGAAGAAATCTTGACAGAATTGGGGTTTGGCATCGTCCCCAACCTGTTCAAGTCAATGGCAATCAACCCTGACATATTAGAAGCAAATTGGAAAAAATTCCGGGGAACCATTCTGCAAGGAGACTTACCCCGCACGCTTAAAGAAATGGTCGGCGTCGCTATTTCCCAATCAAATAATAGCGAGTACGCTCTCCAAGTTCACCTGCACGGATTGTCAGCCTTGGGGATGAGCGAAGAACTACTGCGAACCCTAGTTTCTGACTTTGCCAATTGCCCTTTGCCAAAACGTGATAAAGCCGTAATTACCTTTGGCTTGCTCGCTGCTACAAAACCCCTGGAAGTGACAGAAACTGATTACCAAAACCTGCGGGATTTAGGGCTAGATGATTCTGAAATATTTGAGATTATTGCGACAGCAGACTTGTTTAGCTTTGTCAACCGATATACGGATGCAATAGCCCTGGAAATAGATGCTTTGTAATCTACATTGTATACCCCTATTATGGGCGATCGGCTAGAAGATCAAGATCGAGAAGAACTTCTGTTGACAGCCCGCCGTTTGTTAGCAGAAGCTCAAGCCCTTTCCATCCGCATTTCCGCCGTTAACGAAGTTGCCACAGCCATTAACCGCACCCTCGATCTGGGCCAGATTTTGCGGGTAGTAGGCAAGCAAGCCAAATGGTTGCTCGACTTTGAACACTGTAGCGTTTGCCTGCACAGCACTAATGCTTGCATGACTTTATTTGGCCCGCATATTCCTGTAGATATTGCAGCCCTCCCAGAGGGCGGCCCTATTCACAAGGCCTTCAACACACGTCAACCTCAATTAATTCAAGAAGCGGGTGCTACTGCTATTTTATCCCCCTACGCTTCGCAAATAATCCTTCCTTTGGAAAGCGAAGGTAAGGTTTTAGGAACCATTAATTTTGCCACAACCAAGCCGCGAGCTTACACTCAAGAAGACTTGCGAATTGGCTATCTTTTGGCTTTGCAACTATCCTCAGCCATCCGCAATGCTGAACGTTTTAAAGAAATAAATAGGCTGTATTCCGAACTCGATGCCGAAAAGCACAAATCCGATCGGCTACTGTTGAATGTGCTCCCGGTTGAGATTGCTGAGGAACTCAAAAATAACGGCAAAGTGGAACCACTTTATTATGATAACGTATCGGTTTTATTTACTGACTTTAAAGGCTTTACTCAGTTATCTGAAAAAATGACGCCGCGAGAATTAGTTGACGAACTAGACTATTGTTTTTCTTATTTCGATCGCGTGATGGATAAATACTCTATGGAAAAACTGAAGACTATTGGTGACAGCTATATGTGCGCGGCCGGAATCCCTACGCCTCGCCCAACACACGCTTTTGACGCTGTACTTGCTGCCCTAGAAATTCGACAGTTCATGGATTTGCGAAAAATACAGAAATCTCAACAAAACATTGCTTATTGGGATATCCGCATTGGCATTCATTCAGGCCCAATACTGGCTGGGGTAATTGGCAATAAAAAGTTTTCCTATGATGTCTGGGGAGATACAGTTAATACTGCATCTCGGATGGAATCTTCCGGTGTCCCTGGAAATATCAATATCTCTCACGACACGTTTGAATTAGTTAGAGATTTTTTTGAATGCGAATACCGAGGCAAAATTTATGCTAAAAATAAAGGGGAGTTGGATATGTATTTGGTTCGCTATCTTAAATAAATTTGGGAAGGGGTAATTGCTAAGGAATGAGAATTAAATAACTTCCACTCTTGAAAGTGGGATGGGCGTCCCGCCCGTCCACTCATGACGGGCGGG
>NZ_JAUBOR010000031.1:0-55809 GCF_036700305.1 Microcoleus sp. Z1_A1
AGGTTCTGTCTAGGCCTGGGCAAAAAGAGGAAAGAAAGTCTATGGCGCTCATACCAGGAAAACGGGGGAAAAGAGAAGATTTAGTAGCAGGAAGAAGAAAAGGAAAGAAGGACTTAATTGCACCAATGCTCTTTATGGGTAAGCTGTTGTGCCTTTAAATAGGGTATCATAAAAAATGAGTTTAATCAATATATACAAAAATGCCAGCTAAAAACCATCTCAATTCCCAACAAATAGAGAAACTACAAAAAGCCTTAAGAGAGGAAGAAAAGGCAAATATTAGAGAAAGAATTCTAATTTTGTTATTGCTCAATGACGGCAAGACACAATCTAAAATTGCTGATTTTTTGGGCTGTTCAGTAAACAAAGTATCTTATTGGTGTATAAAGGGAGATCCCGACAATTTAGAAAGTCTAATAGATGAGAGGATGAAGGGAAATCACAAAAAAGCCACAGATAAATATATAGAAATATTATTAGAGACTATAGAAAAAGACCCTCAAGAATTAGGGTATGATTTTGGACGATGGACAGCGCAGAGATTAGCAACATACTTAGAGGAATCCACAGGAATAAAATTAAGTGGAGGACAAGTTCGGAGGATATTAAAGAAAAAAAAGTATGTTTACATCTGGGCTAAGTATAGCCTAGAGTCGAAGAGAAATCCTGAAAAAAGAACAGCGTTTAAAATAAAAATAGCCGAATATTTAAAAATAGAAAAAGAAACTCCAGAACGATTACAGGTATGGTTTTGGGACGAGAGTGGATTTAGTTTAAGAGTCACCCGAAGAAAGAACTGGTGTAAAAAAGGCAGCCGAAAAAAGGTCAGAGGAGACCGAAGAAAAGGCAGAGTTAATGTAATGGGAGGCGTGAGAAATTCCGATAAAAAAAGGTGGGTAGAGTTCCTCAAAAAAGGCAACTCATATAATTTTTGTCAAGTGCTAAAACTGTTTCATGAAGAGCTAATTAATGAATGGGTATCAGCAGGTAATCAAGCCTCAGAATTTGCGGAAAAAGGAGCGAAAATAGTGATTATCCTTGATAATGCTAGTTTTCACAAGAAACAAGAGTACCTGAAAATAATTGAAACAGAAATGCCTAACCTTCATTTAGAATTTCTCCCCGAATACAGCCCCGACTATAACTTAATTGAATTAGTATGGCATTCGGCAAAAGAATATATTGCCAATCGACTTTTTACATCTATTGAAGAGCTAGAGTATTTATTGCACAGCCTCTTAAATGAAGGGCAATTAATAATTAAATGGGGTCGAAAAATTAAAAATAAGGGTAATGCTTGTATCACAGTTTAAATGTGCAACAGCTTAGTTTGAATGCAGAAGGATTTGAAGGATGGTTATCTTTATATTTGTTACCAGATTTAACCAGTCCATCTATATTGATTATGGATCATGCACCCATTCATCGTAAGACGGTCATTAGACTATTGGTTGAGGAGGCAGGTCATCAGATAATATTTTTACCAAAATACTCTCCTGACTTAAATGATATTGAGCATGATTTTAGTGCATTAAAGAGAGCTAAAATGTATGCGTCTCCTAACACATCTCTTGATGAAGTTATTCGTGCTTATTGTGCATGAAGAGTGTCTCATACTTATTTGAAATAACTATAATCTGAGAACGGCGAAAGTACCACAAAAAGTCAAAGATCGAGCAGAAGTAATCAGGTTAAACGCAAATGGCTGGTATGTTGAGAAAATAGCTACTCACTTTAACTGGGCTTCACAAACAGTGAGAGCAGTCTTACATAAATGGGAAGAATTTGGTATAGAAAGCCTTTGGAAAAAACCAGGTCGAGGGGTAAAAGCCAAATGGAAAGAAGAAGATATAGAGTTTTTGTCAGAATGCTTAAAAAAAGAACCACGTACATATAACAGTTTTCAATTAGCTGATAAGTTAGAAAAAGAGCGCTCTATTAAATTAAGTCCCGACCGACTAAGACGGGTACTAAAAAAAAAAGGGATCATTTGGAAAAGAGCTAGTCCAAGTCATAAAGGAAAACAAGACCCCAAACAACGAGCAATAAAGCAATCAGACCTAGATATGCTGGAATTAGCAGCGGCAGCCGGAGAAATCGACTTAAAATATTTAGATGAATCAGGATTTTGTGCGTGGAGTAAAGCAAGTTATACATATTACAAAAAAGTCAACAAAAACGGATACAGCAAACTAAAAATCGAGGTCGTAGATTAAGTATTGTGGGGCTTTTTGAACCTTTAAGTAGCTTTGTATATGGTTTGGTAATTGGAGGTGTTGATCGAAAAGCTTATATTCAGATGATGGAAAAAGAAGCAGAAGAAGCGGCCCAAATGAAACGGATTAGAATTATTGTACAAGACAACGGTCTAATACACCGATGTCAGGAGGTTAAACAGTTGTGGTCAAAGTGGGAAGCTCAGGGTTTATATATTTTTTTCTTGCCTAAATATTGTTCCGAAATGAACCCAATTGAATTAGAGTGGCAACACATTAAAGAAGATGAATTAGCAGCGACATTTGTTTGAGGATGAATTAGAACTCGCCTACGCCGTAATTCATGGAGTAGAAGTTAGAGGAAAAAGAGGAGATTACCCTACACAACGTATTAAATTCAAGTCCAGTCACCCGACTTAATATTTTGTTACATACTTATGGATTTTCCCGCCGACCTACTTATGTAGCCACCGCTAGCTTTCCTGTCTCTTTTTAGTCCTACGCCCTTGGGGCATTCCTTCTGTGCTTGTTTGAAGTAGTCCAGAATCCGCTCGTAACCAACAAGGTAGTCTCCAGTGGTACTTGCCGTGACTGGATTAGACTTTTCGCTCATCTTTCGCTCCCTACTATAAGAATGCCGACTTTGCTTGCTGTAGACAGCGTACAGCAAGTCGCTCGGTATTCGCTCAAATCCAAAACAGGACTTTCAGAGTAGGCACAAAAAATGGCTAGAACAACGTAAAAGCGTCGATTGAGAACTCAGCGCTAATTCAAATCCCACCCTCTCCGTATCCCTTGACTGATAAAGGTTTTAGCGATTAACAAGCTCTAGTTTTTCAGTAATACATACCAAAATGGTATATAAAATGGTATATATAGCAATCCTAAATGATTTTCTAGACCTAGAGCAATCCTAATTAATTTTTTCCGTGCAATTATATTTATGTATTTTGGGGAAATCAAATTTATGTTCGTTAGTAAAAAATTCAAACAAAAATTTTAGAATCTTAAAAGACCTACATAAATACCAATACTTTCTTAAAAAGTTTTTAGCCTGTAACCAAATATCTTCAACGGGATTTTGTTGGGGAGCATTGGGAGCAAATAAAATACAAGTAATTGACCACTCATCAGGCTCTTTGTCACCATTTACTTCTAATAAAAAATCTCTAAATTCGCCATATTTATGATAACTGGCTCCATCCCAAATCAAGATAATCTTGCGATTTTTATATTTATCTTGTAAGTATTTTATAAATTTAACTGTTGATTTTCCATCCCCAGATGGATGGCTCTGAACATGGAATTCTTTGCTTTGATAATTGAGTGCACCAAAATAAGTTTGTCTATCTTTTTCATTGGTAATTGGGACTTCAATTCTGATTTTTGATTGACCCCAAACATAACCAGTTAGATCGCCATGAAGTAGATGACATTCATCTATAAATAATACTATTATTTGCCCAGATTCTATGCCAGCCTTGTTTTTGAATAAAATATTGTTAATTTCTTCCGTCTTTTTTTTTACCAGTTCTTCATCAAATTTAGGATTGATTTTTTGAGTTTTTTTCCAACTAATTTTCGCCCGCTCGAAAAGTTCATAGTAACTCTGTTTTGATTTATAGATCACACCAAACTCTCGCTCTACATAAGTAACCAGCTCATCTAAATTCCAATATTCTTTATTCTTTAGCCACTCAATTACTTCAGTCTTTTGTAGAGCTGTTAAATACCCTTTTGACCCTTTATGCCCTAGCTTGATTCCTTCGATGCCTTTGGTTTGAAATTGTTTTTTCCAATGACCAACAAAAAATTCACTTACACCGAGAATTTTGCTAATCTCATGGTAAAACTTGCCTTCGACAGCCATCCTTACAGCTATTGCTCGTTTAAGTTCTCTTGCATCGATATCACTTTTAATGAAAGATTCTAATTGAGTTATTTCCTTTTCCATATCTTTGAGGGGCAGTTTTAAGTTATTCATCTTTTTATTCACGATCGAGTATTGCATATAATAGTATCATAGTCTTGATAATCATTTAGGATTGCTATATACCACAACTGTATATAAAGCATTACAACTGTTGAACTAGCTTGCCTTACCCGTACTTACCGACACCACACTGTGTTTGCACGGGAGCCTAGAGGCCGTAAATTCTCGTTACCTGAGACTATGCAGCGATCGCCCCGCCGTCCCAATGAACCCCTATTAACGAAAAAATTGCTGTGGCGCATCCTGATTATTTCCATCTTCAATCTCATTGCTGTACTTGGAATTTTTGAATTGGCTTCGCAAGCCACAGGTAATATCAATTTGGCTCGGACAATGGCAGTCCATACCATCGTTTCCGCAGAAACCTTTTACTTATTGAGTATTAGCCAATGTATTCCATCTCTGTTTGCGTATTTTAAATATCGCACTCCAGAAATTGCCTTGATTCCTGCGATCGGTGTGGCTTGTGTGTTTATATTTCAAGTTTTCTTTAGCCAGTTGACTTTCATAAACCCGCTATTTGCTACCCAACCGCTTAGTTTTATTCAAGCTCTCATTTGTATCGGTGCAGGGATTCCAGTCATTGTGCCTGCTCTGTTTTTAAAGCGGTTTGCTCCTCTTGCGTAATGTGATAGCGATCGTCACTCTAATTGGCGCGGCTGGAATTTATGCGTTTGAGCGCGAACTTCCTAATCGATCGCCCTATGCGGTTATTTGACAGCAACGCTGCCTACATTTTTTGTGAGTCAGGATGCTGAGAGCGATCGATCAGAAATAGCGGCTACACAATCAATTCAAGCAGTGTCAACCGAAATTACTGCACTGCCAAGGTTCAATCCTGCTTGACGAAAAGGTTTAGACTTGTGAATTGCTAACCTTGGATTTGAGCATGAAGTCGATCGCTCTCGATGCGATACTATAGAATCGATGATGTCTGTCCAATTATAGATCACCTTTTACTCTAAACTCTTCCAAGCGATAGATGATTTTTGATTTTGGGAAATTTACTATAACAATACCCTCTACCCACTCACATAAAACTACTTAAAATAAGGGAAAAAACAAGCCGAATAAATTCATGACAGGGAATCCCAAAAAACTTGATTCAGGATAAATCCTATATTGCACTGTTCAATAGTGCGGACTATTTTTCTAGGACCCAATGGCTAATTTTCTATGACTTTGAGCCCCGGTGGATAATTAAATCAATGTCATCTCCACTCCTGACTTGCATTTAATTCGACTTTCTTATGTTCCTTGCCATCTAAAGCTTGTAGTATCATCCCCAAAAAACCAACTGTATTGAATGTTAACCTGATTCTATTTATTACATTGACACGAGAAACTCATGGAAAACACATTGTTCGATCGCACATTCCGCGACAGCGAAGGTCAAATTGTTATAGCTCAGATGCCAAATCTACCACTGAGTGTCGGGATTATAGCTAGTTTATTAACGCTCATTGTTACAACAGGAAAAGTTAATCTAGGGTTGGATATAGTAGCCTTTGGCTCTTTGTTTACTTGGGCTTGGGAAGAATTGTTTCAAGGCGTTAATTACTTTCGTAGAGCATTAGGTCTGATTGTGCTGCTTGGTCTAATTGCGGGGAAACTTCAATAATTAGGTCAGCATAAATCAAATCAAGAAGGTATATAAGCTGTCACGCATTTAAATTGCATATTCTGGGCGGGATATTAGGCCCACCCCACCCCAAGGGGATTGTTTTGTGACATTCAGTTTAAATGCACAACAGCTTAGCACTGGGAGCATCTCAATGAAAGCAGCCCAGCCCAAAATTGGAGTTTTGAGGCAGGAATTTTGAGGCTCTCTTGCTGCGGGGAAAGAGGAAGAAGGAAGGATCCCGAATAAGTGTTTTTACAAATATGAGATGCTCCCGGACGATCGCGGGGGTGGCGATCGGCATCCTGGATATTGATGAAATGCGTGGGGAAAAGACAGAACAACCTTCTGGTTGATGTAGAAGCCAGTTGGCTTAAGGTTTCGGTTAAGATATTTTGTTGTGAATCTCTGGGAGAGCAATTATGAAAGGTTTAAAGGGAAAAAACGCACTAATTACTGGAGCGAGTTCAGGCATTGGGCAGGCGATCGCCATTCGTCTCGCCCAAGAAGGTTGCAACATTGCCGTTAACTATCGCAAAAGCTTAGAAGAGGCAGAAGATACGGAAGAAATAGCTCTGCAAAAAGCCTGTGGACAAGCATCGGAATGCGGGGTTGAAACCCTATTAGTTCAGGGAGATGTCTCCAAAGAAGACGACATCCTTCGTATGGTGAATACTGTCATTGATAAATTTGGTAGTCTCGATATCCTGATTAATAATGCTGGGATTCAAACAGAAAGCGCATCCCATGAAGTGCCAACCGATGAATTCGATCGTGTGATTGCAGTAAATTTGCGAGGTGCATATCTCTGTGCGCGGGAAACCATTAAGCATCTGTTAGAGCAGCAGCGCCCTGGCGTGATTATCAACATTTCGAGTGTGCATGAAATCATTCCCCGCCCGATGTATATTAGCTATTCCATCAGCAAAGGCGGCATGGGAAATCTGACTAAAACCCTAGCGTTGGAATACGCAAACCGAGGCATCCGTGTCAATGCTATTGCGCCCGGTGCGACGATTACACCGATTAATGAAAGCTGGACGGACAATCCAGAACAAAAGGCAGTAGTGGAAAGCCATATCCCAATGGGACGGGCAGGCACATCGGAGGAAATGGCAGCATCTGTTGCGTTTCTCGTATCAGATGAAGCGGCTTACATTACGGGACAAACGCTCTATATTGATGGTGGATTGACCCTCTATGCTGACTTTCGCGAAGCTTGGTCTGCCTAGACTGACAATGAACCACTTGCCCAGTTGCGGAATGACTGTGAACTGCTCAAATTGAAGGAGAGGTTTGATAATAAAAAATTCTTTTGAATAAATTTAGGCTCGCTGCGATCGAGCCTAAATCGGGGTTAAATAACGCCTTGATTATGAACCGCAGAGGGCGCAGAGGACACAGAGAGGGGAGAAGAGGATCGAGGGGATATAAAACCCATATTTGGGATTACTTGTAACTAGATTCTACCAAGATGACAGGAAGAGGACTGGTTTCTAATACGGCTTGAGAAACTGAACCTACTAGCACTTGTTCCCAAGGTTGATGCCCTCGTTTTCCGATCGCAATATATGTCACTTGCCGAGCTTGCGCCACGCGGATAATCTCCTCTGGCACTGTACCAGAAAGACTCAGGAACTCATAGCGAATATCTGATAAGATTCGTTGTGCTTGTTGTTGTAATTGGGCGATCGCCTTTTTATCTCCCAGGTTATCCACATACAAAACAATCACATCCCCGTCACTGCGCCGAGCTAAGTCTGCCGCCTTAGTTAAAACATCTGTTGTTAGGGGAGAATTGTCTACGGCGGCGAGAAAAACTGGACGGCCGGAAATCGCTACTTTGGTCGGGTCAACTTCGCCTTTTTCTAATAGTTTGGGAGCAAAGGTAGGAATTGCCCAAGCACCCAAGGGAGCCGTTACTAAAATTGAGAGGGCTGCGATCGCCAAAATCGTCTCGCCACCAGCAATGCCCTGAGCTAGGGGAATCGCCCCAATTGCCGCCTGTACCGTTGCCTTAGCCGAATTTCCTGCTAGCAGAAACAGCCGTTCTTTCCCAGTCCAATTACTACCCAAGGTGGAAAGATACCAACCGAGCGATCGCCCAATCAGAGTCCCAATCGCCAACACCAACAAACCAACCAGCAAGGTATTGCCTAATACATTAAGTTGAATACTTGCTCCCAGCAGCACAAACAAAATAATTTCCGCGATCGTCCACAAACTATCAAACCCACCCCGTAATCTTCGTGCTAAAGGCGCATCCAACTCAATCAGGAAAAACCCCGCCCCCATGACAGCTAAATAGCCAGAGAAAACCGGAATATGTTCGGCTGATACTACCAGCCCTAGGGCAAAGCCAGCAGCCACTAGGGAGTCCTGAACCGCAGTTTGAGTCCAGTTTTGCTTGACTAATAGTGCCACCAAAATTCGAGCACTCACCCATCCCAACAGCACCCCCAAGGTAATTTGGATGATGATTTGAAATGGCAGTAATTGCAGAGGGCTGAGGGTGATTCCTCCGAGTAAGGTAATGGCTGTAGCTTTCCCTTGGGACAGAAAAGCTAGCAGTAGGCTAAACACCAGCAACAGCAATACATCTGACAAGGCACTTCCCGTCAGAATTGCATCGGGAATTCCTTTTTTTACTCCCCAACCAAGACTTTTTAACCGCAGCATTCCGGGAACAATTACTGCTGGAGATTCTGCGCCAATGATGCAGCCTAGCAGTAGCCCCGTCAAAAAATCAAACTGAAGTAGCCACATCGCAGCGACAGCAATAGAGATAGCCTCGCAAGCAGCAGGCAGAAAGCCTAATCGCAGCGCCACGGTTCCCTGTTGGGATAGCTTTTCGCGATCGAGTCCTAACCCCGCCTTCATCAAAATCACCATCACGGCTATGGTGCGAAGAGAATTCGCTGCGCCCAAAACCTCTGGGCTAATGACATTCCCCAGTTGCGGGCCTAATAAAATGCCCACCAGCACCATACCTACGAGTGCTGGAGCTTTCAGCCGTCGAGCAATCTGCCCGACAAAAAAGCCCATTAATAAAATCCAGATTATACTTTCTAACATCACGCCACCTTAAATTTGAATCGATGAAGGTGACTTGTAGGGGAAAGATCGATCGAGGCATCCGCACCATCCTACCCTTCCGCCACAAGTCGGAACAGTAGGAGCCATCAGCCTTTTAAACGTTATGAAGATTATTAATAACGAAGGGCGGTTTCGGCGAGCTCCATCGCCATCATTACTTTTATACCACTATTGAAGCTGATATTCCATTTCCGTGCCTCCCGGAATGCCTATCCTTGTTCATAAACTTCGACAGTTTGAATCCATCTTTTTGGGATGGAAACTAGCTCAGCTCCTGGAAGGATTGCTATAGCAATCCTTCCAGGAGTCGTACAAAAATTTAGGGGTAATGCCTTTCTTTGCCTACCCGGCATCATGGGGGCAACCACGAGGGGTTTGCCTCTAGGAATGAGAATTAAATAACTTAGAATTTTGATGGTTCTTGTGGGATGGGCGTCCCGCCCGTCCAGAAAGGGCGGGCTATAAGAGCCCAACCCACTTTCAAGAGTGTAAATTATTTAATTCGCGATCCCTACAAGAATTACACAAATGATGCGAGGATTGCTATAGGTAAT
Source organism: Microcoleus sp. Z1_A1 (assembly GCF_036700305.1). NCBI lineage: Bacteria > Bacillati > Cyanobacteriota > Cyanophyceae > Oscillatoriales > Microcoleaceae > Microcoleus > Microcoleus sp. Z1_A1. Next base: position 9,481 of record NZ_JAUBOR010000031.1, read on the forward strand.
TGAGAAGGGTGCAATATCTCAGTTATATTGGATTTTTACCCAAATTAAATAACCTTCTTTTTCCTAGCTTTTTATTAATTTATAAGTGCGATAGTTTGTCGAGTTTCGCTCGATCGCCTCGCAGCATCTGCCACCTTCAAAGCGTACAAACTACTGGCATTATTCACGTACAAAGGCGTACCGTTTGACAAATATTCCAACACCATATCGGTGTCTTTGGCAAACAAGCCGCGCCGCGTTCCTACTTTGAGGTTGCGCCGATTTTCTCCCTGAATAAATTGACCGGATTCAGGAGTGAAAACCAGCGTTCCTGCTTCACCGTAGATAGTAAAAATGTTTTCCGACTGCCAAAAAGTCTCTCCTTTTCCATAAACAGCTTCAGCGACAACGCCATTGGCAAAGCGCAACTGTGCGTTGCACAAACAAGCTTTGTAGAAATCCGGCTGACTGTCCCAAAATTGAGCTTGACAGTTAACGCTTGCCACTTCCCCGAACAAATCAGTAAATCGGTGCAGTCGCGAAATTGCACCAACTAACGGAAAGCCAAAGAGGGAATGTTGATAAGTCCACCGCTGCGGCGCTGGATGTTGAGGAGTAATAGTAATGTAGCGGGCGTAAAAAACTTTACCGATTAAGGGCAAAGATTCTTTGATTGAGGAGTGCAAACCGCCTAAGAGTTCGATGTGTTCGATGTGGAGGAGTTTTTGCTTTTGGGCTGCAAGTTCGATCGCCCTTTCTGCTTCAGATACGTCTAAAGATAGAGGATATTCCACCACAACGTGCTTGTTATTTTCTAGGGCTGCCAGGACGATCGCCCCGTGATCCCGGTTCACCGTACAGACAATCACCAAATCTAAATCGTCTCTTTCTACCAGCTTGCGCCAGGAAACCGCAGCTTCTGCCCCGAACCCTTGACAAAATTCTGCGGTTTTCTCCGGGGAGTGGCCCGCAAGCGCTACCAAGTGCGATCGCCCATCAGCTTGAATTGTCTGGGCCCTCAACTTAGCGGCAAAACCAGTACCCACAATCCCCACGCGAATTGGAGAATTAACTGAAAAACCAAAGCGAGTATCAATATTAGTCATGGGATTTGAGATTTAAGATTTTAGATAGTTACAGACTTGCGCTGCAGGGGTTTAGGGGTTCTATGGCCCCGATTTTAACCTGTGGTTGTGGTGCGATTTATGGGATCGAGCCTTCAACACCCAAGTCTTGATGTCGATCTAACTATACATTTCACCGCCGGCAGGGACTTGCCTTGCAGCAAGTCTTGCTGAAACTCGATCGACACAGCGCATACCCACAACCCGGTTTTTGTGCTGTAGGGCTCAAAACAGGATTTTTCCTAGAAACCGGATTAATTCGCGCAAGTCTTGCGGCAACAGTATCACAAGGCTGAACCCAAGATAGGTATAAGTAATCAAGATGAAATTAGAAAAAGTTATAACTAATCCCATTCAAATGTTTTGTAAATAAGTGTGTCAACCTCCCTTATATCCCCTAATATCATAGAGGGAACGAACCTAATACCTAACCTCAAAGCTAATAGAGCCTTGAAGGTTGCATTAGGAAAAATTATCAATCTTGTTGAATTTTTGAGAGGATTTAGTGCATGGCAACTTATAAAGTTACCCTCATCAGCGAAGCCGAAGGAATTAACCAGACCATTGACGTTGATGACGATACTTACATTCTTGATGCTGCTGAAGAAGCAGGACTCGACCTCCCCTACTCTTGCCGCGCTGGAGCTTGCTCCACCTGCGCCGGCAAAATTACCAAAGGCGAAGTTGACCAATCCGACCAATCTTTCTTGGACGACGACCAAATCGAAGCTGGATTTGTCCTCACCTGCGTCGCCTATCCCAAGTCTGACTGTACGATCGAAACTCACAAAGAAGAAGAGCTCTACTAAGAAAGGACGCTCTGCGTGATACCCTAAGAAACCCGGTTGCTCGTTTCCAGAATTAAGAAGCTGAAATACGGCAATTATTTTAAGAAACCGGGTTTCGGTGTCTAACACTGCAACAAAGCCGCCAGCAGTCTCTCACTCCCATCTATGAATTCGTAGCTGTTTGAGCAGATAGCTGGCCCAATAATTTTAGATTTTAGATGGCCGATTTTAGATTAACTGTGAAACCAATCTAGAATCCAAAGTCTAAAATCTAAAAGTTTTACGGCTAATATTTAGTCTGGCGTGGCGCGAAATTTATTTGTGTAGTGGCGATTTAACTCGCCGACTCTTAGGCAGACTTCGATCGCCTATTCGCGCCAAAATGTAATGTTATCGCTAAGCGGGACAACTTGGGCGCCGGGAAAATAAAAGCCCAGAATTTGAGATCCATTCCAGCCCAAATTAGCCAAATTGTAAGAACCAGTCTGACTCATTCCCACGCCGTGTCCAAAACCGCCTCCGACAAAAGCATAACCATTGAGAGTTTTGTCTGGATTGTAAATTGGTTCTAGGTAAAAAAGCGTGCTAATCGGCGGGTAAAAAGCATTGCGAATCTCGTCTTTGTCGATATCAATCGGGCCCAAGTCAGTTTGAACCTTCATTTTCAAAACTCGACCTGCGGGCGACCTTTCTACCACTTCCACCTGAGTGACAGTTTTCAAATTAGCCATCGGGTGCTGTTTCTTCTGAAGATACTGTTTGAGAAATCCAGCAATCGCGGTCAAAGAAGCGGGTTCGCGCCACCGAAATGTGTCTTCTTTTTCCTCATTAAACCCTTTTTCCAAACTGATAAAGCGGCGGAAATTGTTTTCGTCAGACAAACTCTGCTTGGACAAATCCCACACCTTATTAGGGGAATCGACGATCGATCGCAAATATGGACGTTCCGCGCCCTGCCACACATCGTTAAAAGAGGCTGTCACGCCGCCGCTAGACGCGGAATAGAGCGCGTCTACTAGCTGATTTTCGTAAGTTAGCACCAAACCGCTCGTTTGGGCGATCGCCTTATCACTTTGCGGGTAAACCTCCGTCAAACCCTTATAAACTTGACAGTTAACATCAGCGCACAACTCATAATTATCCACAGCAAACCGGCGCAAATTTCTCAGGGCGTAGGTTCTCGCCAAAATAGTTTGAGCGACAATCGAAGCGTAAGGCGAAAAAGCCCCAATTTCGTGAGGAACAACACCCCGCAAATAAGTTTCCGTCAGCACTTCATTCACCAAAGTATAAGTGCCGTAAGCATTTTTTTGCAGGCGCAAATTCCCACCATAACGGCGAGTTTGTTGAATAGCTTTTTCTGGTTCAATAGCTGTCGCCTCTTGGGTAGTTTGTTCCAATACCTCAATCACATTTTTACCGGCCGTCACATCCAACTCATTGCGGTTGAAACGAAAGCCGTTTAAAACCCAAAAAGCCTGGGGTATTTGCTTCAAAACTTTGGAATCCAAAAAAGCTGTTGTGTTCCCTTGAGCTTGCAAACTTTGCAACAGCCAGCGCCGCACCAAAGGAGAGTTGTAAATATCTCTTTTTGCCCAAACTTGCCAGCGAAAAGGTTGAGCAATTTCTACCTCAATTCCCTGGGCGCGCCACTGATTAGCGCTGTCTTCCGCACTCTCGAAACTGCGGTGAGAACTTAGTACCACTCGTTCTTCTACTAAGGGCGTTTCCAGCGGTTTCGGGGCTATTTCTAACTTGACGCTAGCAGCAGTTTTGGTTTCTATGCCTTGAGGAGTTTTGTAACGCAAAGTTAAGCTGTCGCCCGGTAATGCTTTCAGCGTCAGTTTGTCGGTTGCTTTGGTGCCAAACCGCTGCACCACGCCGATTTTGATGGGTCTATTTTGGGGACTTTGGGCGTATCCCGCAGCGCTGAAAAGAGGTAACAGGCACAATGCGGTGAAAACAGTCCTAGAAATGCAGCTAAACCATTTGTAATTGGGAGTTGGAGGTGCTTGAGCGAACACGGTTATCTGTCTCGCGATAGTTGAAATTGGGGGATTTTTGATTGTAGGTTAGCACATTTAGCGACTGCTATAGGGGAATTGCGGAAGATAAGGTGGTTTGGTTGCCAGAATTCTGTTAAGCAGCTAGGCGCAAATAAACTTTACATCAAGCAATTTTGAGCTATTACCCACCCCACAATCTTATTACGGGTAATTCAATGAAAGCGAGTTTACCTACTTGCTTGCTGTTTCCAATATTGGTAGGCGGCATAGGCCAAGGTGACAGCGCCGGTGACAATAGCCGCTTCATCAACCTCAAATTGCGGGTGATGGAGGGGATAGTTCGGTTTGTCAGTCAGTCCCACTCCTAAGCGAAACATGGTTCCCGGTGCGTGTTCTAAGTACATCGAAAAATCTTCCGCGCCGAGGGATGGTTCTGGTAAAATCTGGACGCGCGATCGACCTAAAGCTTCTAAAGCCGCAGTTTCGACTAATTGCGTGAGTTTGGGGTCGTTTTGGACTCCGGGCACGCCGCGCTTGTAGGTGAGTTCGTACTTAGCGCCGTAAGTCGCGCAAACGCTGGAAACAATTTGTTCGATCCAAGCCGGCAGTTTTTCGTGGGTTTCTGGATGCAGCGATCGCACGGTTCCCAGCAATTTTACTCGATCGGCAATCACGTTCGGCGCTCGTCCGCCGTTAATTTGCCCGATCGTCAAAACCAGTGGCCTCAAAGGATTTTGCGTGCGGCTAATTGCCTGCTGCAAAGTGGTAATTATCTGAGAAGCAATCCAAATTGCGTCGATCGCCTCGTGGGGACGCGCACCGTGGCCGGATTCGCCCATCACAATCAATTCTAGGTCATCTGCCGCCGCCGTCAGGGCCCCGTGGCGGATACCGACGCAACCGCCGGGAATCGTCGGAAAAACGTGCACTCCGAGGATGCCGTCAACATCTTGCATCGCCCCGTCTTTAATCATCCATTGAGCACCTTGGGCAATCTCTTCCGCCGGCTGAAACAAGAAGCGGACGTTACCGGGCAATTTTTCCTCTAGCTGAGACAATATCATTGCTGCGCCCAAACCGACGGTGGTGTGGATGTCGTGGCCGCAGGCGTGCATGACTCCCTCGTTGCGGGAGGCAAATTCTAAGTTAGTGCGTTCTTGAATCGGCAAAGCGTCCATATCGGTGCGAATTGCCAGCCACCGGGACTCGCTGCTGTTGCCTTTGAGTTCGCCGAGCACTCCTGTTTTGCCGATTCCTTCGATGGCGCGGACTCCGCTGGATGCGAGAACTCCGGCTACGTAGGCGGCGGTTTGATATTCTTGGCCGCTGAGTTCGGGGTGGGAGTGGATGTGGCGGCGTATTTCGATTAAGCGGGGTGCTAGGGTGGCGGCTAATTCTTGGATGCGGGGAAGCATGAATTTTGTTGGGGAGTGCGGTACAAGTTGTAGTCAACTAGGTTAACGCATATGTTTGGGGGTGAACAGGGTTATAAGGGGCTAAAGTGCGATCGGGCTTTTGGATGGCAATGCTATTTCGTTTGTGAATAGGATTTTTTTTTTAACCGCAGAGGGCGCAGAGGACGCAGAGAATAGAGAGGAAAGAGAGTTAGGTTGAAACCAGGAATAAACGTCTATATTCTAGGTTCAAAGGCTGATTTTTAGTTAATAATATGATGTCCGGTCGAGCAACCGCGATTTTTGTAGGGGCGGGTTCACCAACAATACCTGTTAATAATTTACTATCTCAAAAACCCGCCCCGACCGGGATATTAGGGTCGATGGATCGGACATGAGATAATTTCTGGTTGTGATATCATCAAATAGTAATTTGATCAAAATTATGACCTATGATTAGCTTGGGATTCTGGAATATAATTATTATAATTACCGTCGCTTTGTTCCTCAAATTTAATTGGCGATTAGATACCGAAAAAACAGCATGGCAAGATTCTTTGTTTTTCAAACATCCTTCGAGCCAAAGGTTGACTCAGTTTTTTCGTCAACCTATCGTTAACTTTATTTTGCAAGCAGTTATTGTATTAGTTCTCACCCGATTTCTCTGTTATACCGGTTGGTTGGTTTACAATCTGACTACTCGGCCCGATCCGCCTTACTGGGATTTTAAGTGGTTTTATGTAGCGAGTAGATTAGCCCATCAGCATTTGAGTCCCTTTAATGTCGAGGTGTTTAACAGCGGTTTCTGTAGCATCACAAAAGTGTGTGGGTTTATTCCTTCTTTTGTTTATCCACCTAATATCATTCCTCCGCTGTGGTTTTTGGGCTATTTCCCGATGAAGACTGCATTCACAATCTGGATTTGGCTGCATCTTATTGCCACAGGTTTTGTTTTATGGGGAGCGAATATTTTGTTGGAGTCCCACTCACGAGCTTTTAGGACTATTTGTAGTATATCAGTTGCATTCCTCTACGGTTTTGTCTTCGATCTTCAAGTTGGCAATGTGGCAACTTTTATTGCGGTTCTGCTGTTATGGATGTTTATTTATGCTAGAAATGATCGGGATATAATTGCAGGACTTTTCTTAGGAATTGCCCTTTTTAAACCAACTTTAGTTATATTGTTTCTTCCTTATTTTTTAATCAAAAGACGGTTTCAGCTAGTTTTTATATCTATAGTCACGGTAACTGTTTTGGCAGTTATAGGTCTAGCTGTAACGGGCAATTCTTTAACAGGATTTATACAGGATGCGACTCGTGGATTTCCACTCTGGCTCAACGATCCATCGAATAATGCTTATATTTCTATGAGTCGCCTTGATTTAAGGGTTATGGGGCCGAGATTTTTCCCCGATAGTCCCTTCGTGGCGAAGCTATTTTCTGACTTGATTGTTCTGGTGCTAGTTGGTTTAGTGTGTTGGTATTTTTACAAAAAACAATCTCGCAATGCTTGGTCAAAAAAGGTTGACTTATCTGAAATGGTGCTAATTTCTACTTTGAGTATTGCTATCAACTATTCTCAGCCCACCAGTTCTGTGATGTTAGCACCGGCGGTGGTTTTTTTGCTGAATGATTTATGTTTTCAGATTAAAAATTGTGCCTTCTCTAGGCAAAGAATGTCGGTTTGGTTATTGGGCGTTGGCTGTGTCATGGTGCAAACCGCAGTGATTCATGGCGGGCTGTTGGTGTTTCTAGGAAAGCGGTGGAACTGGAAGGGGGGGGAATTGCCTTATTTGTTTAAAGTAACTATTTTTTCACTACCGAGTTATGCGATTTTAGGTCTTACGTTAAGTGTTTTAGTCTTAGCAATTACCTCTCTTCGTCAAAAACAGGTTCCTGAATTTGACCTACAGAACTGAAGCAGGAAGTAGACATTTCTCTCTTCTCTTCCTCTGTGCTCTCTGCGTCCTCTGCGGTTAAATCATCCAGAGTCGCTGTCGATTTTCTGTTGCTGCGATCGATCGTCGCTTTGAATTCTCCCCTCAGATTTAGCCTCATCTACTGCTTCTTGAATTAATGTCAACACCATATTCGAGACCGGCCGATAATGCGATTTGGCTAACCGCTCTAGGTCTGCTTTAAGTTCTTCTGGAAGATATACAACTATTCTGGGGAGTTTTGCTGGCAAGGCTGTTATTTGTGCTTTTACTGCCCTATTGTACCTTACCGCGTCACCGTCCAAAACAAAGTACACGGCAGGACACGCAGGCAGTTGAGAGCGATCGCCCGCAGTGGTAGTTGGTAGTTTAATCGTCTTTGGATTCATTAAACTTGCCTTCCTTCTGCGCTCTTTCGAGTCCTTCTTCCACCAAAAGTAATGCCATTTGGGAAATCGAACGACGCTCAATACTCGCCAGTTTTTCTAACTTCTCCTTGATTTCGGGTGGCGGGTAAAAGGCAACTCTAGGAGATTTTGCAGGACTCACATTGTTTGGGGGTAGCGTGTTCACGATGTCATTTTAGCTGACTGCAAATTTTTTAGAAAAACTTTAATCCAAGGTAGCACACCACAATCTAGTTTAGGCTAAAGTAATCTAAACACCCAAAAACCAAACCCCACTCCAACACAAAATCAACGGCCCGACAGGTTGGCAGTTGAGAATGACCCATCAGCGTAGAGATCAAAGGTTAATTGCTGCTGGGTTCATCTTCTGTAGTTTTTTTAGCCAAGTAAGCATCTACAGCTTCAGAGACAATCCGACTTACCAGATTGCTGACTGTCCGGTCTTCTTTCTTGGCCCAATCTTCCAAGACGTTGTAGGCGTTTGGAGGAACGTAGCTGGTGACTCGTTTTAGGTTTTTTGCTGGCAAGTTAGGCAACTGGGAATTTACTTCATAGATCGATCGTACTTTCTTTGTACGCCTCTTTGGTGTCGCCCCTTCAGGTGTTTGACTCATCCCGTTTCGCCTGGGCTTGCTCTTGCTCTTGACACCAGTTTTCTATTAGTTGACCTCCGACGCTGCTCATATCCCTTTCCGCACGAACGCACAAGGCTTTGAACCTGATCTTCAATGCCTTGGGAATTACAAGTTTGATGGTGTCTTCTTCGCCTCCAACCCTTGTTTGGTTAAGAGATGGCTGGAAGTGTTCAATCAAGGCTTTTTCAATAGCTACCAGCAGACTAGCATCGCTGCATTCGAGCCAAGCAATCCGAATATTACCGCTCATTACCTTTAGCTGATACCAGCGATGATGTGCTAGCCAACGCTGTTGAAGGTTCCTAGTCCTGCCAATATACAAAACCGCGTCACCGTCTAAAACGAAGTATACGGCAGGACAGGCTGGAAGTTGAGAGCGATCGGCCAATGGCAGTGAGGGTAGAGTTAGTGGCTTAATCGTATTTGGATTCATGAACCTCCATTCCTGCTGCGCTCTAATGTGTTAATTATGTCATTTTAAGCCATCGGGATTGTCCTCCTCGTAAACCATTAAGTCCCCAGGCTGACAGTTCAGTGCTCTGCACAAAGCGCTGAGAGTGGCTTCGTCAATTCTCGTGAGTCGGCGGCGGGTTTTGAGTCTAGAAAAGGAAGTTGGGTGCATTCCAATTAAAGCAGCCAACTCTTTATTGCTGATATTACGCTCGGCCATCACAACTGCCAATTTCCAACGGATCACTACTGACTCTCAACTGCTAGCCATGATATTGCAAGCTGATGTTAGCATTCCGTAACCTTCACTACCCGCTAATTAACCGCTGCGGTTAATTATTTATCTGGAACAGTTGACTAATTGCAGAAAATGAACTAGACTCAGGATGTACAAACGGAAAAGCGATCGCCCCTGGCCTGGAAAACTTGAGGGCGATCGCAATTCCACTATTCGTGTAATTCAAAGTCTATGATATCACAGCCAAAGTCAGTTCCCGAACTACTCCGGGAAGAAATTCCTGACGTACCTCAAGGTAAGCAACCGATTCGTTTGCTGTTGTGTGGCGTTCCCAAAGCGGTAGACAGCATTGTTAATCTGTTGCACGTTTTAGGTTTTGCAGAAGTTGGGGAATGGAGCCCGCCTCTACCATCGCCTATCGCGGGTGAGGTAATTCGGATTTTAACCCGTTACTGGAAAGAGTAATTGTTGAGGGCGATCGCACGAATTCCAGAAGTGCGATCGTCCCTTAACTCAATTCCAAAAGTTGGCTCAAAAACTCAATAAAATTTGCCAAAGCAGGAACCTGCTGCTTTGTCTGTTCGCTGACCCAATTATTATCAGCAATACTTGTTGTATTAGTCTTCCCAGGTTTGAGAACGCTGACAACAGTAGCAACTAAAGCTTTTTCGGGATCGAAATTTTTCCACTTTAAAGATTTTCTATCTGACTCAGAAAACTCATTTAGATAAGAACTAGCTTTCTCCATGTACGCGGGATAAGCTATCTGTCCGCACTCACACAGCAAAGTATCCAACACACCGGGCGAAGCGTTATCTGGCAAAACATAGACTCCTGTACGCGGGCTATTAGTATTTACAACACCAGGGCGAGCGGGAAAATTAGGAAAATAACTTCGGAATTTGTTAGCATATGGTTCCGCAATGCGATCGGGAGTTGATTTGTCGCAATCAGCAACTATCCCGAAGGCTGCCAAGTTTGTCTGATACTCATAATTTGTGAATAAAATGTCATCCAAATTAGTCACAAGATTGCTTCCTTCACCTGCATAAATTGCTACAGAGATAGTATCATTAAACAGAATAGAAGGCATATCAAGACGTTTGTACAAGTTTCCTTTCTTGGGATAAACGGGAATAAACTTGCGCCAGAAGGGGTCTAACTGAGACTCTAATCCTTTCAACTCTTCCCGCAAATCTTTGAAATCCAAAAGCTTGAGAACCTTGCCTGTAAAGGCCTGATCGTGTGGCCCTTCTACTCCAATAATGGCGTATTTCACACGCGCACCTCCTGACCCAAATCCTCCCGCAATCTTTGCAATCTTTCCCGTTCAATTCTAACTGCTTTAGTTTGTGACTCGTGTTTCTCTAAACGATAAAGAACTAAGTCCGTCTCCGTATCGCTAGCATCCAACATCGCATCAACTGTTTCTAAACTGTGAGTAGTTGCAAATAACTGAACATTCATTTGCTTGCACCACTGCACAATCCACGCAAATGAACTGCGAAGTGCTTCAGTATGAATTGCTGTTTCTATCTCATCAATTAGCAAAACTCCACCTCTGACTTTTGTCAGCGTTAGAGCAATAAATAGCAAGCGACGTACTCCATCACCAAAAGAACTTAATGGTGCAATTCCCACTTGTTTGTGGTCAATATAGAGACTGCTACGATTGCCGCCATGCGAGAGAATCACTAAATCAATAATTCCTGAATCCATCACTTGCAATAGCTTAATCACTTCCGGCTTAAAACGCTGAAAAATAGCTTCTGACAGCAAGCCAACTTGTGACTGTTCTATGCGGTGAGAAAAAGGTGTCACAGTATCAACTGACAGCATTGCATCTGAGCGAATTCGCCGATTAGTTAAACGCTCATTTTCCCAAATTTCAAAAAATTCAGATAATTCATTTGGTGAATCCGATATAATAGCTTTTAGCTCTATTTCTGCACCTCGCAGAGTATTATCAAATCCAAGATCGTCTGAGGATTGACTTTCGTCATCTTCCGATAATTCCACTCCCTCAATTTCTTGGTAAATTGCCCTCGACTCTCTCACTAAAAACTTACCATTACCAGAAACACGAGTTTCCATTGGGTAAAAATCCAATTGTTCTTCTTCTTTATTTTGAGGAAACAGCCATTGTAGTGCCTCCAGTCTTGGCTTGCGAGAATATTTGATTTCTCGCCGCCACGATGTGTTCAGCCATTCCAGGGGATCTAAGGGGCGACAATAGGTTGATATCGCCTCTAAAACGCTGGTTTTACCTGAGTTATTTCCACCAACCAATATGTTGATTTGACCCAAGTCCTGCAAGGTTAAATCTCGCAGGCCTCGGAACCGATGAATGGTTAAATTGTCAAGGTGTTTCATAATTATGATTTAGGCATTTCAACTGAGATGCTTCGTTTCTCTCAGCATGACACATCGGCTTTGCCTAAGTCCCGATCGCCTTATGACTTGGGCGTATAAGTCGATCGCACTTGCAACTCCTTCAACTGCTTCTCATCCACACCAGACGGCGCATTTGTCAGCAAACAACCCGCCTGCTGCCTCTTCGGAAACGCAATCACATCTATTCAGTGTAATGATACTTACAAGCCGCGATCGCAATTTCTTGATCTGTAACTTGGTAAACTAAACGATGTTCGTTATCAATGCGCCTAGACCAAAAACCACTTAACTCGTATTTCAGAGGTTCAGGTTTTCCCAATCCTTCAAAGGGCGATCGGTCTATATCTTTAATCAATTCTACAATTTTGCGATAAATCTTTTTGTCTAATTTTGCCCATTCATTAAAATCTGCAAAAGCAGAAGATTCAAAAACAATTCTTCTGCTCATTGCAAATTCTGTAAGTTAACTTCAACTAAATTTTGCCGCTCGTTAACATTTTCAATAGCTTTTAAAAGTCTATTTTTGTTGACTTCGGATTTCAAAAGATATTCTGTTTCATCACACTCAGAAACAATTATTTCAATCTCTTTATCTCCAAAAGTCGCCTTGATTTGTTCTAAAAAATGATGATTGATTTCGCTGGCTTTTAAACGATAAACTGTTGACATCGTTTTTACCTATTTTCGATTATGCTAATTATAGCGTTTTTAGTCTAAAGACCTGGAATGTAACTCTAGCATACAGTATCAGCCAAAGTTTTGACTCAATGACAGTCCTGGACGCAGAATCGTGTCTGTCATGCTGAACAAAACGCAGTCTAGTGAAGCTTCGCTTCTCTCAGCATGACACATCGGCTTTGCCTAAGTCCCGATCGCCCTTATGACTTCGGCGTATAAGTCGATCGCACTTGCAACTCCTTCAACTGCTTCTCATCAACCCCAGCCGGCGCATTCGTCAGCAAACAACCCGCCTGCTGCGTCTTCGGAAACGCAATCACATCCCGAATCGATTCCTCACCAGCCAACAGCATCACCAACCGATCCAAACCGTAAGCAATGCCTCCGTGGGGCGGAGTTCCATACTCAAACGCATCCAACAAAAAGCCAAACTTATTGTAAGCTTCCTCAGTCGATAAGCCGATCGCCTCAAACACCTTTTCCTGAACTTCCCGCTGATAAATCCGCAGGGAACCGCCGCCGATTTCTGTACCGTTTAACACCAAATCGTAAGCTTGAGCTCTCGCAGTTTTCAAATCATTAATATCGTCAGGATGCGGCGCAGTAAACGGGTGATGCAATGCTTCCAAACGCTTCTCATCAGCGTTCCATTCAAACATCGGGAAATCTGTCACCCACAGCAGATTCATCTTATCTTTGTCAATCAATCCCAATTCGTTACCCACGAACAAACGCAATCTATCCAAAGTCTTATTGACAGTTGTCACATCAGCCGCAGCAAATAACAACAAATGACCTGGTTGCGCGCCCGTGCGATCGAGCAATTGCTGTTTTTGTGCTTCCGTCAAATTATCCTTAATTGCGCCGATCGTATCAATTTCGCCATTATCCCGCACGCGAATGTAAGCCAATCCCTTCGCACCGGCGTCGCTGGCTTCCTTAAACAAATCGCCTTTCGGGCCCGGTTTAATCCGCACGTTAGAAATCGCATCATTCCCGCCCGGAATCGGCAAAACTTTCACAATTCCGCCCGCAGCAACCGCCCCGGAAAATACCTTAAATCCCGAATCTTTCATCAAATCGGAAACATCGACTAATTCCATACCGAAGCGAGTATCCGGTTTATCGCTACCGTAGCGATCCATTGCTTCAGCGTAAGTCAAGCGCGGGAAAGGACGAGGCAATTCTACCCCTTTGACACTTTGGAAAATATGGCAGACTAAACCTTCGTTTAATTCGATAACTTCTTCTAAAGACATGAAACTCATTTCCATGTCTAATTGTGTGAATTCCGGCTGTCTGTCGGCGCGCAAATCTTCATCGCGGAAACAGCGGGCAATTTGATAATATCTGTCCAAACCCGAAACCATTAACAATTGTTTGAACAACTGCGGCGACTGCGGCAAAGCGTACCATTCGCCCAAATTGACGCGGCTGGGCACTAAATAATCTCTCGCACCTTCAGGAGTCGATCGCGTTAAAATTGGTGTTTCAACTTCAATAAAACCTCCCACATCTTCCAGGTGGCGGCGCATCGCTTTGACTACTTGGTGGCGAAGCTGCAAATTGCTACTCATGCGAGCGCGCCGCAAGTCCAAATAGCGATATTTCAGACGCAAATCTTCCCGCACGCTTTCGGTATCCGCCGTCGCCACCTGAAAGGGTAACTGTTTGCGAACCGCATTCAACAACTCAATTTCGTCAGCATAAATTTCCACCTCACCCGTAGGCAATTTCGGGTTGAGGGAATCTTCGGGGCGGCTGCTGACTCTACCCGTAATTTTAAGCACGTATTCGCTGCGTAAAGCCTCAGCCCCGTGATAGGAATCGGGGGTGCGTTCAGGATCGCTAACAATTTGCACAATACCCGATCGATCGCGCACATCCAGAAAAATCACCCCGCCATGATCGCGGCGGCGATCCACCCAGCCGTAAAGGGTGACAGTCTCTCCGATGTGTTCGCTTCGCAGTTCGCCGCAGTAGTAACTTCTCATGGTTGGGGGTTATGGACTAAAAATAATGCTTTTTGATTATAGCGCTTAGTGTCAAAACCTTTTATGAACAGCCAAGATGCCTGTTCCACAAGAAAATTCAATCTTTGTGGAACAGGCATCTTGCCTGTTCTTTAAAATGGTCTCATATCTGAGTTTAATCCTTCTTGTCAAAAAACACCGTCAGCGAGTTCCATGCAGACTTAGCCGCATCCGTCAAGCGAGTGCCGATCGACTCAATTTGCTTCACAATAAGGTGCCAATTCTTTTCAGCTTCCGTGTGAATGTGGTCAACAGCTTGTTCGATGCGATCGCGTTCGATCAATTTATTTTGTTCCACCGCTTCTCGCGCTTGTCGCACTGCTTTCAAATAAGCTTCGCGACTGACAACACCTGCATCTTGCACCTGCGCTTGCGCCCGCGTTTTAATCGCATCTACCACCAGCCAATTTTTCTCAGTTTCTTGTTTAATCAGCTTGACTGCTTCTGTGAATCTCTCGTGGGCGAGATCCTTATTTTCTTCGATCGCCCCGGAGGCCTTATTCACAGCTTTTAAATAAGCTTCGCGGGTGAGTTCGCCCGCTGCTTGCACTTCGGCGGTGGCGCGTTTTTTAATTGCTTCAAACAGCGCGGCAGTTTCTGCGATCGCCTCATCAGTCGCGTCGGGCATCTCTTTTTTGACGAGCTCCGTCGTTTCGAGAGTAGCCTCTAAAACTGGTTCCTCGGTTACTTTTGGATCTGTCATCTCAATCTTCTCCTTTGGTAGTAAACATTTTCAAACAATCTCATAGTCCCTGGATGCAGACTTTGTAGGTGTAGCGCCCGAACGAATTGTGGTCTTTTATACAGACTTTGTACGTGTAGCGCCAGAAGGAATTCTGGCATTTAATAAGAACTAGGCAATTCTTGTTCCAGCTTTATCAACTTTTGTATCCGCGCTTACCTAGTTGGAATGACCTCAGTTCTATTACATTATATCTACCAAAGTTTCTCTTGTCTGTAGGATACCGCCAACTTGCAGGTACGGTTTAGCGCACTTAGGAGCGCGAATTAAATAACTTACAATTTTAATTGTTATTGTGGGATGGGCCTAAGAGCCCGTCCAAAAAGGACGGGCTCTTAGGCCCATCCCACTTTCAAGAGTGGAAGTTATTTAATTCTCATTCCTTAAATTTATGATAAGTCTCTCTACCTAAAACAACACACACCAATCAACTTGGTTTCTCAACCCAATAAAACGGGCAAATTTTATAATTTCAATTTGCCAACTGCAAATCTTCGCGATCGTCGGTATATAACAAATGGTGACATCTTTGAGCGTGCAGTAAAGATTGAGGAAATTCGTACTGAGATAAGAGGATATCTTCCAGCGCAACTTTCATTTGATTGGCACAGATATGTGGTGGCATTTTGCCCATTCCCGTACCCATGCCGGGAATAGCGATAGTTTCAATTATATGTTTGACAGGAGTTCCATCTGCGACTGAGCCAAATTTTACGAGAGTCAAAATAGCGCGGGTTGCTAGATAAACATTTACTGTTTCTCTTAAAACTGTGGGAACGCGCATAATTGGGGCAGCTATTAAATAGGGAATTTCTGCATGATCCGTGTCTACAATTTCTGCCATGCCTACTAAGAGTTCGCCGTGATGTCGAGATTGAATTATTTTTTGCAAGCGTTCAAGAACCTGCCCTCCAAAATATTCCGAAATTTCTAACTCTAAGCCGTCGTCCATGAAACCAAAACTATTCCCCGGACTAACAATAGCATCGCATTTCACATCAAATATTGAACCGTGATGTATCTTTACATTTTCCATACTGCCGCAAGTGCTTTCCCAGGCTCTAACTAAACTATCGTCTAAGGCAGCCAGCACAATTTGCATAAATACTCTCTCTTAATTTTAATGGCGAACAGCCAGAACGATCGCCAATTTAATCCTACAATACTTTACATAAGTCCGCTGAATCTAAAATTCATCTCAATTTCAACTAGCAAATGTTCAATAGCTACGAAATTTTTTGCTCGCACACACCCTTAACCTAATACAGAGAGAGCTTTTAACGCGGTTGTCACCCTCTCAGTTTTAGGTGTGATGAGCTGTACTGCATCGTGTTTTCTGGCCCAGGGGCTAAAGTCTGCAAGCTGTTTCCCGATCTTGTTTTCAGTTTACTCTTTCTCGGTTGAACTCACGTTTAATAAATACTGCTTATGACGCTCCGATATCGGTGTTCTCAAAAGAAAGGTTGAGGATTGAAACAGCGTTTGGTGCGTTTATGCTCGTACATCAGTTTATCAGCCTTTGCCAGCAATTGTTCTAATAAAACTTCATTATTTAAATCCCCAAACTGCACACCAAGACTTATTGATATATAAGCTCGCTCTGACTGTTGATTAAAGCGATCTATATTGTCTTGCAGCCGAGCATGAAAATTAGTAGATGAATCACCAGAAAAGTTAGGAATAAATAAAGCAAATTCATCTCCTCCCAGTCGAGCAACAATATCCGCCTCACGAAAGGTTTGTTTCAATATTTGAGCTGCGTCCACGATTACTCGGTCTCCCATTTCGTGTCCTAAAGTGTCGTTAATTTTTTTCAAACCATCTAAGTCAGCGAACAAAATAAAATAAGATGTTTGCGTGCGCCTCGCAATTTTTAGTTGTTGCTCTGCTAGTAAAAAAAAGCCCCGTCGGTTATATAATCCCGTTAATTCATCGGTCACGGATAGCTGTCTTACTTCTGCTTCTGCCCTCAGACGTTCTTGGATTTCATGTTCTAAACGTTGATTTTGTTCTAGCAGTTGTTGGCGTTGCTGTTGGATGAGTAATTGATTTTTTACTCGCATCAGCACTTCCTGTTCTTGAAAGGGTTTGGTAATATAGTCTACGCCACCGAGTTCAAAGGCTCGTACCTTGTTTTCTAGTCGTTCGAGGGCACTGATAAAAATAACCGGTATCTGAGCACTCGCTTCCGATGCTTTTAACTTTTGGCAGACTTCGTACCCATTCATCTCCGGCATATTGATGTCAAGTAAAATTAGACTCGGTGGGTCGCGATGAACACCTTGGAGTGCCATTCTGCCGTTGAGGGCTTTACGGACAATATAGCCCTGTGACTCTAGAATTTTGGCTAACAAGCGTAGATTGTCTGGGGTATCATCCACGATGAGAATATGCGTTTGGGCTACAAGTTTGAATAAAGCTGTCATGTTCTTATTCCTAAATCTGGGTGAGAGTTGCGATCGCTTCAAGCTGAAAGTTATCTACCAGAGATGTCATCGCCGCGATGAAATCTTGTTTCTCCTTGGGAATTTGAGCGATAAGTTCATAAAGCTTATTATCACTAAGATCGAGTGCTGCTTCATGAACTTCTGCAATCCACTTGGGGGGCATGGTTTTCAAGTATGGAGTCAATATCTTTGGTGGCGAAGCTGATGAGTCTGGCGGAATTTTTTCGGCGTAGCAGTAGCGGACGCCCAAGTGATGAGCTATCTTGTCGAAAAGTGTGTCTTCAGTAAACGGCTTGGCAATGTAGTCATCGCAACCGACTTGCAGGCTGGCGGTGCGATCGTCCTCAAAAGCATAGGCAGTGAGGGCAATTATGCGTGTAATTTGTCTTCTGTCCTGTGACATTTGCCCTGAGTTATCTGCTGATGACTCATGACTCATGACTAATGACTGTTGTGCTCGAATCTGTCTCGTCGCTTCATAACCATCCATGACAGGCATTTGAATGTCCATCAAAATCAAGTCAGGGTGCCATGTTTGCCAACGATCGATCGCCTCTACCCCATTTTCCACCGCACACACATCAAACCCAACTGACTCCAGCAGCGTCACCAGCAGTTGCCGATTTTCTAGAACATCTTCTACTACTAGAATTCGGTAGATAGGTTGCCCAGGTTCGATCCCGATAATCCGATCGCTAATTTCAGGTTCATCTAAATCAACCGACTCTGGTAGTTCCAAAACGACTTGGCAGGTAAAAGTCGAGCCTCGATTCAGGGTGCTTCGCACGGTGATATCCCCTCCCATCAGACGCGCAAACTCACGACTGATAGACAGTCCTAAACCTGTTCCTCGATCGTGGCAACCGCGATTGGTTTGCATGAAAGCCTCAAAAATTGATTCTAAATCTGAGGGAGAAATGCCAGGCCCGGTATCCTCAACTTCGAGACACAAGGTAATAGTTGGTTTAATATCGGGTGGATTAGTGGCGCGATCGCAATTTGTACCGGATGGCATATCATCTAATGAAAAAGCTCGTCCACGTAGGGCTATGCTTCCTGTTGTTGTAAATTTGAGCGCGTTCCCCAGCAGATTAATCAAGATTTGGCGAAGTTTTGCTTGATCGCCACACACATAACGGGGGACAGTAGCATCCCACTCGCTGCTCAGATGTAACCCTTTCTCAGGCGCTTTGATGGTAAACATCTCGTTAATAGAACCTAGCAGTCGATGCAGATTAAAACAGCTTTTACTCAGTACCAATTGCCCTGCTTCAATCCTAGACATTTGCAAAACATCGTCGATCAATGTCAGCAAGTGTTCTCCACTACGGGTAATGATCCCTAAATGCTCTTGAAATTCTTCTGGGATATAGGGGCTGCGGTTCATAAGCTGGGTAAATCCCAGAATCGCGTTGAGTGGCGTTCTGAGCTCGTGGCTCATGTTGGCAAGGAACTGGCTTTTGGCACGGTTGGCTATAGCGGCCCTTTCAGCAGCGTGTTCTAGGGCTGCTTGCGAAAATTCTAACACCGCCAGCATGAGGATATGTCTCATTTCGGCAGCAGCTTCTAACTCTGCAATCTGCCACGGATAAGACATCTGGCGCACTGTCTCTTGCCACCGTTCAAAGGATCTGCGGGGACACAGGTGCATTTTTCCAATTTCGTCGATCGACACAGCATCCTGTGGATTACCTGCCCAGTTTATGGTTTGAATTTGTTCGGGTCGGAACCAAAGGATATGATATGACTTTTGTTTGGCATAGCATAGGAAGATTGAGATTGCTAAAACACCGCTAGCTCGCTCTTTGAATTGCTTGGCTTGGGGATACAACTGAGACAAAGAAGCTGTTGCAAACACTCGTTCTTTGTTCTGTTGCAGCAACCACTGCACGAGTTCGTCTACCTCAGCTTCAGATGGTGTTTCACCCACCAATGTCAGACGACCATCGAGCAGAATTGCAGCTCCCTGAGCATGAACTAAATCTAGCAATTGAGAAGCATTTTCGGTCAATACCTGTTCGATAAAATTAGAATCCCGCCGGAATGCCTGCTGAAGTTTATCCTGAATAGTTTTCGCCTGCGATCGGTAAACGTTCAATTCTCGCTCTTGCTGATGCACCAGTTCGATCGAGGCAAATTGTCCTAAAAATTCACAGCTTTTGCGAGTTTCGTAATCTACCAATCGCGGGCTGTAATGGTGACAGGCAATTAATCCCCAGAGACGCCGATCGTCAATTAACGAAATCGTCAGTGTCCCAGCCACTCCCATATTCTGCAAATATTCAATGTGGTAGGGAGATACTCCCCTTAACACACAAGCACTGAGATCCTGGGGTGTATTGGTTAGGGGATGGTTGGTGGGAATTAGGCGGGCCGGGGTGTAATTGATATTGGGAATTTGGCGCACCCAATTGCTGTAAAACAATTTGCGGGCGGGTACGGGAATATCGATCGCCGGGTAATGCAATCCCAAGTAGCTTTCTAGATAGCTTTCTTTCTCTTCAGCAATCACCACCCCATGCTCATCGGCTTCAAACCGATAAATCATAACGCGATCGAACCCTGTCATGGCTTTTACTTCTCTAGCAATGGTTTGAGCTAAATCAGAAAGACCGAGCGCAGTGCGAAAGTTGAGGATAACTGTTTGCAGACGCTGATAAAAATCCATTGCATGATTATTTTCAATAGTCAATTGGGGCTCTAGTTCCAGAATCAACTCATCGGGTCGCTGATGCACTGTGCTTCTAAAACTTTGAATTTTTCCGTCTTTTAGAGGTATTTTCAGATTAAAACTATTATGAATCTTGAGCTTTTCTTGATTGAGATACCTGACCATTTCTTGTACTTGCTCGTGACCAAATAGCCATGGCAATGGCTGACCTAGCAATTCTGCGACAGCAATGCCAAAAAACACTTCTACATTGTCACTTACTTGTAAAATATTGAGCGTTTTTTCTTGCAACAATAAAAGTATTCCGTGGGGCTGAATATGACCGGGAGCATATACTGATTCTTCACTGCAGTCCTCTAAATTTGTTAAATCTAAAGGAGTAATTTCCGAAATCTTTGGTACTTTATGAGGCATTTTAGAGCAGTAGTTATCAATAAAAATCAAGGATGTTTTTTGGAAAACTTTACCAACAATCAAATTGAATTATTGTTGGCTGTGCCTAATTTCCTAAGCTGTTCGGCATTTAAAGGACTTGCGTAAGGTGCGTCAGCATCTAAGGTTTTCCGTTTCAGCGTAAGGGTTCGCGAATGACGCACCCTACTAGCCTCGTTACTGGTTAAATGCTCCACAGCTTAGTCCTAATCAAACGTTTAACTGCACAACAGCTTATAAATCCAATGGAGGAATTCCACTTGGGAAATTACCTTGAATTAGATTAAGGATTTTCTCAAATTGATACTGGTGGGCGAGTTCCGTCAGATGAGTACCGAATTGAGCCAGGTCTGATGAAAGTTCAGCTACCAGTTCAACGATCGCAAAATCATCCCCACATAAAGCAGCATCTTCCAGCTCAACCACCCATTCTTTTGGTAATGTCGCCAAAAGCATTGGATCGAAGGAATCTGAAACGGAAGAGGCAACAGAACAGAGGTTAGAAGGAAAACAATCTGTTCCCCGTTCCCCCTTTTCTGTTTCCTCTTCCTCATATACATACTCTAACCCCAGGTATTCGGCCATCTTGAGAAATAGGGTCTGTTCCCGGAAGGGCTTGCTGATGTAGTCGTTGCAGCCAGCAGCCAAGGCTAGGGCGCGATCGCTCTGGGAAGCTTGGGCCGTAAGTGCAATAATGATACTGTTCTGTCCGTCTTCCATTGCCCGAATTTGCTTCGTAGCCTCGTATCCATCTAACACGGGCATCCGAATGTCCATCCAGGTTAGGTCGGGTTGCCATTGTTGCCAAATCTGCACAGCTTGCTGTCCGTTGGTAGCTTCTTTTACCTCTAATCCTAATTGTGTCAGTAATCTGACCATTAGCAAGCGATTTTCTGCTTGATCGTCAACCACCAAAATGCGACGATCCCGTTCACTGGGAGCCAGCCCAATCACGAGGCGATTATTCTCTTCCGGTGTAACATTAACTCCACTGATGGGGCTGACGGGAAGGGTAAATGTGAAGGTACTCCCCTCTCCCAGAGTGCTGCTGACAGAAATTTTTCCGCCCATGAGTTCCAACAATTTGCGGCTAATGGTGAGACCTAGACCAGTACCGGCGATCGATCGCTTCCCAGCTTGGGCTTGCACAAACGCATCGAAGATAGTATCGAGTTCGACCGATGCAATCCCTACACCTGTGTCAGCGACTACACACTGGAGAATCTGCCGAGTTGTGGTTAATGCCCCTGTACCGTCCGCCTCAATGCTGACTTGCAAAGTAATGCTTCCCCTCTCGGTAAATTTGATGGCATTACTCAGCAAATTGAGCAAAACCTGGCGCAGTTTTTGAGCATCGACAATCATAAATTGGGGAACTTCTGGCGCAATCTCGAAACAAAAGTCAAGTCCTTTAGAACTTGCTCGTTCCGCCAACATATTTCGGAGGGAATGCAGCAGCGCAATTAAGTCCAATCCGCTTTGTTCAACTGTGCAGTGTCCCGATTCAATTTTCGAGAGATCCAGCACATCGTTAATCAAACTCAAGAGGTGATCCCCACTCCGTCGAATTGTTTGCAGGTCTTGTTTTTGGTTGGGAGTTAAAGAGATGTCATGGGTCATTACCTGAGCAAATCCTAGAATTACGTTGAGAGGAGTGCGTAATTCGTGGCTCATATTGGCTAGGAAGGTACTTTTTGCCAAATTCGCTGCTTCTGCTGCTTCCATGGCGTGCAGCAGTGCCAGTTCTTTTTGTTTGCGATCGCTGATATCTTTATGCGTTCCAATCATCCGTAAAGGCTTACCCTCTTCATCGTAGGCAACGATTTTCCCGTAGTTAGCGATCCACTTCCACTCACCTGACTTGCAACGCACACGATAGTCAAAGGCATATTTGAGAGAGCTATCTTGCAAGTTACTATTGAGAGTCTCAAAAACCCAGCATTTATCATCAGGGTGAATCATCTGTTCCCAGACTTTCACATCCATCACCAACTCACCGGGCTTGTAGCCCAGCATCTCCTGGTAGTAGGAATTAATGTAAACTTCTCCAGTTGCAATTTTCCAATCCCATAATCCATCTCCCGAAGCTTCTAGTGCCAGCATTAAGCGTTCTTCACTCAGTTGTAAAGCGGTTTCCGCTTGATGTTGTCGTGTCACATCGATCGCCACACCACCTACTAGCATTTGCCCAGGTAAGTCGGGGATGAGAAATTTGTAAACCAAAAACTCACCCAGAGTCCCATCTCGACGGGACGCCATCTCAATCGTTTCAATTAGCTCGTTGGTTTCAACAACCGTTTGGATATTGTCTAGATATTGTTGGGCGAAGGCGGCAGGGTAAAGTTCAAAAATGGATTTTCCAATCACATCCTCACTGGGTAACTCCAAGGTATTGAGATAAGTCTGGCTGGCATAGAGCATTACACCATTTTCATCGGTAATCCAGGCAAGGGCAGGGCTGTGATTCATGAAGGCTTGGAAGCGAGTTTCACTCTCTCGGAGTGCCTGTTCTGCTTGTTGGCGTTCCGCTTCGTTGCGTTTGCGATCGCTAATATCCCGGCAGATACAGAAGTTCATCATCTCATCTTGTAATTCCACCCGGTTCCAGCTAATTTCCACGTCATATACAGAACCATCCGGGCGGCGATGTCGCGTTTCAAACAGCGGAATAACCTCCTCTCTCTGGAGCATAAGTTGTAGTTCTTCCTTCGTCCATTCAGCATCCCAATCAAACACACTCAGATTCAGGGTTTCTTCTAGGGTGTAGCCCAGCATTTGAGCAAAACTGGGACTAGCTTCGACAACTTTTCCGACCCAATCCATGACAACAACACCGTCCATTGAAGTGTTGAAGAAGGCTTTACTCCGCAGGAGTTCCTGTTCTAGTGCAAGTTCGGCTTTTTTGCGATCGCTAATATCTTTCATGAAGCAGTAATGCCCCAAAAATTGATGCTGTTCGTCGTAAGTTGAAATCATCACCAATTGCTTATAAAAAACCGAACCGTCTTTACGAACCCCTCTGGTTTCTACTTCAACTCTGCCCTCTTGCACCATCAGCTCATAGGCTGCAACGAGTTTTTTCAACTCATCGGGATCTACGGTTTTTTCCCAGGACATCCCGATCATTTCTTCTGGCTGATAGCCTGTCACGTCAGAATATGCTTTATTGACATAGATGTAACGCCCTTGTACATCCAGTTTGGAAATGCCGGACAGCGCATTTTTCATCACCTCACTCAGTTCTCTAAGCTCTGCTTCTGCGTGTTTGCGATCGGTGATATCTTCGGAAAAACAAAGTAGGTACTGGGGCTGATGCTGCTGGTCGAAAATGGGAATCTTCACCGTATGCAGCCAACGTTTTCCGAGACTATGACTGTCAATGATTTCTTCAGCAATATCCTCACTCTTACCTTTCTCAAAGGCTTCTCTATCCTTCTGGTCAAAAAAGATAGCCTGTTCTGTTGGGAAAAAATCATAGCCACTTTTGCCGATCGCTTGTTCCGCTGAAATGCCAAATAACCGTTCGCTGGTTTTATTCCAAAACTGAAATACCCCAAATCGTTTAGGCTGTGCGTCCTTAACAAAAATTGCGATCGGTAAATTATCCAGCAGTGCTTGTAAGAAATTGCGCGTTTTTTGGATTTCCAGTTCTACTTTTTTGCGCTGGCTAATATCAATAAACGTAACTACAACTCGTTGGATTTGACCAGTTTGATTTAACTCAGGGTAGGCATTAACTAATACCCAAATACAACAATCACTTCTTTTTTTAATTCCTAAAACATAATTTTTGATGGAATTTCCAGTGGATAAAACCTGATTCACGGGATATTGTTCTAGGGGGATAACGCTGCCATCTTCCCGCACCAACTGCAATGCCGACTCGCTCACTGTTTTTCCCAGCATTTGGTCAATTGAAAACCCTAGTAATTCAGCGGCTGTTTCATTACATAATTGGAGGCAGGTATCTGTCCCATGAATCACAAAACCCGCATTTAAGTTATCGATCAATTGCCGATATCTGGCTTCGCTTACCTGTAAAGCAACTTCAGCTTGCTTGCGCTCCGTAATGTCGGTGTGAGAGCCAGCCATCCGAATTACGTTACCTGCATCATCCCAAAGTGCTTGACCACGATCCAAAATCCATTTGTAGGAACCATCTTTGCAGCGAATGCGATGTTCTGTGATATAGAAAGGAGTTTTCTTGGCAAAATGATCTTGAACGGCTTGCATCACCCATCCCAAATCATCGGGATGTACCAGATTAGCCCATTCGTCTAGAATGTTTTGGATTTCATGGTCTTCATAGCCCAGCATTTCCTTCCAACGACTAGAAAAGAAGACCTCGTTGGTTTGAACATTCCAATCCCAAATGCCGTCATTATTCCCGCGTACAGAAAGTTCCCAGCGTTCTTCACTTTCACGTAGTGCTGCTTCTGCTTGTTTGCGATCGGCAATATTCCTGCCAATCTTTGAGGCTCCAATTATATTCCCTGCTTGGTCTTTAATGGGGGAGACACTCATCGAGACATCGATTAATGTTCCATCTTTCCTCCGCCTCTTGGTATCGTAGTGTTTGATGCGTTCTCCTCGCTGGATTTTGGCGAGAATTTCGTTTTCCTCCTCTCGATATTCTTCGGGAATCAGCTTTCTCCCTGATTGCCCTACTATTTCGGCCGCTGTATAACCAAAAATTGTTTCGGCTCCTACATTCCAACTTGTAACTACACCCTCTAAATCTTTACTAAGAATGGCATCTTCCGAAGATTCAACGATCGCAGCTAGTCGGGCGATCGCAATTTCTGCCTGTTCTCGCTGGTGAATTTCCCATTGCAACTGGCGATTAGCTTTTTTGAATTTATCGACTTTGCCATAACTAATTTGTGCGAGATACACGACCCACATCAGGATCAAAACCAAAACTAAACCACCAATTAATACAACTCTTGGCCAATAAAACTTGACATTATTTAGTAGATATGAAGTTGGAAAAACCTCTATCCTCCAGTCTACACCATAGGCTTTCACTACAACTGTTTTATCCTCGGGTTTTTGAGGCAAATACTTTTGACCGTAGATCAAATTTGGGCCATCATATATAGCCATATTGTACCCAGATGACACTTTTAAAATACTCTCAAATAGAGTTTTAAATTGAAAAACTCCGACAATAAACCCATCAAACCGTTCACCTACAAACAAAGGAAAACTTGCTAAAAATCCTTTACCCCCTTGAACAAGTGAAATATTGCCACTTAAGATAGGTTGACGCAAATCACGAGCTACTTGCAAAGTAATTTTCCGACGTAGTTCCCCATTCAAATCTAGGTTTTGCGCTGCCTCATTCCCTGCCAGTGGTGCAACCCATCGCACTTTAAATGATGGATCGACTAATGCGATCGCCTGATAACCGTAAAAATCCTTTACATAAGCCTCAGCATCGGCTTCCCAAAGAGCCTTTGGTGTACCGCCATTGGCTTGCCAGCGACTCGCCATTTGCCGAAGCGTCAACACTCGAATGGATAATCCTTCGGTTAGTTGTGACTGAATCGCATTGGCTTCCTGCTGAATTAACTGCTCAATGTGAATTTGTGCATTGATGGTTAGCTGTTGCCACGTAAATAAAACAGCAAAAGAAGCCACCACACCAAGCAAAAGAGGTAGCAATCGTTTAATTGGTGTTTGGTCTAAACTTATAATGACTTTGCGTCGATGTATCACCATAAATTAAGCGATAGATGAATAGAGCGGTTTTCGATTGATTGGGCTATAATTGGGTAATTTACTGAGGCAAGAGAGCTAAGTATTGAGCCGGAAAACCCGTTAGTTATAAGGCAATATCTAAACTTTATACCCCCTCAAATGAGCTATTAGATTCCACCGGTAAAGAATGTTGTTCCTTAATCCCTAGCCCTTTAACTAGATTTATAGAGGGCGATGAGCAACATCTGTTCAGATTGTAAATAGGTGTTGTTTGCCAACATTGGCGACAAAACCAGTAGATTTGATGCTGGCGAACGTGACGGAGCATTTGATTCGAGCAGCAGGGGCACTGTGTCATAAAGACCTCTTTTTTAACTAAAGGCTATTTCACTGTTGTTGCAAAATGCTGTAAGCTCGCTTGAAGCAACGATAACAAGACCCTATACAAAAAAAATAAAGATTTGGTAAAGAATATAAAAGGGTTAAGGAAAAGATACAAGTTTAAACATTCCGTAATAAAATTAAGACCGCAGAGAATTTTTATCCCACCATACGCACCTTGTAATATCACATCTGTTGTGTGATAATTATATACTATTCAGATGCAGCTTTTGAGACTCATTCCTACATCAAAGAATTTTCCTGTTCCCTGTTCCTTGATTTGATATGAGAGTCTAAATCCTAGCCCTACACCTTTGTATGAAGGTATCGCGGGCCGACAGTCTGGTGTAAAAGATGCGGTATCAGGAACAATCGATGCCTTCGCTAGCGACGGAATGCTGTTAGTAGGAGAAACGCTGAGACAGGGTTTAAGTCCAAGCCAATATTCTGTGATACCGGAGCAGCCTTTAACCTGCATTTCTTACGGCATGATATTGCCAGCAAGTGACACTGAATGGCAAGAAACAGTCAATAATTATATTCGCAATCAAAGTTCGACAAACCTGTTGGAAAAAGTGCTGGGGCGCAATTCTCCTTTCCTACCGATGAGTGTTGCCGCTCAAGATAAATGTATTTGAACCCAAATCGGGCAAGATGCTGGGCGCGCACCAGAAGAATAGGGGTCAATCGATTTTAGATTTTAGATTTTAGATTTTAGATTTTAGAGGCGACCCCACGGATCAATGCGGGGGCAATAAGTGATTTTCGATTTTCGATTTGGGATTGATTCCACGGATAAATCACGTGGCGGGTACTACCTTTGAAATTCGTGGTCAGGTGCGGATCTTGTCAGGGCAAGTCCGATCGCTGCAACCAGTGGCGTCAATAGGCTCTAAACTGGATTCAGGAAGGCGCGCAGCACAGGTTTAGGAGGGTCATCAGTGACAGAAAAAAGTTATCAATCGTCTTCTCTACCAACCTACGCGCGAAAAGAACTGCGGGAATTAGTTCGATCGCAGTTAAGGGCCCTGTTGGAAGAAGGAGACTTTAAAGGAGCAAAAGCGATTTTGCACCCGGTGCAGGAAGCAGACATAGCTGAAGCTATCGAAGGCCTGCCAGAAACCATGCAAGTAATAGCTTTCCGCTTGCTTTCCAAAGACGAAGCAATCGCAGTCTACGAATATCTCGACTCCAGCGTTCAGCAGTCCCTCTGCGAAAAATTCAAACGCCAAGAAGTCATTGACATTGTAGACAAAATGTCCCCGGACGATCGAGCTAAACTGTTTGACGAACTGCCGGCAATATTAGTCCGTCGCCTGTTGGGTGAATTGAGCCCAACGGAACGGGAAGCTACGGCTCAACTTTTGGGTTACGAAGCCAGTACCGCCGGTCGGATCATGACCCCGGAATACATTTCTCTCAAAGAAAGCTTTACCGTCGCCCAAGCTTTAGACCGAATTCGCTCTTTGGCTAAAACTACCGAAACAATTTATTCTCTTTACGTCACTGACGCCGGACGCAGCTTGACAGGTATTTTATCCCTGCGGGATTTAGTCACTTCGCCCCTCGACAAAACCGTCGGCGAAATTATGACCCGCGACGTAGTTTCTGTTCAAACAGGAACGGATCAAGAAGAAGTAGCTAGGCTGATCCAGCGTTACGATTTTTTAGCTGTGCCCGTTGTAGACCGCGAACAGCGTTTGGTCGGCATCATTACAGTTGACGATGCGATCGACATTTTAGAACAAGAAGCAGCCAAAGATATTTATACCTTGGGCGGCGTCCAGTCCGGCGGCGACAATTATTTTCAGACCGATTTAATCACTGTTGCCCGGAAAAGGGTCGTGTGGCTGTTTGTTCTGCTTTTAACTAATACTGTCACCGGCGCAATTATTAGAGCTCAAGAAGATATTTTGAACCAAGTAGTCGCCTTAGCAGCTTTTATTCCCCTGCTGACTGGCACTGGAGGCAATGTCGGAGCTCAGTCCTCAACAGTTGTAATTCGCGGTTTGAACACTGATGAAATTACAGCAATGGGGCCGTTTCAAGTAATTGTTCGCGAGGGGATGGCGGGAGCGCTGCTAGGAGCTATATTGGGGACTGTAGCGACGGGCTGGGCTTATACTTTGCAAGGGAGTTTAGCAGTGGCACTCGCGGTGGGAGTGAGTTTGTTTGCGATCGCAATTTTAGCTTCTCTTGCCGGTTCAGCTCTGCCGTTTCTATTTCGTTCTTTGGGTTTAGACCCCGCTTTAATGTCTGCTCCTTTTATTACCACCGCAGTTGATGTCCTCGGGGTCTTGATTTATTTCACTTTAGCTCGACAAATTTTGCAGCTTTAATATATTTAATTACATGGCTGTGAATAAAAAACTTAATCTGTTTTTCACCACTGCTAAATTCGGGGTTTACGTGCGATTACATACCGGATATCTGCCGTCGCGCGTACTTTATTTTTATCCGCATACTTGCACCAGTTGAAAAAAAGAATGCAACTATAGGCCCGTGCTCCAAACTCCGAGCTTCCTCAGTCATTCCCAATCTAAAATCTACAATCTAAAATCTAAAATCTAAAATGGTATTAGCCTATGTCATCATCCAATTCACCAACGAAAATCCAAAATCCCACGTCCAGCAATTTGTTAGAAACTGCTGAAGTGGTTTTTATTGCTGCCTCTGCTGTGGGATTGGCTGCTAGTTTGGTTTGGGAACAGAGCGTTTATGCTCAAGGCGCGATCGTGATTGCGTTGGTGTTGAATTTTGTGAACCGACAGAAGCTGCACAAGCAAGTTAAAGCAAGTACGGCGGCCACGTTCGATCGCGTAAATCAACAAGCAGCTACTACCGATCGCGCGATCGAGCAATTGCAACTTGCTGTAAATGCTTTAGACGAAGCTCTTTCTCAAACATCTCGCGAAAATCTCAATGTTGGGCCTGGAGAAAACGTACACTCTCTAATTTCAGCAATTGAGAACCTGCGCCAGCGACTAATAATTTTAGAAAAAACTATTAAAATGATTCAAAGCGAGATCGAACTCACCAGCCGCCAATTCAAACAGCGACCGGAATTGCAACAAGTCGAAACTTTGACCACAATAATTCTGGACTTGCAGCAG
Organism: Microcoleus sp. Z1_A1; assembly: GCF_036700305.1. Lineage (NCBI taxonomy): Bacteria > Bacillati > Cyanobacteriota > Cyanophyceae > Oscillatoriales > Microcoleaceae > Microcoleus > Microcoleus sp. Z1_A1. The sequence goes on from NZ_JAUBOR010000031.1 coordinate 39,033, forward strand.
TTTATCAACGAACTGCCACAGTGGGGCAATTTGCAGCAGCGGCAGCTAACAGAACTTCAGCAAAAAGTAGACAATGCTTTGGCGGAACTCTCAGAAGAAATTGCTGTGATTCCCAACCGCGTGCAAGAGGCGCTAGCCCATCGCGGTGGGGAAATTAACCCACAGTTGGGTTCTGGTTTGAATGGCGAGCAAAAGAATGGTTATCGACCTAAAACCCAGAATGAGAAAATTCGCCAGAAATATCCCAGAGCTTATGTCAAGTGGAGTCAGGATGAAGACGAAAATTTGAAGCAAGAATACGCTAGCGGTCAACAAATTGACGAATTAGCTCAGAGATTTCAGCGACAGCCTAGTGCCATTCGTTCGCGATTACAAAAATTAGGATTAATCGAATAATGGGAATGGTATAGACAAAAATGAGTAAATCTAAAATCTAAAATCTAAAATCGGCAATAACAAAACGATCGCCCTTTTTTTTCAAAAGAGCGATCGCTTTGTTTCTGTATTCAGTACCGGCTGCTAACAGCGGGCCACTAACATTACATCTCAAGGCTTTTTAGCCTGGGTCTACCTCATTTTAGAAATCTTGGGGTAACAAAGAACTTAAACGCTCCAACAAAGGATCGGAATTCCGAGGAGGAGCAACTTCAGCATCAGGCACTACATTATCATCCGCCACAGAGTCAGACTCAATCGGGCCAGGCTCTACTACTTTTGAAACTGGGGCAAAAGAAACTTGAGCAAACTTACTGTTAACACTCCCCTGCAACTGATCCAACTGCGCGCTGAGTTGACTCAGTTGATGTTCCAGTCCCTCCAAACGGCTTAATTCCTCTGCCGAAACATTGTGCTCAAACTCAGCAAATTTCACCACAAGTTCAGCAATACGCTGTTCCAACCGCTGAAAGTTCTGTGTAGAGCTAGCAGACTCAGATACAGACAAAAACTGCCACAAAGCTTGCTTGCAGAGATTGCTGAAAGTCTGATACTTCGTGAAAGCCAACTCTTTTTCAATAGCGGCCAGCAAAGTTTGATCCGCAGCATCTTCCGTAAACGCCACCGAGAAATTCGCCTTATTTTTTGCCCACAGTGCCATAGGGTTCAAGCCTTAATGCGTTACTTTATCGTGGCTAGCTGAGCCTCAGCATAAATAAACTGTCCCAAAGCATTAGCTTTCCGGGAAGGCTGAGCCAAGTGAGCCTTAAGATTGGCGTCTTTAAGCAAAGGTTGCAAAACCTCCCAGAAAAACTCGCCGCCACCGCCAGTCAGAACCACATCCGTCACACGTTCCGGCAGCCACTGCACCAAACGTTCGGACAGTTCGTTAGCGAAAGCCTCCCGCAAGTCCTTAATAATCGGATCTAAATTAGTCGGCTTAGTCGCTCCTCTGGGACGGTAGAAACGCTGGCCTTCGGGTTTATTCACCGCTTCCAGTAAAGACAGAGATTGAGGGTCTGCCCCCGGAATCTTTGAGGCAACTTGTTCGTAGAACTTGTTCATTGCGAAGGAATCGCTCTTTGAAGCCGCCCGGGCGAAACGGAAACGATCGACCATTAACAAATCGGTAGTTTGGTGTCCGATATCAACAACAGCCACCGACAGTTCGGGCAACTCCGGCGTAAACTCCTTGTTATCTTGAGCCTCGCACCAAATCAGGCTGCCGAACCCTTCCGGCATCACCCAAACGTGACTGATGTTAATATCCACCCGCTCGCCCCGGTACACCACAACGTGGGGAGAGCGCAGTTGGCTGATAATCTCTTCCTTTTCCTTCTCAAACTGATCCTGCGAATAAAACGGCAAACCCAGCACAACTGCTATTTCGCCTTTCATCTGGAAATATCCAGCACAGGAAAAGACCTTAACCAAAGCATCTACTACTTTCGATTGGTCAGCGCCACCGAGATTAGCGCCAAAATCTGCTGCCAATTGACCGATCGCGTAGCCCTTGCCCTGGTACTCCAGCCACATATCCAACAGAGGGTCTGTTGCTTTGGACTCAAAGCTGCCGCCCCGCACCTTTTCTACGGGCATAGTAGCCACGTTGGCAGGGATGAAAACAACGCTACTCGGGTTGCGACTCACGCAAGCTTTAGTTGCCGTCCGACCCAAATCAGCACTAATAATCGATTTGTTAGAAGCGACTTTAGTCTGCTGGGTCAGCATAGCCGAATTAGGAACAAGCTGTCTAGTTGTCATTGAAATGTGTTACCTCACTGAGCCTCACCATTATCATGCCTTATCCCTTGACACTGCCACGCTTAAAGACAGTGGGTTTTGCGGCGATTCTTCTAACTCTACCTAGATCGGTATCGAAATCAGCACCAAACATTATATTCGGGACGATCGCCCTTAATAGATTTTAGATTTTAGATTTTAGATTTTAGATTTTAGAGGCGACAACAGGGGCCGCGGTCCGGGGGCTTGTACCCTGGATGGTTTCGGTCGAGGAGTATTCTCGATCGATCGCGGCAATACGGCCTGTTGCCTGAGAGTGCATTGTTAAGTTAAATTTAGTTAAGATTCTGAGTGTAAACTTTTGTCGCACTTCTCCCACACCGCGATCTTACCCGATCTGTCCCCAATTCAAGGCATCCGCGTTTATGAAAATTTCTTGGCGAACTATACTACTTTGGACTTTACCCGCCTTAGTCATCGGCTTTTTCTTGTGGCAGGGGGCCTTTGCGCCATCCCCGGCAGAAATGAGCAAGAACACCGCCAGCACCCGCCTGAGCTACGGTCGATTCTTAGATTACTTAAACGCCGGTCGAGTGACCAGCGTTGACCTTTACGACGGAGGTCGGACGGCTATTGTCCTAGCAGTCGATCCCGAACTGGACAATCACGAGCAGCGGTGGCGGGTAGACTTGCCATCAAATGCCCCGGAACTGGTTTCTAGGCTCAGAGACTCCAAAATCAGCTTCGACACTCACCCACTACGCAACGACGGCGCTGTCTGGGGACTTTTAGGCAATCTAGTATTTCCCCTCTTGTTAGTAGGAGGGCTGTTTTTCCTCTTCCGCCGCGGTGGCAACGTGCCAGGGGGCCCTGGCCAAGCCATGAACTTTGGCAAGTCCAAAGCTCGCTTTCAAATGGAAGCTAAAACAGGCGTACTGTTCGACGACGTAGCAGGCGTTGAGGAAGCCAAAGAAGAACTACAAGAAGTAGTGACATTCCTCAAAAAACCCGAACGCTTCACCGCAGTCGGGGCGAAGATTCCCAAAGGCGTGCTGCTAGTGGGCCCTCCCGGAACCGGTAAAACCCTCTTGGCAAAAGCGATCGCAGGCGAAGCCGGCGTGCCTTTCTTCAGCATCTCCGGTTCAGAATTTGTCGAAATGTTCGTCGGTGTCGGCGCTTCCCGCGTTCGGGACTTGTTCAAGAAAGCTAAAGAAAATGCTCCTTGCATCATATTTATCGATGAAATCGATGCAGTCGGCCGCCAGCGCGGCGCCGGTATCGGTGGCGGTAACGACGAACGGGAACAAACCCTGAACCAGTTGCTGACCGAAATGGACGGTTTTGAGGGCAATACTGGCATTATCATCATTGCTGCCACGAACCGCCCCGACGTGCTCGACTCGGCGCTGCTGCGTCCGGGACGTTTTGACCGCCAAGTTACCGTAGATACGCCAGATATCAAAGGCCGCTTGGAAATTTTGGAAGTTCACGCGCGCAACAAGAAGCTGTCTGCAGAGATTTCTTTGGACGCCATCGCCCGCCGCACTCCTGGTTTTACCGGCGCTGATTTGGCTAACTTGCTCAACGAAGCTGCGATTTTAACCGCCCGCCGCCGCAAAGAAGCGATTACGATGCTCGAAATTGACGATGCAGTCGATCGCGTGGTAGCAGGTATGGAAGGCACTCCTTTGGTGGACAGCAAGAGCAAGCGCTTGATTGCATACCACGAAATCGGCCACGCGATCGTCGGTACAATCATTCAAGCCCACGATCCAGTTCAAAAAGTTACCTTAGTTCCTCGCGGACAGGCCCGGGGCTTGACTTGGTTCATGCCCAGCGAAGACCAAGGTTTGATTTCAAGATCGCAAATTTTAGCCCGGATTAGCGGTGCTTTAGGTGGCCGCGCAGCCGAAGAAGTAGTTTTCGGCGATGCCGAAGTAACCACCGGTGCCGGCAACGACTTGCAGCAAGTCAGCGGTATGGCGCGCCAAATGGTAACTCGCTACGGGATGTCTACCTTGGGCCCGATCGCCCTGGAAGCCCAGCAAAGCGAAATTTTCCTCGGCCGCGACTACACAGCGCGATCAGAATATTCCGAAGAAATAGCCTCTCGGATTGACGGACAAGTTCGAGCAATTGTCGATCACTGCTACGACGACGCCCGCCGAATTATTCGCGAAAATCGCACCGTGATCGATCGCTTAGTCGATTTGTTGATCGAAAAAGAAACCATCGACGGCGAAGAGTTGCGCCTAATCGTCTCTGAATACACTTTTGTTCCTGAAAAAGAACAATACGTTCCTCAGCTTTAATACTTGTTTGAACATTAGGGACACGGCATTGCCGTGTCTTTAAAAAGTAGGGACGCAAGACTATTGCCACGTCCCTACTTTTTTATTAAACTGTCAATAATATTAAACCGCCCCTAAACGCCAATTAACGCAGATGAATACTACATTGGCCCTACATACTAAGAATTTGTCATTTTTTTTTATAGCAGCTTTTATTTGTGTTGGTGTCAATACTTTGAGCGTCCGCGCCGAAAAATCAAGATGTTTTGTAGATATTTGCATCGACTCCAGCAGCGTTGAATTAAGCAAATCCGATATTCCCGGTGCTCCCTCTTATCCAGTCAGAACTATTTTAGTAACTCAAGAGTTTAGTAACGATAAATTGTTGGCGCAAATGGAAGTTGACTGCCAGCAACGACAGTTGAGAACTGTCAGAGTTAGCCAAGATGGCGAAAATTGGTCGAATTTCTCTCCGAAATGGACTTTAGTCGATGGCCACTCATCTTTGTCTCGGCTGGTTGACTATACTTGTAAATTGGCGATCGCAGAACAAGAGAATAAATAAGTAGACCCAGAAAAAAACAGACACCTATATCTTCCACCCTTGCCTTGCGGGTGCAAGTTTGACAGCGCTTGAAACCGCCGAGTGTTAATATGACACTCAATCTAAAATCTAAAATCTAAAATCTAAAATCGGATGACAAACCCCACCGAATATCAGCAAAGACGCGAACAATTAATGGCAAAAATTGGCAGCGGGACGGCGATATTTCGCAGCGCCCCCGCTGCCGTCATGCACAACGATGTAGAATATGCCTACCGACAAGATAGCGATTTTTTCTATTTAACCGGTTTCAACGAAGCTGCGGCGGTAGCGGTGCTCGCGCCGCACCACGAAGAACACAAATTTGTCTTGTTTGTGCAGCCAAAAGACTTGGAAAAAGAAACTTGGCACGGTTATCGCGCCGGAGTAGAAGGCGCTAAGGAATTGTACGGCGCGGATGAAGCTTTCCCCATCGCCGAACTTGCGGAAAAATTGCCGAAATATTTAGAAAAAGCCGATCGCATATATTATCACTTCGGGCGCGATCGTAGTTTCGACCAAACAGTCCTCAATCACTGGCAGCGCTTGATGGCAACCTATCCCAAACGTGGCACAGGCCCGACAGCAATCGAAGATTCCAACATCATTTTACACCCAATGCGGCTGGTGAAAAGCGAAACTGAATTAGCATTAATGCGAAAAGCCGCTAATATCTCAGTTGCAGCGCACAACCGCGCCCAAGAATTCGCTAAACCGGGCAGATACGAATATGAAATTCAAGCTGAAATAGAACATACTTTCGGCTTAAATGGCTGCACTCCCGCTTACCCTTCAATTGTTGCATCCGGCTACAATTCCTGCGTCCTCCACTACATCGAAAACAACCGCCAAATGCAGGAAAACGATTTGTTGCTAATAGATGCCGGTTGTGCTTGCGACTACTACAACGCTGATATTACTCGCACCTTTCCTGTTAGTGGCAAATTTACAACTGAACAACAGATAATTTATGACTTAGTTTTGCAATCACAATTGCAGGCAATTAGTCAAGTATATCCCGGAAATCCTTACAGCAAAATTCATGAAACAGCGGTGCGCGTTTTGGTGGAAGGTTTAATGGATTTAAAACTTTTGGTGGGGGACATTGAAGAGATAATTAAAGAAGAGAAATACAAGCCATTTTATATGCACCGCACTGGTCATTGGCTGGGATTGGATGTACATGATGTCGGCGTTTATCAGTACGGCGAAAATCCGCAAGTTTTGCAGGCAGGACAAGTGCTGACGGTGGAACCGGGGATTTATATTTCTCCTTATATTAAACCGGTTGAAGGACAGCCGGAGGTCCCTGAAAAATGGCGCGGTATTGGTGTGAGAATTGAAGATGATGTTTTGGTGACGTTGGAAAGTCATGAAGTCTTGACGGCGGGAGTTCCTAAATAAAGATAGAAGGCTTTGGGGATAAGTCAAGAAAAATTGATTAATTAAGTTGGCAGTAAAGGCTTGAGCTTTGTTAGTATTGAGATATTGCACCCTTCTCAATTAGCCTTTTATGAACAGGCTTTTCGGCCTGTTCCACAAAAGATAAATTTTCTTGTGGAACAGGCCGGAAAGCCTGTTGCTGACAATGGTGCAAAATGTGAGTTAGTATTAACTTGAAAAAGCTCAAGTCCGCAACTGCTAAACCTAGAGCAATTATGTGTATTGATCCTACCAAGATCGATCGACCTCTGGAAACCTGCGAAGCATTAGTAGCAGAGCAAAAAGCAAAAATTCTACAACTAGAAGAGGATTTGCAGCAGCAGAGAGAATTGTGCCAGAAATTAGAAGCACAACTCAAAGCAGTCGAGAATGCTGGCTTTTCGGGTTCGGCAACAGAATTTGATATCATCGAGGACGATCGCATTGGGTTAATCACATCTCTGGAAAAAAGCCAGGAAATGTACCGAACTCTCATCAAACATTATCCCAATGGGTCGGTGTTTTTGTTCGATCGCGATTTGCGCTATACTCTGGTTGACGGCCAAGGTTTGGCAGTAGTTGGTTTGTCCAAAGAACTGTTGGAAGGCAAAACATTGTGGGAAGCATCGCCACCTGAAGATTGGCAACTTTTTGAGACTACATATCGCGCTGCTTTGGCAGGAAAAGAGAATACTTTTGAATATAAATACGGCGATCGCGTTTATTTAACAACAACTGTTCCCGTCAAAAACGACCGAGAAGAAATTTTTGCCGGCATGGTAGTTACTCATGATATCACCGAAAAAAAACAGGCAGAAATAGCGCTGCAAGAAATCAAAAATCAGCTAAAAATTAAATATCAAAAGCGCACAGAAGACTTAAAAACAGCTAACACTCAATTGCGGGAAGAAATTATCTATCGCTGGCAGGCAGAAGAAGCTTTGCGAGAAAGCCAGGAACAGCTAGAATTGTTTTTCTCTCAATCTTTAGATGGTTTTTTATTTATGATGCTGGACGAACCAGTGCACTGGGACGATACAGTTGACAAAGAAAAAGTTTTGGATTATGTATTTACTAACGGGCGGGTAACGAAGGCAAATGATGCTTTGATAGCTCAATACGGGGGTACTAGGGAAGAGTTTATTGGTCGCACGCTTTACTCTTTGTTATCGCACAACTTGACTGGTGGCAGAGAGATAATCAGGGAATTTTTTGATGCGGGCAGAATCCACATCGAAAATGACAATCGCAAGTTTGACGGGGCTCTAATTTGGGTGGAAGGCGACTATATTTGCATTTACGATTCCCACGGCAGAATCGTGGGCTATTTTGGCGTGCAGCGCGATATTAGCGATCGCAAAAAAGCAGAAGCAACCCTCAGAGATAGCGAAGAACGCTTTCGGGCCACCGTCGAACAAGCGGCAGTCGGTATTACGCACCCTGACGCAACAGGCCGCTATTTGCGAGTCAATCAAAAATTCTGCGAGATAGTGGGATATACTGCGACTGAACTGCTGTCGCGAACTTGGATGGACGTTACTTACCCAGAAGATATAGATGCAGATTTAGAACAAAACAAGAAATTATTTGCCGGAAAAATTGACAGTTTTAAAATGGAAAAACGCTTGCTGCACAAAGACGGCACTGTAGTTTGGGTAAATATTACAGTATCGCTAATCAAAGAACCGCTGAGTGGGGCAATTTACAATGTAGTAGTGACAGAAGATATTAGCGATCGCAAAAAAACCGAAGCAGCACTGAAAGAGAGCGAAGAAAGGTTCCGACAGCTAGCAGAAAACATTGAAAGCGTGTTTTGGATGGTAAACGTTCAACCCCAGGAAATTATTTATATTAGTCCGGCTTATGCAAAAATATGGGGCAGAAGCTGTGCTGATTTGTATGCTTACGGGCGCTTTTTTACAGAGTCTTTCCATCCAGAAGATCGCGACCGCGTTATTGCTACCTTCACGAAACAAATGGAGTCTGAAAAGGATATCGAATATCGAATTTTCAGACCTGACGGCCAAATTCGCTGGATTCGCGCTCGGGCTTTTCCGATTAGAAATCAAGCTGGTCAAGTTTACCGCATCGTTGGCATTGCAGAAGATATAAGTGAAAGCAAACAGGCAGAAAAAACCATTCGTGAAAGTGAAGAACGCTTCCGCCAGCTAGCAGAAAATATCCAAGATTCCGTCTGGCTAATGTCTGCAGAATTCACCGATTTATTGTATCTGAGTCCAGCTTACGAACAAATCTGGGGGCGCAGTCGCGAAGAATTGTATGCTGATCCATTAAAAATGATGGAGTGGGTGCATCCAGAAGATAAAATCCTGTTGGAAGAGGCAATGGGGCGAGTGTTGCAGGGCGAGTCCACCAATACCGAATATCGGATTTTTTTGCCAGAGGGCACAATTCGCTGGGTGTGCGATCGAGCTTTTCCCATTTACGACGAATCGGGTAAAATTTACCGCATCGCGGGTATTGGCGAAGATATCAGCGATCGCAAATTGACCGATGCCCGCATCCAAGCAGCACTCCGCGAAAAAGAAGTATTGCTCAAAGAAATTCACCACCGAGTCAAAAATAATATGCAGGTAATTTCCAGCTTGCTGCAACTTCAAGCTCAATACATTGAAGACGAAGCGACGCTAACTTTATTTGAAGAAAGCCAGACCCGCATCCATTCAATGGCTCTGATTCACGAGCAACTTTATCAATCCGAACATCTCGATCGCATCGCCCTCTCCCCCTACGTCGAAAACTTGGTTGCTAATTTGTATCAATCTTTTGGTTGCGGCAACACTTCAATCAAATTTAATCTCAAAGTTGACCCCATTTATTTAAACATAGAAACAGCAATTCCGTGCGGTTTAATTATTAACGAACTGGTTTCTAACTCTTTAAAATATGCCTTTATCTCAAGTCTTGCTGGTGAAATATATATCAATTTTCATGAAATAAATAATTCCCAATTTCATTTAACTATTCAAGATAACGGTCGCGGATTTCCGGCGAATTTTGACTGGGAAAATACTGAAACATTAGGATTGCGATTAGTAAAAATGTTGGCTTACCAATTAGAGGCGAGTATTGCCATTGACAGTCAGCGTGGAACCTGCTACAGTCTGATTTTCCAAGAGTTAAATTATCGGCAGCGTATTTAACAAAAAATGAACCCTATACAAATTTTGGTTGTAGAAGACGAAGTTATTGTAGCCCAAGACATAGCAGGTCGATTAAAAAAACTGGGATATGTAGTAACAGCTACAGTTTCTTCAGGAGAAGAAGCAATTAAAAAAGCGATCGAAAACCCGCCCGACTTAGTGTTGATGGATATCGTGCTTAAAGGTGACATGGACGGGGTAACAGCAGCCGAGAAAATCCGAACTAATAGGAATGTGCCGACAATATTTTTAACAGCTTATGCCGACGATCAAACGCTGCAAAGAGCGAAACTTACAGATCCATTCGGTTATATTATCAAACCATTTCAACAAAATGATTTGCGGGTGGCGATCGAGATTGCCCTGCACAGACACGAAATCGAAACCAAGATGCGAGAATCTCTCAAAGCCGCGGAAGCAGTCAGAGAGTCGGTGGAAGAAAAATCGCACCGCCAAAACCAGTATATTTCAATGGCCGCTCACGAATTGCGGAATCCCCTCAACGCGATTTTAATCTCTGCGGAACTTCTCGATCGAACTCGCAGCAGTGACGAATCCCAAGTTAGAACCCTGCGGCTGGTGCACTCAGCTACCCAAAAGATGAACCAGCTAATCGATGATATGCTGTTTATGGGTCGAGCAGAAGCAGGCCAACTCAAATGCAATCCATTACCGATAAATTTAGTCGAATTTTGTCAAGACTTGCTCGCTCAATTGCAGTTAGGAAATGAAGCCAAGCACAAACTAACATTAATCCCGTCAGATGTTACCAGTGCAATATTAGATCAACAATTGCTGCACGGCATTATTTCTAACTTAATCGTCAATGCCATCAAATATTCTCCCAACGGCGGGCAAGTCACCTTGGAATTGGAATACCGTCCAGCAAGCGAAGGAGACAAAGAAGCTATTTTCTGCTTGTCTCCTCAGTGTTTGTTTCCCAATTCCCAATTTACAAAAATTAACTCTCCCTCACTAATTATACGTATCCGAGACCAAGGTATCGGCATCCCAGAAACCGAAGTAGGGAAAATATTTGAAATGTTCTACCGCTGCAAGAATAGTGGGAAAATTAAAGGTAATGGTTTGGGATTAACAATTGTTAAAAAAGCTGTGGAATTGCAAGGAGGGGCGATCGCCTGCGAAAGCAAAATCGGCGTTGGTACAACCTTCACCGTCGCCCTTCCTTACGTAGCACTTTCCTGTTCGACTCAACGGCAAAAAACTTAAATGCCCCTACAAACACTAATCAAACTGTTGCAAAATCCACTCCACCGCCACCGCTAAATTTGCTGCAATAAAATCCGGTTTAGTATGGTGCTGATACTCCCCACTCAACACGCTTTCCCCGTAACCAGTCTGCACCAAAATACCAGTACAGCCGGCATTGTGAGCCATATCAACATCAGTCGCTTTATCCCCCACCATAAAACTATTTCGCAAATCTAAATCCTGTTCCCAAGCGGCCGCTACCAACATCCCCGTATTGGGTTTTCGCCAGGTTGTATAGCGCGTAAATTCTGGGTTGGTTCCGCCTTCTGCTGCGCTTAAATAAGGACAGTAATAAAGAGCATTTAACTTGGCTCCTGCTTCATTTTCTAATAGCTGACAAAGGCGTTTGTGCAAAGCTTCTACGTGGCTAACCGGATAATAATTCCTCGCTGGGCCGGATTGATTGGAAACCAGACAGCAAAATATTTGTTGGTCATTTAAACGGCGTACAGCTTGGGCGACTCCGGGGATTAAATGCAAATCTTCTACTTTGTGAATGTAACCAGCTTCGATATTGAGGACGCCATCTCTGTCAAGAAATACTGCTCGTTTCATTGTTGTATTGTTTTTGATATAATATAAAACTCGGTGGCATCGGAATTGATATTACTTAAGCTTTTCGTCGGCTAGTCCTCCCGCCTACCCGCCAGTCCGCCAGGGAATGAATTCCCTGTCTAATAGCGAAAGTCCTCTAAAAGAGGACTGACTCATTCATTAGTCCTCTTTTAGAGGAGTTCAGCTTTGAGGCAGGGGTTTCAACCCCTGTCGGACTATCGGTTTAACGTGTTTGTTGACTCCAATGGACACGGCGCCGTGTCCTCATCATCATTCTAAAATAGATTGTTTGCCTAGCCATTCGCGGAAACTATTATGATACAAACTATAGCAAATTTCTCCTCCAATTTCTTGTTTATTTAAGAACTCGATCCAATTGTCTAACACTTTTTCAACATCGTATTCATCCCGATCAATTATATTGGCGATCACACTTACAGACAAACCTGTTGGGGATTTTACCAAAACATTGATCGCAGACAAGTCGATCGCCGATAAGCCATCACCTGTCATCCGCAGCCAGTGGTTTTGATAATACGCTGCTAAACCGGGAGGAAGTTCAGAGAGAAGTGAGGACTCTCCCAGATTAGCATCGGGGCGTGAATTCTCGGCGATCGCCCTTAACATCTGACTCAGATACATGAAATTGTTTTCGCTGACAGTGGCGAGTTGTTGGCAGAATTCGGGTTGAGTTAAATCCGGTGCGGTTGATAGGTATTGCTGAATGTAGTTCAGGGCATCTTCGCGATTTTGGGCGGGATAATCTCTTAAATCGAGAGTTTGGGAGGGAGTTTCAATTAACAAACCGGATTTCTCTCTCAAAAACGGGCGGCGGGCGAGGATAAAATAAGTACGATCGCCCAAATATCTCGGCAGATAAAACAGATTTGTGCTGGGAGGCTGACTGGTGCGGGCGATCGCGTCTACAGAATCAATGACTATTATCAACTTTTGGCGAGAGTCTAATTTATCGCTAATTTGCTGAAGCAACAAAGACAGAAACCAACTCCCATCATCGGATTCGAGATTTTGAAGTTGAGATTTGAGCTTGAGAATTTCGGATGTTTCCCCATTGGCGGCAAGGTATTTGTCAATCAGTTGAGTGCAGACAGAAGCGAGAAAATCTTCAGCTCGATTTTTGCCCTCAACTCCAGCGTTGTAATAGATACTGCGAGGATGGGCCCTGACATATTGGGCGAGGATGGAACTTTTGCCGCAGCCGGGAGTGCCGACAATTGTGAAATAACCGCGGCTGTGGGAGTTCAGAAAGTCGGATATCGCAGAAAAAACAAACTTGCGGCCTGCAAAATTCTCGGTTTTTTCTCGCAGGAGTTGCTGAAATTCTTTTGGGTAAGAATCGGTAGAGATGGGAGTTGAGAGAGGTAAGGAATTCATGTTAGTTCCTCCATCCCTTCTAGCCGCAGGAAATATACGCGGCCGGATTCGTCGCCTGCGACAATTGTGACTCCATCGGGGGCGATCGCGCAAGAGGCGATCGGATTTTCAAGGGTGAAACTAGCAATGAGATTTCCAGTCGATAAATCCCATAGTTTGATGGTGTTGTCATCTGAACCAGAAATCGCTCGCTTGCCATCAGTAGTGACGGCTACTACATTTACCGATTTGCTGTGTTCGGTAAGAGTAAACAGTTCCTTTCGAGTCGTTAAATCCCAGATTTTAAGGGTGTTGTCTCTCGAAGCAGAAATTGCGTGCTTGCCATCAGCAGTGACAGCGACTGCGTTTACACAGTCGCTGTGACCAGCAAGAATAAACAGTTTCTCTCCAGTTTTTAAATCCCAGACTGTGATGTAGTTCCACGAACCAGAAATCGCCCACTTTCCATCAGCAGTGACAGCTACTGGTGTTACCAAGGAACTCTCATTAGCAAGAATCAACAGGTTCTCTCCAGTTGTTAAATCCCAGACTCTGATGCTTTTGAAATAACGAGAAAGCACCCGCTTGCCATCAGCAGTAAATGCTAGTGCATTTTCCAAGAATCGGCTATCTTCGCGAGTAAACATTTCCTTTTTAGTTGTTAAATCCCATACTTTAATGGTGCTGTTTATATCAGAAAGATTCAGCTTTTCACCAACACAGGGGTTGCGCGACGAATCAGAAATCGCCCGCTTGCCATCAGCAGTGACGGCTACTGCTGTTACCGGGTATCTGTGACCCGTAAGAGTAAACTGTTCCTTTCCAGTGGTTATATCCCAGACTTTGAGGGTTTTGTCTCTCGAACCAGAAACCGCCCGCTTGCCATCAGCAGTAACGGCTACTGCTGTTACCGAGTAGCTGTGATCCGTAAGAGTAAACTGTTCCTCTCCTGTTGTTAAATCCCATACCTTGAGGGTTTTGTCATCTGAACCAGAAATCGCCCGCTTGCCATCAGTAGTGACGGCTATTGATTTTACCGATTGCCTGTGACCAGTAAGAGTAAACAGTTCCTTTCGAGTTGTTAAATCCCAGACTTTGAGGGTGTTGTCTCTCGAACCAGAAATCGCCCACTTGCCATCAGCAGTAACGGCTACTGCTGTTACCGATTTGCTGTGACCAGTAAGAGTAAACAGTTCCTTTCGAGTTGTTAAATCCCAGACTTTGAGGGTTTTGTCTCTCGAACCAGAAATCGCCCACTTACCATCAACAGTGACTGCTACTGCATTTATCCAGTCACTGTGACCAGTAAGAGTAAGCAGTTCCTCTCCAGTTGTTAAATCCCAAACTTTGAGGGTTTTGTCTCTCGAACCAGAAACCACCTGCTTACCATCCGCAGTAACGGCTATTGCATTTATCAATTTGCTGTGACCAGTAAGAGTAAAAAATCCTTCTCCTGTTTGTAAATCCCAGACTTTGAGAGTTTTATCATCGGAACCAGAAATCGCTCGCTTGCCATCAGCGGTGACGGCTACTGCATTTACCGATTTGCTGTGACCAGTAAGAGTAAACTGTTCCTTTCCAGTTGTTAAATCCCAGACTTTAATAGTGTTGTCTCTTGAACCAGAAATCGCCCGCTTAGCATCAGTAATGACGGCTACTGCATTTACCACTTTTCTGTGACCAGTAAGAGTAAGCAGTTCCTCTCCAGTTGTTAAATCCCAGATTTTAATGGTGTTGTCTCTGGAACCAGAAATCGCCTGCTTGCCATCACCAGTGACGGCTACTGCATTTACCCAGTGTCTGTGACCTTTGAGGGTACGGATTACTTCCCTGCTAGGGGGAGTTAAACAAGGTGTCAAAGGACGCAACCAAAATCCTATTTTCTGTTGCTTTACTTTCTCCAGTATTGTATAAATTTGTGGTTTTTTAAAGTGTACCAATCGCCCCCACAATTGCTCTGCTAGTTGCGTTTTGTCTCGCTCTAAAATATCCGATGATCTCCACAATACCGATCGAATCAAGTTCAGAGCTTTTGCTTTTTCTGGGTTGTACTCTGGGTTACTTAATGCTTCTGAATCGTCAACTAAATGGAAATCATCAATCAGTGCCTGCACTCCAAACTCAGGATGCTGAATTTTTGCCATCAGGAAGTTAAAATCTGTCAGCTTTTCATAATATTTTCCTAATTTTCCAGACTTGATATAATTTGGCAGTAAGCTGCCCAGATAAGCACGTTGAAAGAAAAGTGGTTTGGCCTCTAACTTCTCAGCAAATTCTCCCATCTCACGCCATCCCTTTTTCTAAATTCTCAGCAATCCGTTGATATACTTCCTGAAAAATTTTACGCTTTGAATCCATCTCTCGTTGGGCTTTCAGAAAGTCAAGGAAACTCGCATGATAGATGCTGTAGCAGATTTTTCCGTCTACATTCTGCTTTTTCAAATACTCAACCCACTCATCTTCTAAAACCTGTGCCACATCGCATTCATCCACCCCGGCAATTCCAGCAATCATCTCGCAGGGAATCGGCGTGCCAATCTCTAGTAAAATATACAAAACAATCTCCATCAATTGCCCAGGCTTAGCGTCCATCCCCATCCGCACCCAATGGTTTTGATAATACTCTTGCAGCCCGTCGGGCAATTGCTTTAAACTGAGGTCGTTGTAATCGCCTTTAGCAATTGCTGGCAAAACATACCGCAAATACATAAAATTGTTTTCGCTCTTGTCTGCCAATTGTTCGACAAAAGCTGTATCGGCAATGCTGCGACTTTGAATCCAGTTCCTCAGCCCATTATTATACTCAGAATCGGTATTTATAACAAATCTAATATATTCTTTGATATCATCTTGATTATAATTAGCATACTTTTCATCTCTTAAATCTAACTCGGTTACCAAAACTCCAGGAGATACGGAAAGCCGCTTTTTTCCGAGGTTATAGGGTCGCCTCGTCAGCAAGAAATAAACCCGATCTGGCAGAGTAGTCGGTAAATGTAAAAGATTTTCTCCCGCTTCTTGTTGGACTTCATCCAGTGCATCAATCGCAATTACCAAACGCTCGCCAGCAGGGAGTTTTCCCGCCACCTTTGCCAGTAAAGTTGGTAAATCGGCATTTTCTGAATTTGGCAATTGATAGCGGTCAATTAATTGCTGGCGAATGCTCTTCAAAAACAATTCTGGTCTGTTGCGGCGTTCGACGAGAATATTGAAATAGCAGGGAGATTTATGTTCGGAGACGTATTTGGCAACGATCGAACTTTTGCCCATTCCCGCATCCCCGATGATTGTAAAATAACCGTGAGGATTTTCGCTGACAAATTGCTGAAAATTATCAAAAACAAATCGGCGGCCGCAAAAGGTTTTAATTTTTTCTGCTATAAGTGATTGAAACTCTGGTGGCAGCGAATTGTCGGCATTCCAATCTTTTGGGTCAACAATATCTGTGGGTTCTATTCCTAATGCTTTAGCGATGTTGGTAACTGACCATCTTTCTACGCCATTGGGGCAGTCTTTTGTACCGAGTAAGCGCTTAATCGTGTCGGTGGAAACTTTGGCGAGTTGGGCAAATTTTTCTTGAGTAAAATCTTTTTCTTTAATTTGTTCTCGGAGATACTCTTTTCCCTTTGCACTCGATTGAACTTTATCGGAGTCGCGCATAGTAATTTGTTAGCTATTGTTATTGGTTTTTCAGTTAATTCCATCATCCGGCAGTCCGACAGGGAATGAATTCCCTGTCTCATAGCGAAAGTCCTCTTAAGAGGACTGAAAATTAGTATTTTAGTCGGTTTTAACCGACTTCTGCTATTAGCCAGGGAATTCATTCCCTGGCGGGTTTTGGGAGAGTCCGACAGTCCGACGGGGAATGAATTCCCTGTCTCATAGCGAAAGTCCTCTTAAGAGGACTGAAAATTAGTATTTTAGTCGGTTTTAACCGA
>NZ_JAUBOR010000031.1:55909-74134 GCF_036700305.1 Microcoleus sp. Z1_A1
CTTCTGCTATTAGCCAGGGAATTCATTCCCTGGCGGATTTCGGGGAAATGAAACAGCATGGGGGCTAGCGGGAGCGAGATTTCATGATTATTCATCCGTAACTCTGATCGCACTCACATTCTATATTTAAATACTTCTCTCTGTCTAGGGCAGATAGTTTGTAATCTCCTGCCCTATCTGCCCCAAAAATGAGGGCATATCGCAAATTAAAACTCGCCCTATCTGCCCTTGAGTCTCGCTGTTTGCTTCGGTAGAGTAATTGTAAAAACAAAAAATTATCACTATTTTGGAGAGAAAACAGTTATGAATTTTAACTTATTCGGCAACTCGCAACCTGATGAAGATTATAGCGAAATTAAGAAAGAAATGCTGCGAGAATCATTGCGGCAAGTTCGCCAAAGCTACAATCTGGCCCTTTTTGTTACCGCATCGGCAATGGTTACTTTCGGAGGGCTCGGACTTCTATTTTGTGAGAAAATCTCAGAGGCTACTCTCACTGCTTCGGGCGGATTGTTGACAAGTTTGGGCAGCATTGAGTTTGCCAAGCAAAAGAAGAAGGAATTGCAGCAGATGATGGATGATTTGGAAGACTAACATCGAGTTTTAAATCCCCCACTTCTTTCCTCGTCCCCCGGGCCTGGAAAGCAGCTAAATTGTAGGGACACGGCAGTGCCGTGTCCTGACTTAGATATCCTAGTTTTTAGCCGCCCCAAACCTTCTTCAAAACATCTTGAGGAGAGATGTCTGCCATTTTGCCAGTAGGAGATTTAATGCCCAAAAATCGATCGCTCTTTGGCAACAATTTCGCCGGTTCAGTCGGGCCAAACAAAGCTATTGTATAAGTTTGAACCGCCACAGCTAAGTGCATCGGCGCACTGTCAGTACATATCATCAAATTAGCAGCAGCAATTGTCGCCGCCAACTTGCCGACATCATCCGGCGAGATAACTTTTACATTCGGACATAACTCGACTAACTTTGTCACGAAGTCTGCATCTTCTGGGCCTTTCACAACAACAACGGGCAAATTCGGCTGCCGCTGCTGACAATCTTCAATTATTTGCTTCCAGTTGTCTGTAGGGTAAATTTTGTCAATACCTTTAGACACAGCTAATTGACTGGAACCGCCGTGAATCAAAATGTAGCCGCTTTCTTTTACGCCCAACCGCTGCTGTTCGGCTTCCGCCCACTGAATGTCCTGTTTTGGTACATTAATTGCGATCGCCGGACAAGGATTTGTAATGTTAAATCCTTGCAGCAAATCATGGTACATTGAAGCGGCGTACTGTTCAGTTTTCAGCGGTACTGCAGCGGTGAGAAATCGAGCACCGTTGGTTCCCGAATAGCCAACTCTCTGCGGAATGCCGGTCAGCCACAGCAGCAGCCCTACAGTCCACCGCTGGCCTAGGGAAATAACTGCTTCGTATTCGCGATCGCGAATTACGCCCAGTAAATTGCCCAAATCTGCCATAGCGTTGCGGTCTTTGAAATTGTACGTCAAGACTTCTTTGACGGATTTGCAGACTCGGTAAGCACCCTTTGCCCTCGGTTCCACGATGACATCAATTTGCGCGTCGGGATAGGACTGCTTGAGGTCATCAAGAGTGGGGAAAAATAAAATTTGGTCGCCAATCCCGCCAGGGACAAGTGCTAGTATTCGCATCATAAACGATCGGGCTATTATTGATCGAGGTAGCTCTCAGAGATCGGCTCTCAACTATCAGCTTATAGTATTTCTAGACCTTAAAAGCTACTGGCTGACAGCTAAACAACTGACTCAAAAGTACAGGACGCTCTTATTATATATATCTAGTTGGGTTAAAAACGGTTAGTAAATGCACTTATTAATTCCTGCAGCGGGTTCGGGGCGACGGATGGGCAGTCAGCGGAACAAACTGCTGCTGACTTTGCTCTCTAAACCTTTGCTGAGTTGGACTTTGGCTGCGGCTGAAGCTTCGCAGCACATTAGCTGGATTGGCATCATGGGCCAGCCAGACGATTTTCCTGATTTTAAAGCAATTCTGAGCGATTTATCTTTGGTTAAGCCCGTGGAACTGATTCAAGGAGGCGCCACCAGGCAAGAGTCAGTTTACAACGGTTTGCAGGCTTTGCCCCCCAATGCCGATCGAGTGTTGATTCACGACGGCGCGAGGTGTTTGGCAACTGCTGAATTGTTCGATCGATCTGCAGAGGCCCTCTTGACCTGTCCGGGCTTGATTGTCGCCGTCCCGGTCAAGGATACGATTAAGGTCGTAGATAAGCGTCGGATCGTGCGAGACACCCCAGACAGAAGCAATTTGTGGGCAGCCCAGACTCCCCAAGGATTTGAAGTGAAATTGTTAAAGCAGTGTCACGAAGAAGGGCGACACAAAGGTTGGGAAGTTACCGACGATGCGGCTTTGTTTGAAAAATGCGGTTTACCAGTGCAAATTGTGGAGGGAGAAGAGACGAATTTGAAAGTCACAACGCCCGTTGATTTAGCACTAGCGGAATTTATTTTACGGCAAAGATACGGGAAATAGTTTTGAAGTGTGTAAGGCGAAATTGGGAATTGGCAAGGGGAATTGGTAAGCTAACTAAGTCCTCATAAAAACTCAGAATACCCAGATACCCGACTTTTAAAAGAAGTTGGGTATCTAATAACCCTCGCCTTTTAGATTTAATTAAATTGACCTACTTAGTAAGGGCTGGCTGTTGGTCGGACAATAATTTCGCTAACATCAACATCGTCAGGTTGTTCGATCGCAAATACAATCGATCGCGCGATCGCAGCAGCAGGAATAGCTATTTTGCGGAATTCTTGCATTCCCGATCTTGCAGTTTCATCAGTGATGCTCTCGGCTAACTCAGACTCCGTTACTCCAGGAGAAATCACCGTCACCCGAATGTCGCCTCCAATTTCTTGTCTCAAGCCTTCTGAGATGGCTCTAACGGCGAATTTAGTAGCACAGTAAACAGCAGCAGTAGGAGAAACCGCGTGTCCGCCGATCGAGGAAAGATTAATAATCTGACCAGATTTTTGTGCTTTCATGACAGGAAGTGCTGCCGCGATGCCGTACAAAACACCTTTGATATTGACATCAATCATTTTATCCCATTCCTCAACTTTCAGTTGTTCGAGTGCGGATAGAGGCATGATGCCAGCATTGTTAATCAGGACATCTACCCGATCGAACTTGCTCTGGGCAAATTGAACGAGATCCTCCATTTGACTGCGTTGCGTGACATCGAGAGCCTGGTATTCGACTGTTCCACCCTCCGCACGAATGTCCTTGGCGATCGCTTCTAGGCGATCGGTGCGACGTGCACCCAAAACCACTCGCGCGCCGTTTTTAGCAAGCAATTTAGCAGTGGCTTCACCAATTCCGCTACTCGCTCCAGTGATGATAATAACCTTTCCATTTAAGTTTGACATTGATATCTCCTATTTTTGTGATGTTACTGGGAACTTGATATTATTTTCCTGAAACAACTCTTTGAGAGTTCCTGCTGCAATCAAGGCGCGGGGAAAGCCGGAAGTCACTGTGGTAATATAAATAACTTCCATCAGTTCTTCCGGCGTAGCACCGTAATTCAAGGCATATTGAGCGTGAACTTTGAATTGCGGCATTGTGCCTTGTGCCGCAAACCCTGCAAGTGATATAAGCTGGCGGGTTTTATTATCTAGCACCTCACGAGCCCAGATATCGCCTAGGGAGTATTTGAGCGTCATGTCAGCAAGTTCTGGGAAATCTTTTTGAAGCTGAACAAAATGCGGTGGCAAACCTTTTCCACCTGACAAACTATTCAGAACTTTTTCGCCCCGCTCTTGGCGTGTCATTGTTTCAGAAGGTTGTAGAACTGTTTCTGGCGATCGGGTAGGTGAAACCATAAATATTGCTCCCGCTACGGTGAAAGTTAAAAATTGCTTGTTCATGATTTTGCCTCGCTTATAGATTTGCTAATATTTTCCTTGAAGTGAGGTTGATTTTAATTAAAGAAACATATTGCAGTGCAACAGCTTTAGCCCCGATCGCTTCGATCGCAGATACGACATTTTGGGCATCCTCCTCGCTGTTGTGATATGTCACGATGACATCGACTCCTTTTGTGGCAAGGGTCAAAGCGGTATTTTTGCCAAGTCCTCGGCTCGCCCCTGTTACCAATGCGATTTTTGTCTTGTCTTTCGTCATTGCCTTATCCTTTTACTGTTTCATTCAGATGTGTTCATCCTATGAGTAAAAGCATGGGTTTTGAATACACAGACCTCGCAATTTATTGCCTAATCCTCCAAAGCAAGATTTTATGAATGGATAAAGATGTTCTATAATGCTTAAAAGATAATGATTAAATTAGTCGAGAAAACCACATGGCGATTGAAATAATCAACCAAGTAATAAATCAAGATGCGATCGGCAATCAGTGTCAAGAACTGGCGGCCTTGCTAACTCGGCACACCGACGGCAAAGGAAACGGTTTTCATAAAACAGACATAGACAAACTGGAATTTATGCGAGAATCTTCTGTTTCCGCCGCACAGCACGCTGTCTATCAACCTATTCTCGGCATCGTCATTCAGGGCAAAAAAGAAGCCTTGCTGGGTGAGGAAACTTATCGTTATGGCGAGGCTCAATATCTTGCGATCTCAGTTGATTTACCTCTGAGTGGATTTGTTGTAGAGGCCACTCCAGACAAGCCGTATTTAGGATTCAAGCTGAATTTAGACCCACGCCAACTCTGCGATATTATCACTGCCCAAACCAAGCCAAGCGCAAGCAAGAAAGAAAACTCTGTCAGAGGCTTATTCGTCAGCACTGCCGATGCGCCGTTGCTCGATTGCGCCCTCAGACTGACACGACTTTTGGATACGCCGCAGGATATCCCGATGCTGGCACCGATGATTATCCGCGAAATCTATTATCGTCTTTTAATGGGTGAGCAAGGCGAAGCTGTGCGCCAAATCGCAACATCTGGCAGCAATATGCAGCGCATCGCTGAGGTGCTCAAACTGATTAAAACTGATTTTGCAAAACCGATGCGGGTTGAGGATTTGGCAGGACAAGCCAATATGTCTCCTTCATCTTTCCATTACCATTTCAAGGAAGTGACATCGATGAGTCCACTTCAATATCAAAAGCAATTAAGACTATTAGAAGCACGTCGCCTGATGCTTGCCGAAAACTCCGATGCGGCAAATGCTGCCTATCAGGTGGGTTATGAAAGCCCCTCACAGTTCAGCCGCGAATATTCTCGTATGTTTGGTGCGCCGCCGATCCGGGATATTGAGCGTTTGCGTACTGCTTGAGCGTCACTGTTTCGACTATATTGGTTTTGTTCCGTTAATACAAGTGGAGGATGAAAGCAATGGAATATAGCGGTACATGGCGGATCGCAGAGATGGCAATGTGGGATAGTGATTATTTGGACATGGAAGTTGAAGCCTATATCGAGATTGATGAAGCAGGTTCAGGAGAATTTCAATTCGGTTTAGTATCAGGTGAAATTGACGGCGAAGTCGTAAAAGATGGAAAGGATCAGCGATTTGAGTTTACATGGGACGGTAATGACGAGAACGATCCTGCATTTGGTAGCGGTTGGCTAAAATTAAAGGATAAAAACTCCATAGACGGTCGAATAAAATTCCACCAAGGCGACAGTTCTAGTCTTGTTGCAAAGCGCATGAAGTAGGCAATCAGCGATCGTACTATTTTATGCCATTTTTTTAACCGCAGATGAACTCAGATAAAATCCCATCCGCGTTCATCTGCTGATATCTGCGGTAACAAAATCCCAATCTAACCAATAACCAATAACAACTGACTCAGGTTTTTCATGAAGGATTAATCGGAAAATCGCCCTCACTATCAACCTGTGCGGCACTTTTAACTAAATCCAAAAACGCAAACACGGCCGGAATCAACAGCCCATCCCGCAAAACAGCCACCCCGATTACCCTCTCAAAATCCGACGGTAAACTGCAAACTTTCACCGAAGACGGTATCGGTTCCGCAGCCAAACGGGGCAGAATAGCTGCACCCAAACCTTGCATCACCATACTGACAATCGTTGAATCTTCGCTGAGTTCGTAACCGATATTTATGGGAAAATCCGCAGTCGTCAAATACTTGCGAAGCGGTATCGAACAAGCATTTTCTATCGGCTGCAAAATCAGCGGATAATTCGCTAATTCTTCCCACGTAATCTTATCACTTTTACATTGCGCCTTCGGCGGCAGCAAAACCAGATATTTGTCCCGCAAAATTTCTCTAGTTTCAAATTCATCGGAGATGGGAAGGGAAACAAAGCCGATGTCTGCTTTGCCCGATCGCAAAGCTTCTTCCACAGCTTGAGTATAATAAACTTCGGTAATGCTGACCGTAATTTTGGGAAAGCAACTGCGAAATTTAGCAATAATACCCGGTAGGATATGAGTGGCGACACTCCGAAAAGTAACTATCCGTACCTGGCCTCCCTGCAAACCTTTTTCTAAATCCGCTTCTTTGACCATCATTTCTAACGATCGCACGATTTGACGCCCGTGACTCACTACCCTTTGCCCCACCGGCGTCAGTTGAGCACCGTGTCGCCCCCTGTGAAATAGCTGCACTCCCAATTCTGTTTCTAAAAAGGCGATGGCGTGGCTGACTGCTGACTGGGACAGTTCCAATTGCAAAGCCGCCTCGCTAAAATTTTCACACTCTGCTACAGCTATCAAAGCCTGAATTTGAGAGAGTTTCATCCGCCGCGTATTGATTTCATTCATAGCCTTTTGCCCGATCGTCAATCTATCTATTTTATTCATACAATCTATGCAAGCAATGATTTGATTGTCAATAACCAAAGAGTTAAGGTGAATTTATTAGATAAGAGATTGACTTTCACAGGAATTTCACGCCAACAATAGTGGGCTGTAATTGCGCTGAGAATATTACAAATTTAAGCATTTATTGTAATTTTAATTAGTGCAAATCTTGTGGAAAATATAAGTTGAAGGTGTGGGATATGTCTACTTGCAAAAATCCAATCGATACCCCAAGTATCCAAATTTTTTCGATGACCGATCGAGCTAACCCATCCGAAAAACATAAAGGGCTATCTCTCTTTTTAGCAATAAAAAAAATTGGGCAGTTTTTGCTCTACCTCATTTCGAGTGAGGACGAACTGAGAATTTGGCAGACGTGCGATCGCTATGGTAACACTTGGTGGCACGGTTGCGATCGGGCTACAGGTCGCTCTACCTGCGTGGCGACGGATGATGAAATGCGCGCTTGGATCGATCGGCGTTATTGCCAATAGTAGTGTGTGGGTTGCGTGGAAATGAAGTGAAATACAGCCCTCGATTAGCAATTACCCATTAGCAATTACCAAGTAGCAATTACCAAGTAGCAATTACCAATTACCAAGTAGGAGATGCTATGCTTCAAATATCTTCCGAATGTGCAGCGCCAGATCGCATTATTCTGATGGAAAACGAGGTATACAGATTGCCTCAAACTCATCGAGAAATTCAAGTTTTGTCAGGAATTGCTTGGATCACGCTTGACCAACAGGACATCATCTTGCAAAGTTCTGAAAAAGTATCGCTTCCACCCAGCAAAAACTTTGCTGTCATATCCGCTCTCAACAATAAGCCGCTGATTATGGCCGTCTGGCAAGACAAAAACCCAGTCATGGGATTTTAGATTTTAGATTTTAGATTTTGGATTGAAGAATTGGGAATGACTGATTTTGTATGGGTTTGAAGCACGGGTCTACAGTTGCCTTCTTTTTTGAAACTGGTATCAGAACCTAGAGATGGAGAAAAAAATTGGCAGGAACACCCCAAAAAGCTCTATCTTAATAGTTATCACTTAGCTATTGGAGGACTCGATCGGTGCACCGCCGCTCTTACCACTTCAGCTATCTCGCAGCTATAAGTATTGTGTTATCGCCCGCACTCAGCTTGCTGGCAATTTCAGACGCCCGCGCTTATGCCCCAATTATAAATGCGAGGCGCGCCCAAGCGAGCGACCAGGCTCAAGCAACTGACCCCAAAACGCAAGCAGACGAACTCTTTGAAACAGGAGTAAAACAGCACCGCGAGGGTTTGTTTCGAGAAGCAATCGAGACTTTTGAGCAAGTTTTGGCAATCCGCAAGCAACTAGGCGACCAAGCGGGAATCGGAGAAACCCTCAACAATATGGGGGAAGTTTATGGCGAAATGGGTTTGAGGCCCAAAGCTTTGGAAGTTCTGCAGCAAGCTTTAGTCATTCACCGAGAAATCAGCGGAGGGCGTCGTATCGCGCGCACTCTCAATCTCATCGGTTTCGTCAACCGGATTGGGGACAATTTTTCCGAAGCGATGAAACTGCACCAAGAAGCTTTGGAACTTGCCAAAACTACCGACGACCAAATTGAAATTGGAGAATCCCTCCACAACATCGCGGCCGTGTACGCAGAACAGGTCAATTACGCCAAGGCGATCGAATTTTACCAGCAAGCGCGAACGATTCGCACGGCCGCCGGCGATAAACGCGATTTAGGCCGTACCCTCAATAATATGGGCGGCGTCTACTACAACATCGGCGACTTTAATAGAGCGATGGAATTTTACCACCAAGCTTTAGCAATTCGCCGGGAAATCGGAGACAGGGCTGGCGTCGGCCGCCTCCTCAACAACATGGCACTTACCTCCCGCAAACTCGGCAAAGATACTCAAGCGCTGATATATTTTCAGCAAGCAATACCGATGTTAGAAGCAATCGGCGACAAGACAAGTATCGGACGCTTGCTCAACAATATGGGCGCAATTCATGAAAGTCTCGGTCAAAATGCTCAAGCTCTCGAATCCTACGAGGAAGCTTTAAAAATTGCTCGTGAGGGCGGTGACAAAGCCGGAGAAACTACAGCGAGGGAGGGCATTAAGCGATTGTCTTCCAGTCAGCTTGTACCGCAATAAGAGTAGTTAGTAAGTCGGGTCGAAGGAAGTAAAACCAGATATTTAAGGAATTGAAAATGATAGATTTTTGAACAATAACTTGCTATGATTGCCTGGATGTAACATTAATCAGCCAGTGCCTCGCAACGATATTGACCGTATCAGAGAGAAAATTCGCCTCCGCCAGTACGATATGTCAGCCCACGCAATGGAAGAAATGGCTGAGGACTTGCTGACTATCCTGGATGTAGAAGAGGCGGTTCTGAGCGGTCAGATTATCCGGGTTGAAAAAGACGACCCCAGAGGTACAAAATATGTAGTAGTGGGGACTGCACTGGATCGACAAACACCTGTTGGAGTGGTTGGACGTTTCGCTAGTAACGGACGTTATCTAATCATCACGGTTTATGAAGTCACTCAACTTAATGGCTAATTGTATGTATAAATACAGATGTGAGTATTGCGAAGGAACCGTTCAACCCCGCACTGTCAAGCGCGAGGCATTCAAACATAAAAATGGATTTGTCATTCTTGAAGATGTGACCATCGGTGTTTGCGATAACTGCGGCAATCGATACTATTCAGCCGATATTCTTCATGCGGTTCATGCCGTTGCAACTGGAGCGAGATTGCCTGAAAGAACCGAACAAATTCCGGTTACTCATTTAGAATCAGCATAACCAGTGGAGCGCTTTAATTTCATTAAAACGCTGTGACGATAAAGAAGACTGTCCGGGCGTGAAGATTGGAAGCGATGGGAGCATCTCACTTATGCAGCCCTCCGCTAGAAATTGGAGCCAGGAGTCAGGAGTCAGGAGTCAGGAGGAAAGAAGAAGGAGGAAGAAGGAAGGAGGAAGAAGGAAGGAGCCATTATAAGTGTTTTTACAAATATGAGATGCTCCCGAAGCGATCGACCGACTTTTGCGACGATTTGACATTCATCTGCAACTCGTTGTATAATTGGTTGCCGAAAATATATAACTCAAAAACCGGAAAAAGGCTTCAGGAGCACTATAATTTGATTAATATCGCGATCGCAAGATAGAAACAGTTTCTGTAGTAATTCGTCTGCCAGAGCGGCCGCACAACCATTAATCTAAGCTATGGATATCCGTACCGAAAAGCCAGAAGATGTAGAAGCTGTTCGCAACATTAACATTGCGGCATTCGGGCGAGAAAATGAGGCTAATCTAGTCGATCGATTGCGGGGAATTGCATCTACATTTTCCTTCGTTGCGGTACAATCCGATCGCATTGTCGGACACATTTTCTTCAGTCCGGTTGTCGTGGAGGGCAAATGTTCTAGCAATTTGTCGATTCAGGGGTTGGCGCCAGTCGCAGTTCTACCCAACTATCAGCGGCAAGGTATCGGAACGCTGCTGATTCGGGAGGGTTTAAAAGAGTGCGGGCGATCGGGATTTCAGGCAGTGGTTGTGCTCGGTCATCCAGATTTTTATCCGCGTTTTGGATTCATTCCTGCTAGTAGAAAGAGCTTAAAATGTGAATATGATGTGCCCGATGAAGCGTTTATGGTGTTGGAGTTAGAACGTGGAGCCTTGCAGGATTGCAGCGGAACGGTGAAGTATCGATCGGAGTTTAGTCTCTGCGAGTGATATCAAATCCGGGTGCATCGGATTGGCTGACGAAGAGCTCGCGAGTCAGAAAAATTCTTAAACGAGCGCCCATATCTGAGTTACCTTGGTAGATCCGTTATCCGTATTTACTTATCTTTACATAGTTGGGGTTTTTTTACCTACCTATTGCAACTTTCTCTGCATCTTTGCTACTTTCTTTTTGACCCATAACGCGCTGCAAAATCGCCTCTACTTTCGCAGAAAATACAGAATTTCCTCTCTGCCTCGGTCGCGGCATCTCAATATAACAGTCCATTGCAATCTGACCATTTTCTATTAAAATAACTCTATCAGCTAATACCACTGCTTCTTCTACGTCATGAGTGATCAGTAGCGCGGTAAATCCTTTTTCTTGCCATAAATTTTCTAACAATTGCTGCATCTCAATGCGAGTCAAAAAATTGCACAATTAAACCTCAGAAGCCTTGATACAAGGTAAACTATTGCTCTATTAGTCACCTTATTTATTTTTCATTCCTAAACGTCGGCAGCATCGACATCGGGCGCACCGGGGACGCTCCTCCAGTCTTTGCCCAGGCTGCTAACGCGCCTCTGCTTTACATTGGTGGTAGCGCCCCCAAAGACCGCAGTTCAGGTATTTTAGTCCCTGCTAATTCGGCCATTCAAACCCTTGGGGATTTGCGGGGTAAGAAAATAGCTTTTACAAAAGGTTCAAGCGCCAATTACCTATTAGCAAAAGCACTGAAATCCGCCGGGATAAAATGGACTGAGATTGAGCCTGCCAACCTGACACCAGCCGATGCCAGATCTGCCTTCCAACAAGGTAACGTAGATGCTTGGGTAATTTGGGACCCGTTTTATGCAGCAGCTCAAGCGCAAGTAGATGTTCGTGTTGTTAAAGATAAGCTGTTCGACATCTAAACTGCATTAACTCGCGTTACCTTTATTTTTTATTTTTCGGTTCCATTTCATAATTAGTCCTCCTTCATTTAACAGTTTATGTAACAGTGCTTCTAGTTTTTCAATGGATTCAAATAATCTATTAGCAACATATTCCTTGGCGGAATGCCATACTAATTCAATTAAGTTATAGTCAGGGCTATACTTTGGCAAAAACTCTATGATTAGATTCGGCATCTCTGACGCTATTTTCTGCAAAGTCTCTGCTTTTTTATGAAAACTAGCGTTGTCCAAAATTATCACAAACTTACAGCCCTTATCTTTAAAGTCTTCTGCTAAATTTCCTTGCAATATCCACTCGGCTTTTAAATCTTCATAAAAAGTTTTCAGCACAGCATAAAAATTAGCAGAATTACCAGATGGAATAAAATCTACCCATCTTTTTTTGTCTGAGTATCTCACTCCACCCATAACATTAATACGACCTTTTCGTCGGTCTCCTCTTTTATTACTTCGAGTCCCCTTTTTACACCAGTTTTTCCTTCTAATTACTCTTAAACTAAATCCACTTTCGTCCCAAAGCCATACCTGCAATAGGTCTGGAGATCTTTTTTCTATTTTTAAATACTCAGCTAATTTATCTTTAAATAAACCCCTTTCTACGGCATCTTGCTTATCCTTCAAGCTGTATTTAGCCCAAAGGTAAACATACTTTTTTGATTTTAAAATTCTCCTTACTTGGGTACTACTCAGCTCAATTCCCGTCTGCTCTCCTAGATATATTGCAAGTCTAGCTGTTGTCCATCTTCCGAACTCATAACCATATTTTTCAGGGTCTACTTCAACTGTTTCTAAAAGTAAATTAATGTATTTCTCTGTAGCTTTTCGGTAATTACCCTTCATCCTGTTATCTTTAAAACTGTCTAAATTTTCAGGATCACCATGAACGCTCCAATAGGCAACTTTTCTGAGAGAACATCCAATTATTTCAGCAGTTTGAGCTTGTGTATTTCCGTTATTTAGTAATAAAAATATTAACGCTCTTTGTCGAATATCTGGATGCTCATGGTCTTTTAATGCTTGTTGCAGAGTTTCCTTTGTTTCTGAACTGAGGAAGTTTTTAGTAGGCATTGAATTTCTCGGTAAATTATCATATTATACCATACAATATGCGTTTTAGATGCTGAACAGCTTAGTAAAGGACTAGCAGCTAACCGAGATTTTTACTTAGCTAATAAGTCATTTGCTCAGCCAAATCTCAAAATCATTGAGGCAATTAGAGAAGAAACTCAAGCAGTAGCGACTTGGGCAGATGCGAATCCTGAAGAAGTAGCCAAGATTCTCGCACCCATTCTGAAAATTGATGTTTCTATCTTAGATGTAGTAACTCGACGGCGGAGTTATGGATTTGAACCGATCCAAGCTGATATGGTTGCCGAGCAACAGGAAATTGCGGATACTTTTTTTGAACTTGGCTTAATTCCCAAGCAGCTCAAAGTTGAAGAAGTAGTTTGGAAACCAGGTAATTAAAAATCCCCACTCTGAAGACGCAGGGATGGATGTTATGTAATTTTTCTAGTAAGTAGGGGTAGCGCCCCCGTCATTGGTGCCAACTTAAGGACTGTACGAGGCGTGCGATCGCTATTTTTTGACAGAGCGATCGCTCCCCCTGAGCGCTCACACCGACTGGGAGCCACGCAAGATTAAGCATAGAGCGCGCTCGTGCCTGTTAACATTACCAGTAATACCGCTTACGCGAAGGAAATCTGGGGGTTGACTGTTTAAGTTGACACCAATGGGTATAAAATAGATCATCACTACCTAAGCTAATTGCAAATATGTTGCTAGCTGCTGTCTTACACCCTGATGTAGTAGATTTCCTCCGTACAGAATTGGATAGTAACCTGAAGGCAAGGGTATGGGAGTGCATCGAAAAGCTGAGGCAGCAGCAATTTGATGGTGGCTTGCGGGTCAAAAAACTGAAAGGCATAGCCAAGAGAGTTTGGGAAGCCAGGATTACTCAGGCTAGCCGTCTAATTTTTACTTACAACAAATCGAGGCAACCTGACACGGGAGAGCGACAAACCTATATCGCCATTCAGGATATTTGTTTAGATCATGATGATGTATCCCGACGGGCTAAAGCTAGAAATCAAACTCCTGATGCCCAATGGCTTGATGCTGAGGTGGTAGAAGCGATCGGGAATATCTTGGACGAGCGGCCAGTTCTCACCCCAGCCGAACAGTCTGCTCTGGATGCAGCACAAATAGAAGAATTACAGCTTGTTCCTAGCTTCACCGATGAACTTTTAGGCAATGTTCAATGGCGAATAATTGATTCAGAATTAGAATGGCAACGGGCAATTATTCAGCAAGATGCTGATTTACCACTCAAACTCACGCCAGAAGAATATGAACTGGTGAAACTCTACGGAAACCTATTGCTATCTGGCAGTGCGGGCACTGGTAAAACTACAGTAGGACTGTATCGCTTACTCAAAAGTTTAGAGACTTTACCAGATGGAAAACGCCTCTATGTCGCTTACAACCCGATTTTAGTTAAAGAAGCACAGAAACAATTTAAGCGTCTGGTTAGTGGGAGCAGTTCTGAAATTGAGTCTGTTTTCCATTTTAAAACTATTCGAGATTTGTGTCTAGAGAGTCTGTCACAATCTGGGCAATTTTATATCCCTGAAGATGAGGTGACATACCAAATTTTTGAGCAACTTTACCGCCGTCAATCTTACCAACCTTATTCACCTGCCTTAGTTTGGGATGAAATCCGCAGTATCATTAAAGGGGCACATCTAGAGACAAGTTACTATCAGTTTTCTCAGAAACAGTACGAGCAGTTGGGTAAGAAACGCTCATCGGTAATTCCTCAAAACAATCGCCATAAAGTCTATAAGGTGGCAGAGTGGTATCAAGGTTTGTTAAAAAAAGAAGGGCGTTTTGATGAGATAGATTTAGCGCGAAAAGTTTTACAAACCATCTGGCAAGGAAAAGGCGAACGCTATCAATTAATTGTCTGTGATGAGGTACAGGACTTTACCGAATTACAGTTAGAACTGTTGGTAAGGCTTGTTGCTCCTGGGGGTCATCTCTTCTTTGCTGGGGATTTACACCAGATGATTAGCCCCAGTGGGTTCCGTTGGGAAGATTTAAAAACCAAGTTTTTTAAAGGTCAGCGTCAAGCGATTCAGAAAACATTAAACTTTAATTTCCGCAGCGTTGGTTCATTGGTAAATTTAGCCAATCAAATTCTGAAATTGCGCTACCGCCTGTTGCGAGAACGGATAGGTGATATAGGGCAACCAACTAGCAGTTATGGTGAGTGTGCTAGATTAATTGCTGCACCTTTAGAAACTCTACAACCAAGTTTAGGGCAGCTAAATCCAGATGATGCCATCCTTGTCAGAACTGAGGCGGATAAACAAAGACTTTCTGAACAATTCCAATCTAGCTTTGTATTTACGATTGAGGAAGCTAAAGGGTTAGAATTTGATACAGTGTTCTTAGTAGAGTTTTTCAAGCCGCGCCAATCTTTATGGAGTAGAGTATTGGGGAGCAAGCGATCGCTCAATGAAACTGAGCAGCCAGAATTGCGGCTGGAATTAAACTTACTTTATGTTGCAGTTACTCGCGCTCGTCGAATTTTGAATATTTGGGAAACTCAACTTTCGGCTGTTTGGAGTCAAGAAGAATTGGTAAGTTTTTTGCAACCGATAAATTCTGAATCAGTCAGAGAAAATCGAGTTGAGCCTACTGAGGAAATGTGGCGCGAGCGTGGGTGTTACTATCTGGAATGTGGCTTTTACCGTCAGGCGATAGAGTGTTTCGAGAAGTCAGGAGATATTGAATTACAGCGGCAAACTACAGCTAAACTCCTGTTACAGGAGGGTAAGTACAGTGAAGCAGCCCAGATTCTTGTTAAATTGCAAGACTGGCAACAAGCGGCTCAACTGTTTGAGAAAACTGGTCAGTGGCAAGAAGCAGCTAACTGTTGGGAAAAGGCTGGTAATTCTCCGAGGCAGAAAATCTGTGAGGCTAAAGCGTTTGAAACCACTAAAGTGTGGGAAGATGCAGCGCAGCTATGGGACAATATGGGCCGATTTGAAGATGCTAAACGTTGTTGGTTAAAGAGTGGTAATGAACAAAAGAAAGCAGAAATTCTGGCAGTTGAGTTTGAACAGAAACAGCAATGGCTCAAGGCAGCAGAGCACTATAAGTTAGCACAAATGACACATAAATCTGCTGAATGTAGAGCAAAAGAATTTGAAAAAAGGAAGTATTGGGAGCAAGCGGCTGAGCAATATGAGTTAGCAGGAATTTCAGAGAAAGCTGAGGAGTGCAGAAACAGAATTATACCTCACAGCTTTAATGATGTTGATGCCAACATAAACCTAGAGTCTGATGAACCAACAGCAGAGTTAGCAGGAATTTACATAAACCAAAATTCTAGTGATACTGAAACCACTCTCAATAAATTGCTGCTTCTCAACACAGAGGAAGCATTCAAATGGATGGGAAAAAGTCTGGAATATCGGCATACAATCGCATCTTTTGCTAACGATATTAACCATTGGGATTATTACAACGGAGTCCAAAGTCGAGTATCCCAGGCAGTAGATTACAAACGAAGGAACAATTTTGATGCTGCTTTTGCTATTTACAGTGAACTTTTCCAAGAGATGCCAACTTGGTGTCCGCTTTATAGCAGTGTATATAAGGTACTTGCCTCTGCTGGACGACTAGATGAAGCTGAACGTGCCATGCAGCTTCATTCTTTACTAATCTCCTTTGACTACGGCCTCCGTAAATCTGCAATAGCTGAAGATAATTCCTTCGATCTAAACGCAGCATTGGCTCAAAATGGAAAATTTGGAGTTTTGGCATTCTGGCCCTTTCAAGATCCGACGCTATTATTGCACCTTGGGGCTGTAACTATGCTCAAGCAAGGAAGAATGAGCAAAGTTGCTGCTAAGGGTTATCTTAATTCAATTAAAGGACAAGGTTCTGTAGCAGGTTGCCCACCAGATGGAGTGTTACAGGATGAAGGGCGGCGTGTTATTATGGGTTTACCCTGGAAGGCGCTCGCCAATACTGAAACTTCAGGTGGTTTTATTTCACAGCTACTTGATAAGATTGGGCAAGACTGCCCATAAATAAATTCCTAAAAAATTACCTCAAAAGGAGATTTGACCGATGGGAAAAGCAAAGCGCCGGAAAAAACTAGACCCTAATTATGGTAAAGGTAATACCAAGAAAGGATTTGGGAGTTCTCCCAAATCGAACATGGTAGAAGAATTATACCAGCACTTATATGAAATAGGGATTATTGAAAAAGGGTCAAATGGAGAACACAAAGAACACAAAGCCACAAAAGCTTTAATAGAAGGTCGCATTCCTGGGTGGCAATATGATCTTCAAAAGAAGATAGCCTACAGGATAAATCAGGAAAACACAGGTCTAACAATAAAATTAGATTTTGTACCAAGCGATTCAGAAGGGGAAAATCCTGACCGCCAGAGTATCATTGATGATTTGCAGCGAAAAGCAATGCTTTATTTAGAGCAAGGAAATATGCCATATTTTAAACAAACAGTGGCGCAATTAAAACAACTTTATCCTAACAAGATAGAATCTGAATTTTATATTAACCAAGGTGCTGGTACTGGTAACTACGAAGCAGCCATGAAAAACTTTGATATGGCACTTTGGTGCAATCCTTACCATGCTCTTGCCTACTACAACCGGGGTGTTCTATATTCCCGACGGCAAGATTACCAAAGAGCAATTGAAGACTTTACCCTTTCTATCAAGTTAGACCCAAGCGATTCAGATGCCTATACTGAACGGGGCCTAGTCTATATAGCTATTGGAGAAAATCAATCAGCTCTTCAAGACTTTGAGCGAGCGATACAAATTAATCCTAATCATGCCGAGGCTTACCTCAACAAAGGAGTTGCTTACGGCAAAATGGGTAATCATCTAGGTGCTCTTGTTGCCTACAGTAAGGTAATTATGATTAATAGCCGTGATGCTGATGCCTACTATAACCGAGGTCGTACTTATCGTATCCTTGGAGCTTTTCAGGAAGCACTCAACGATCTTAAGAAAGCAGCAGAGCTTTATAAGCAAAATGGCAAGATGGCGGACTATCAAGATGCACTAAATATAATTAGGAAAATGCAGCAGTAACAATTGAGGGTGTCATCTAGCGGGATTTAAACAAACTTCCTCTAATTTAACTGCTAGGGGAAAAGCCGTTAGGCTAGTCCAGCCTTAACTTAACGGTAGTATACCTGATTTTTATCTTACAGCAAGGCACACTCAAGATCAATGGTTAAAAGACCAACTGGACTGTTGGTGGTGCTATAGGCAACTCCCTTGCCTATATCGCGATCGCGCTCAATCAGCTTGATTAGCAAGGGGCGGTTAGCTGTTTTTAACAGGTGAGTCGCTACTAGAGAACCACTAAAGCCAGCACCGAACCTCGCGATCGTTGTTGGAGTATTACAGACAATATACGCTAATTTGAGCGATTTACCGTGTTTTAATATTTTGGGGTACGATCGCGCATAATAATGATGCGGTAATGGTTTGTCATGCTCTCAATTGACCAGTAGTATGCTATTATGGCGTTGCTGATTTACGGTAGGAAAGGCTAAATATGCAAGTCCTAGAAACCACTATCCACAAAGCTTCTGGATTTTTAATTGATTTTTTTCATGCCCTGATTAAGCAACGCCCCCATTAAGTAGGTCGGTATAAAAAAACAAAGGTAAGTAAAGAAATGTTAACAACTAGAATTGGAACTGAATTTAAAGCGAT
>NZ_JAUBOR010000032.1:0-6347 GCF_036700305.1 Microcoleus sp. Z1_A1
AGCCGGATGAGGTGAAAGTCTCAAGTCCGGTTCTGAATGAGAGGTGGGGAAAGTGATTTCCCCATCGACTCTAACTCCCACTGTGGACACGTTCTGAAAGAATTGGATTTATCAGTTCGTGAATGGCGATGTCCGTCCTGCCAGAAGGTGAACAGCAGAGACGAGAACGCTGCAATAAATAACTTGCTTGTTTTCCTTGGTGGGGCGTCAACCGTTAAGTTAGGCGATGTTAGACAGGCTGTGCCTGCAATTGCTGTTTGAGCTTAGAATCCCCTCGCCTTGATAGCTGGGGAGTATGTCAAACCTTTGACAGATTCCAGAGGTCAGTCATCACTCTTAAGATATATATCAATCCTTACAGGAGTCGTAAATTTTTTATCCCACCCCAACCCTCCCCGAACCTGCGGGGAGAAAGTAAGAAATTCACAAGTGATGCGAGAATTGCTATATGGAGTCAATCTAAAATCTAAAATCGAGTAAGCTGCTTTAAATTCCTTTGAGGAGCGATCGCCAATCCCGACAGCGTTTCAGGTAAATGCGAGCTACATGATCGCTGGGATTTGTTCGCAAACACTCTTCAAATAATTTTCCTGCTTCTCGGAATTCTTTCCGCTCGCACAGTAACATAGCTTCATTATATACAGACAAATTTGCTAGCTTTGCCGACAAACTTTCGGGCGGATCTGCATCAAATACCTCATAGACTACGACATATTGAGATTTTCCTTTTACCTGTACTTTATCCACAATTCTAATTGCATAATCGGTGGGATTTCGCAACCGTTCCAAAGTCTGCTGAGAAATTAACAGAGGTACGCCGTAATCTTTGGTCAATCCTTCAATGCGAGATGCTAAATTAACAGCATCGCTAATCACAGTGCTGTCCATCCGGCTTTTACCCCCGACTGTCCCCAGCATCAAAGAACCCGAATTGATGCCAATGCCAATTTGAATCGGGACGTAGCCGACGCCTTGACGGTATTCGTTGTAAGTTTTGAGGATATTTAGCATTGCAATACCCGCTTTCACTGCATCATCTGCAAAGTCACTAAACAAAGCCATAATTGCATCGCCGATGTATTTGTCAATAAACCCGTTATTGCTAGTAATCGCAGGCTCCATCCGCGAAAGGTAAGCATTGATAAATTTAAAATTTTCTTGGGGAGTCATAGTTTCTGAAAGCGTCGTGAAGTCGCGAATATCCGCAAATAGCACCGACATTTCCTGCTGCACTTGGTCGCCTAAATGGACATCTATAATACTTTCATATCCCAACAAATTTAGAAATTGGTGTGGCACAAATCTACCGTAGGCATCAGTTAAGTCTGATTCGACATCCAGGGATTTTTCTAAATTTTGGTTAACGTCAAATAGTTCCTTAATAAATAAATGGCGCTGGGATTCAGCTTCTTTGCGTTCCGTGACATCTTGAAAAACTGCGATCGCAAAAGCAACTTTGCCACCATCGTCAAAAATTGGCCTTCCCCAAATTTCTAGGGGAACTTTCTTGTCGGTTCGATGAATTTCCAGATCGTCAGCAGTCGCGTTTTCGCCCCTTAAAGCTCGGACGAGCGGCAAATTCTCGAAAGGATAAATTGTCTCCGTTCCCGCGATATAAATTTGATAACTTTCTGACAAATCCTCAACAGAATTTAAGGGCAAAACTCCTTGACCGAGTAACTGCTGTCCGGCGTGATTTACGTAGTAAGGTTTGCCTTGAGAATCGAGCACTACCACGCCTACCGGAATCGCTTCGAGAAATTGAGCCAGCTTGATTTCGCCTTCGCGCACCGCCTCGAATGCGCGAGAGCGTAACTCAGTTTCAACCGTATCGGAATGTTCAGCAGTAGTTTCCAGCAAGATTTCCAGATCCGCTTTTTCCTCCTTCAAGTCTTCCACTTGCTGGCGCAATCTTTCTATCTCTAAAAGTAGCTGTTCTCTAGATGGTTGTTCTTCCAGCATAACTCGAGAATTTGCGCCTCGACTAACAAAAAATTACTTAACATTTCGCACCCTAAAAGTAATCGTGTTTTTATAGAAAATCCAACTGCAAACCAGGCATCAGGCGCTGGAAATTCCTCAAAGATTTACCATGCCAAGCTATGCTTTGAGAGCCTTGTACCGCCATTTGCACCCTGGCTGTTTTGCGGATCTCGATAATAAACTTCGATAGCATATTGATGCCAGAACTGTTCAAAAATTCTAACTGCTGCAAATTGAGGGTAATTTTCGTCGGTTCCAAGTCGGCAACCTGGGCCAGCAACTGCCCTATCGGCGCGTACTCAGCAGGCCCGCTCAGCCTTAGAGATCCAATAAAACTCACGGTTGCCGTTGCTGGATCGTAACAGATCTGGTAATCTTCTGTATTAATTTCCATAGCCACAAAAAAAAGTCCCTTAGATATTATCGATCGCCAGCGTTGCTTATACTGTTAATTGCACCATAGTTGTCACCGCAATTACTTCCGGGTCTTTGTGCACGGTCTGGAATTTCCAGCCAAGTTTGGCGGTATAATCGGTGAGCATGGTCAACAAACCCAATCCCGAATTGGTACTGTTGTCGTCAGCAGCATTTTTTTCCAACCGCTGAAGGTAAAGTTCGCTTGGCTCCGAGGCCAGCAACTCCTGAATATAAGCCTGAAACTTGTCCACCGCTTGCGGAGAGATGCTGTTAGCCACTGAGACAATCACTCCCTCGCTCTCTAATTGCAGTTTAATATCGATCGGGTAGTCGGAGGTTTCATCATTAAACTTCATGGCATTTTCCAATAACTCGTTGGCAATGTAGCTAACAGCACTTTTTATTTCAGCTTGTCTTTCAATTGTCGAGGGTTCATCTTGGTTGCCCGGAAAAAAAGTCGTCAGGTAATCAGCCAGAAAATCAGCAGACAAACCGTTGTTCCGCCACCGCTGCTTGAGAGGAACCGAACTCGGAGAAAATCCAATTATTAAGTATTCTTGGCTAGCGGGCTGCTCGATGAAATCTCCGAAAATCTGAGTCATATCGATGTGAGAGCTAAAGTTTGAGATGAGGGGATCACTGAATATATTTTAAACTTTAGGAGGGATATTCAAGTAGTTATTTTTGTTTGAGTACCAGCAATGTGATGTCATCAAAAACTTTTTGTTCGCCGATGTGCGATCGCACGTCCTTAATTACAGCGTGCCTAATTTCGGCAGCAGAACGCTGCCAATGAATTTTTATTACCTCAATTAACCTATCTAAACCATAAAGCAGTTTATCCATATTTTTAGCTTCCGTAATCCCGTCAGTGTAAAGCACAACCACATCTCCTGAATGCAAATGCACAATTTTCTCAGCAACAAATTCAGCAATATCTACATCCAGCCCGATCGGGAAACCCAAATCGATTGTATCAAACCGCTCTACACAACCGTTACACCGCACAACAATCATTTCTTCGTGCTGGCCGCTCAACTTCAGCATCCCCTCCTCATAGTCTAGCAAGGCAAGGCTAGCATTTTTGTCGCATTTCATCCGCTTCACGTTATCATAAATTACACTGTTAATAGCACTTAAAAATCTTACTGGGTCTGGTTCATTGTAGGCGAGCAAAGTTCTTACTGCCGTTTGCACCATAATCATTAAAACACCGCTCTCCAATCCGTGTCCCGTCACATCTCCAATGCCAATTTTTACTCTACCTTTGTGTTGGAGTACGTCGTAATAGTCGCCCCCTACTTCCTCAGCAGCTTCCATAAATCCCGCAATATCTAACCCCACAACTTCATTGAGTTCTAAGTCTTTGGGCAGCAGCATCTGCTGAATCTTGCGAGTAACGTCTAGTTCAGCGCTCATTCGCATATTTTCTGCTTTTAGGCGATCGTTGAGAACAGTAATTTCTTGATTTGCACCAACTAAGGCATCGGCAATTTTGTTAAAAGCACCCACAACTTGCCCCAGTTCATCTCTGTTATCCAAAATAATTTTGTGGTCAAGATTGCCGCTTGCCATCTTTTTTGCAGCTTCGTCAAGGACAAACACAGTTTGCATAACGCTTCTATAAAAACTTACAAATAAATAAATAACTATGGCTAAGGTTATTAACACAACAATAGAAATTATGCGTTTCTTGGCAACGAAACTATCAATGCGTTTTTGCAGGAGAAAGTCTAATTCCTTGATAGTTTTATCCCACAGTTCAAAACTATAATTCAGAACTCGATCGCTCCCATCAAGATAGGCAGAATATTCCACTAATGCTGTGGGCTTAATCAGTTTATCTAGTTGCTCAGTTAGCTGCTCTACTACCGAGTTAAAGTTTGTTAAATACTCCCTTAATTTCGGGATCAGATTCCCGTGAGGATTATTGCTAAATCCTACCTCCATATTGATAGCTAAATCCTGATTAATTTCTCTCAATTTGCCTGCCAAAGTAATCAGTTTCGCTCTTTCTTCAGGTGTGGCATCGGAACGCAAGTTTTTTATTTGAGAGATCAGCCTAATCTCTGACAATATTTTTTGGATTTCTGGAAGTTTCAGCAAAGTAGCATCCATCAAATAATAGGTATCTAGATCCGGGTCTAAAATTAGATTAGAAGTATCGCCGACGCGAGCGCTCAGTCTATCAATGTCTGTAGCTAAACGTTGATAGAAAAAATCGTAAGTTTCTAAACTCCAATGGCTGTGGCGAAGTTTGAAATTGTGCCAATCTTGATAAATATTATTAAAATTTTTACTGGAAATTAATGTGTTTCCAAGCTGGCTATCTGTATTAGCTATCGCTTGAAATTTATGATCTATCTTGGCTTTTAAATCTGTTCTGAATTCTGAATTGCTTAAACTAGGATTTAACCTCTGATTCGGATAATTTAAGAGTTGAAGTTTCGGTATATATTCCCTCAACTGGCGCAGTCGCCGCAGGTATTCATTTCCGTAGATTTCTTTTTGGGCAAAATCAACTCTGCTGTTAATTTCGGAAATTAGCAGGTACATGACCAA
This sequence comes from Microcoleus sp. Z1_A1, assembly GCF_036700305.1. Taxonomy (NCBI): domain Bacteria; kingdom Bacillati; phylum Cyanobacteriota; class Cyanophyceae; order Oscillatoriales; family Microcoleaceae; genus Microcoleus; species Microcoleus sp. Z1_A1. The sequence continues at coordinate 4,963 of NZ_JAUBOR010000032.1, forward strand.
GGTTAACGGTATTGCAAATAGAAAACCAATTAAGGTAAATTTTTGAGGATAGCTCAGCCGATTCATTAAATGGATTCCCAGGGATTTTCTGTTCATAATCGATAGATTTTAAGAATATTGTACTAAAAAAGTAGCGATCGCTACTAAAGTAGTTGCGGGGACGATCGCTCTAGAAAACCCGAATGCTAATATAATTAATCAGCGATAAGCTGTGGATCATTTAAACCAGTAACGAGGCTTGTAGGTGCGTCAGGAGTAAACACTTACGCGCTTATGCGAGAAACAATTCTGTAATGACGCACCCTACTATCCTCTTTTAAATGCCGAACAGCTTAGCTGATTTAATTTCTAATGCGTTTTCGTCCAGTGGCAACAATTTTTGTGGCATCCCTGTGATATCCTTGGCTGAGCTCGCCTCCCCCAGTCTAAAACACGTTTAGCAGTTTTGGAACGAAGAATAGTAATTTGTACTGAGATTCGGGGGCAGGAGTAGAGGCTTTTAAGAATATTTACTTAAGCATAAATTTTTCTTAATACCCGGAGACAACAAGTAAAAATTAAGTAATAACTGGGTAGTGCAAGTTTCCTGAAACACAACTGCCGACAGCGAGTAGAAAATACTTGCCCCCCACGCACCAGCAGTCAAATCGGTTCTGCACAAAGGAACCAATAGCACCAGCAATAGTGTCTAAATAAGTATCTGCAGTTGAGTGTTCAGGAGCGATCGCGCATTGTGTAAAGTGAGGCAGAGGGCATATTATGAAAAGAATCTCCCAAAATAAATTTCAAAAAAATAAAAACCGAGACCAAAAGCAGCCCAATCCAGTAATCTTGGCTTTGGTGCTCACAGGAATTCTGGTATGGGAAATGTATCCGGCACTAAGACACACCGCAGCAGCTAACGCGGGCGCCATCAAAGATTCCCTTGCCCAGTTGGAAAGGCAACAGCAGCAAACCGCGCAGCAATTTTCCTCAGCCGCAGTGCCCCAAAACATCAGCTATTCGGTATTGGCACTCGATACTCTCACTTCCGAACCGGGGAATTTTGCCGAGGGTACGCGCAAAAATCCCCCGAAGCAATTGCCCGCAACCGTAGCAGAAGCAGTTCGCCGAGAGTTGTCGGACTCCACTGGCATTGCTGCTGACAAGTTGAAAGTAACTGAATCAAGCGGACAAAGTTGGCCGAATACTTGTTTAGGACTCGCGAAAGCGGATGAAATTTGCGGTCAAATGATTGTCGAAGGTTGGCGGGTTGTGGTTTCTGATGGTAGGCAAACTTGGGTTTACCGCACTAATGCTAGGGGAAATGTGTTGCGTTTGGAAAAAAAGTTACCTAGGTAAATGTACGTGAAAGGAAATATAAGTTTCCTTTTGGAACAGGCTTT
>NZ_JAUBOR010000032.1:6447-62228 GCF_036700305.1 Microcoleus sp. Z1_A1
TCGGCCTGTTCCACAAAGAGTGAATTTTCTTGTGGGCTTCTGGGAACAGGCTTTTCGGCCTGTTCCACAAAGAGTGAATTTTCTTGTGGGCTTCTGGGAACAGGCTTTTCGGCCTGTTCCACAAAGAGTGAGTTTTTTTGTAGGTGGGTATCACAAGCAGGCTTTTCGGCCTGTTCCACAAAGAGTGAAGTTTCTTGTGGGCTTCTGGGAACAGGCTTTTCGGCCTGTTCCACAAAGAGTGAATTTTCTTGTGGGAAGTTTCTTGTGGGGAGTAGGGGTTGGGCTTCTAGCCCGCCCCTTGCCTTAATTTGGGACTTGGTTTCTTTCGATAATGCCACCGCCCAACAGCACATCGCCGTCATACCAAACAGCCGCTTGTCCGGGGGTAATGCTCAACTGCGGTTCGTCAAAAATCAACTTAACTCTTGTACCGCCGACTTTTTCCTCTGCTTGGGAGGATTCTACAGGAATAATTGTAGCCGGGACGGGTTGCGATCGATATCGAATCTGTACCTGAGCCCGAATCGGAGTCGTCGGTGCAGCTACAGAAACCCAATTCACTTTCTGGACTGTACATTCAGATTCTACTGCCAACTGTCGATCGCCCACAATTACCCGATTGCCAGCAGCATCAAGTTCAATCACATACAGCGGTTCCGGTGCAGCAATCCCAAGTCCTTTCCGCTGGCCGATGGTGTAGTGGTGAACACCGTCATGCTGTCCGAGCACCCGCCCTGACTTGTCCACAATGTCACCCTTTTGTGGCGCAATGTACTTATCCAGAAAAGCCCGCATCGAACCGTTACTTTCCACCAAGCACAAATCCTGACTTTCCGGCTTATCCGCAGTTGTCAAGCCAAATTCTGCCGCGATTCTGCGAGTTTCTGTCTTGGTAATTTCCCCCAAAGGAAACTCCGTACCCGCCAACAAATCCTGTGTTAGATCGTACAGGAAATAAGACTGATCTTTCGCAGGGTCGATCGCCCGCAGCAACTGATAGCGACCAGTAGCAGCATCGTAAGTAATCCTAGCGTAGTGGCCTGTAGCGATTTTTTCAATTCCGAGTTCTTCGCGAGCAAACTTAAGCATCGGCCCGAACTTCACAGTTTTATTGCACTGCGAACAAGGCAGAGGTGTAACTCCTGCACTGTAACCCTCCACCAAATAATCAATAATACTTGCCTGAAAGACCTCGCGGCTGTCAACAATGTGGTGGGGAACGCCCAAATCTTCGCAAATTTTAGCGGCATCGACCATTCCCTCAGAGCAGCACTGGCCTTTGCCCTTCATCAACCACAGCGTTAAACCCACCACTTCATATCCTTGATGGTGTAAAATTGCGGCTGCTGCGGAACTATCGACCCCGCCGGAGAGGCCTACAACAATCTTGTTCATGGTTGGGGAGAAATTGCTATTTTACTGTTACTTTGTTCGATCGAGCTAATTTATTATACCACAAGTATACTACAAATTGCCACTGCTGCTGTTAGCTGAAATTTTAGCATTAATATGACCATTCAAAAATTTGTTGTCACCGCCGACCAAATGCGGCAAATAGAAACGAGAATTTTTGCTGCGGGAATGCCAGTCGCAGCTTTAATGGAAAAAGTCGCGGGACTGATTGCTAGACGCATTCAGCAGCTTTTGAAAGCGGAAGGAAGTTCGGCAACTAGCAGTGTACGGGATTTAACGGATAGAAGGAAAAGGGAAGAAGGGAAAAAGCTTGTTAATTCTCTATTGCCAGTTATCGGCGTATTGGTTGGGCCCGGACACAACGGCGGCGATGCTTTGGTTGTTGCCCGCGAATTGCACTTTCAAGGGTTCCAAGTAGTTATTTACTGCCCGTTTTCTAAACTTAAGGAACTCACGAAAACTCACGCTGATTATGCGCGTTCTTTAAATATTCCATTTATTGATAAAGTTGAAGGGCTGAAAAACTGTGAGTTGCTCGTAGATGGTTTATTTGGATTTGGATTAGAACGAGAAATTACTAACGCTAGCGCAGCAGCTATTGACGAAATAAATAATTTAAATATACCAATTTTAAGTATAGACATTCCTTCGGGAATTCATACAGATACAGGAGAAGTTTTGGGAACGGCAATTAGGGCAAAACATACATTATGTTTGGGATTGTGGAAAATGGCATTTCTGCAAGACAGAGCGTTAGAATATATCGGCATTTCCGAATTAATTGATTTTGATATTCCCACAGCAGATATTGCAGCAATATTGGGCGAAACGCCAGCAATACAACGCATTACAAAAGCCTCGGCAACTCAGCATTTGCCGTTACCCCGATCGCCAATTTCGCACAAATATACCAACGGTAACATACTAATTATTGCAGGTTCCCGCCGCTACAGCGGAGCAGCAATTTTGGCAGCCTTGGGAGCAAGAGCAAGCGGCATCGGAATGCTATCCATTGCTGTTCCTGAGTCGCTTAAACCGATGTTGAGCTGTCAGTTGCCAGAGGCATTAGTTATAGGATGTCCCGAAACCCAAAGCGGTGCAATTAGCGAGTTACCAGTAGCAATTGATTTGAGTTCTTATGATGCGATCGCCGCAGGGCCAGGTCTGACATTGGAAGCGGCAATAGCTGTAGAATCTGTACTGGAGAGCGATCGACCTCTGGTTTTAGATGCTGACGGTTTAAATATCCTCGCTCAACTCGGCACAGTCCCGATTTTGTCCGAACGCTCAGCACTGACAATTATCACGCCTCATCCGGGCGAATTCAAGCGTTTATTTCCCGAATTAGCCGACGAAACCGGCGACGATCGAATTGCCGCCACTCAAGCAGCAGCTCAGCTTTGCGGCGCAACGGTATTGCTCAAAGGAGCCAGAGTTTGCATAAGTTGGAAGGATGAGGACGATTCCCTACAGGGTAGCGACGCTTCACGTACCATCACCTACCTCAATCCCGAAAGCACCCCAGCCCTCGCCAGAGGGGGCAGCGGCGACGTTCTCACAGGCTTGTTAGGGGGACTATTAGCAAGTGCGATCGCCCGCAAATCCCCCCCCAAATCAGTTGCTGTAACAGCAGCTTGGTGGCACGCTCAAGCCGGAATCATGGCTGCTAAAGAACGGACGGAATTAGGAGTAGATGCCTTTACTTTGACACAGTATTTAATTCCAACATTGCGAGAATTTGCTAAGGATCGTGGATTAAATAACTTCCGTAGGTTGGGTTGAGGAACGAAACCCAACAATCAAGCGTGGCGTTGGGTGGAGTGAAACGGAGGGTTCGTTCCACGGGCCCAACCTACAAAAAATGCAAGTTATTTAATTCTCATTCCTAAGTAAACAATCGACATGAGTTGGTAGAGTGCGTACCCCCCATCTTTGTATTGGGTAGGTGTGCACCGCGCACCTTAGCCCTTGGTTTGTATTGACAACGGAAGTCCTCATAAAGATATTACAACTTGCATTCCTTACGACTGACATCTTGCAGCAATATCAATAAGAGGATTTTTCGTGGGGTCGGGCGGGTTTATAGAACCTATTTGCAAGCTTTAAGGCTGTTGGCGAACCCGCCCCTAGGGCTAATTGAGAATGGTGCAATATCTCAGTTACGACAAACCAACGGGTAACTCAAACGAGCGACACTCACATGAGTGACACTCTAAAAAGTGACTGTGCATCCACAAATCCCACCAGTTATACCTGAAATATCAAACACCAAAACTTAAATATTGAGAGGAACCACATTATGTACACCGAAGAAAGAAGCTTGAACAATGAAACTATGGCTCTCGTCGCCGATACTACTGCTCAATCAACTCTTGCATTTGCTGAAACCACTGGAGTAAACAAACCGACTTTGCAAAGGGGTTCAACAGGTCAAGCTGTCAAGGAACTACAACAGCTTCTATTTCATTGGGGTTATTATTTCGGGTCGATTGACGGTATTTTCGGCGTCCAAGTTTACAACGGGGTCATAGGCTATCAACACCGCGTCTTTTTAAAAGAAGATGGGATTGTCGGCCCTCTCACTTGGGAAGCACTATACTCTGGTGCACCTGTGAATATGCCGATCGTCATGAAGGGCAGTTCTGGTAATGCTGTTAAAATTGTTCAGAATGTCTTGAAAATCAATGGATACTATTTCGGATTCATTGACGGATTATTCGGGCCGATGACAAATGTAGCAGTGCGACAATTGCAACTGAGCATGGCTTTACCGCAAGATGGAATTGTCGGCTACAGAACTTGGCACGCCCTCAGCAAGTTACCGCACTAATGACTGGTTGGATTCATATCAATTCCGGTTGTACGAGCGAAATGACTGTTGACTGTTGACTCGATTTTATTATTCTGATGCAACCGGAAACGATATCACTTTCAGTAATCGCAAAAAATCTGTAGATCAATTAGGGATTTAGGCTTTGCCTAAGTCCCTAATTCTCGTTAAGGGTAAGGCAGCGCGCGGGAATGGCGATTGATTCCCTGCGGGATAGCTTCGCTTCACGCAAATTCTGTTACCGTTCCAGGCGATGAAAAATATTCTCGACTTTTCCGTGTTTTTTTGTTAGTATATCTTAGGAAATTGGGAGCCACAATCCGGTTTATTTCCCTTCTGATTTAGTTGTAAATAGTTGCACTCAGAAAAATATTATTTCGATACTTACCTAACAAGACTTACCGATGGCAGGCTTATTCCCGGTTTCTACGAAAAATTCCAGGTTGAGTAACGAGAAATCTAGAAATCAACCGGGTTTTTAAGCCAAGCGCACGCAAGTCCCGAACTAGCCTTTGATGAACTTTTCTAATTTTTGAGCCATCTTCTCGACAATTCCCTCTGAAGTATCTGCAGCCGATGATTCAGCTTCAATACGCTTGACCACATCCTCTGAAAGATTCAGCAACTGCACTAATTTTTGATAAGCTGCGGCTTCTTCAGCGTTAATTTTTGGTTCATCGGGAGTACGAGAACTAGAGGAAATAACTTCATAGCCGAGTTGCAACACTAATTCCTTTTCATCTTGAGTTTCTAGTTGGCAGATCAACTCGTCAAGGGGGATATTTTGCATGATGTAATCCCGCAATTCTTGTTGCATTTGTTGTCCGTCGGTATCTGGGGCAAACAAACGACAAAAGCGATCGAGCATTAAATTAACTTCTTCTGTGGCGAGTTCGCCGTCAGCCCAGGCCATAGAAGCAACAATTCTCAGCAGATTCATTTGGCGGGGCGTAATTGATGGAGGAGGTGGGGTTTGCATAATCAAAATGGGTAATTGGTAATATTAATTCCGGTGCAACCGGAATTATTGTTGACTGTTGACTGTTGACTGTTGACTGTTGACTGTTAACTGTCAGTCGAAAAACTGAATGATAGTTGAGTATTGACGGGTGATTCAATTTTACCAGGAGGATGCTAGCGGAATTGGGAATTGGGAATTGAGCTTGATTTCTTCTGGTCTTTTCTTTCCCGTTCACCTTCTGTTAGGTCACAATTTCGATAAAGGAACTCCCAGCCATCCAGTAAAGTTTTGTTTCTGAATAGCAGTGGGCTGTTCCACCGGCACGATCGAGTAACGCATCGGGCGCGGCGGGGCGAGAGTAACAGGACAAGTCCGCAGTTCGTCTTGGTGAAAAACTGTCACCGAGACGATATCCCCAGGCTTGAAATCTTTTAGTCTCTCGCCCGCTTGTTCAGAATTTACACGAAAACCTTCGATCGCCAGCAACTCGTCCCCAGCATCAATTCCGGCCAATTGTGCCGGAGATCCTACTTCGACAAATTTAACCATTTCCCGCCCGTTTTCCGTTCCCAACGTCCAACCGATGCGAGGTATTTCGCTAGTTTCAGTTGCGGTGAGTTCCAGCCCGAAAGGTTCCAGATATTTGTTGTAAGGCAACTCTTCTGTGCCGTCTATATAGCGCGCGAAAAAGTCGCTCAAATCGATGCCGGCGACGGACTCGATCGCACTTTGCAACTGTTCTGGAGTAAAGCCTATTTCTGCGGGTAGCGAAGGAGAATTTAAGTGTCCGTTTGAGGTTAAATGCGCCGATTTGCCGTCTGTTTCCGACTTCAGGTCAAAATCGCCGTTTTGGGCAGAATTAGCATTGCCAAACTTCTGCCACATCAAACGCATCACGTCGTCGAGCGATCGCTCATTGCCGTGTTTGGCGCGAATCAACAAATCGAGCAAAAACGAAACAACTTCCCCTTTCAAATAATAGGAAATCTGCGAGTTGTCGCTGTTAGAATCCCGGCGATAAAGTTTAATCCAAGCATCCCAGCTCGACTCGCTCACAGGCTGTACACTCCGCCCCGGAGTCGTCTGCAAGCGAGTAATTTCCTTAGCCATACCTTGGAAAAAACCTTTCACGCTGTAGAGACCTGAGCGAAAAGGAATCACCAAATCGTAATAACTTGTAGTGCCTTCAGAGAACCATAAAGAAGGAGTATAATTCTCTTTTTCGTAGTCAAATACTTCGAGAGCTTTCGGTCGAATGCGCTTGACATTCCACAGGTGAAAAAACTCGTGAGCTACCAACTGAATAAAGCGTTCATACTTTTCCTTAGCCCGAAAACCAAAACGCGGATAGTTGAGAGTGCAACTCTCCTTGTGTTCCAAACCGCCAAAACCAGAGCCGGACAAATGTAGGAAAAACACATAGCGTTCGTAAGGCAAACCGCCGAACATTTTTGCCTCAACTTCGATCACTTTTTGGATGTCTCGAATCGTGCGATCGGGTTCTAAATTGCCTTTCCCCCAAACAACTAGCTGGTGGGGTTTTCCCATCACTTCAAACTCGTACACTTCGTGACAGCCAATCTCAAAAGGACTATCGACAAGGGTATCAAAATCCGCAGCAGCGAAAGTAAGATTTTGGCCAGAAACAGGCGGCAAAGTAGTAACGGTGCGCCATTCCGGCTGCGGCGGCACAACGGTTACGGTGTAGCAGTTGCTCTCAAAACCGGGCAAGAAAAAGCACAAAGCCGCCGGATTGAAATAACCGTGAGTCGAGTCTAAATGATTGGTTCGCACTGTCAGTTCGTTGGCAAAAATGCGGTAGCGAACCGTGATATCTGACACCGAATTGGTCTCGATTTGCCAGTGATTTTTGCTGAGCTTGCGCCAAGGTAAAGCTCGATCGCCCGATAGCGAGCTAAAATCTTGCAGGTGGCGGGCGTACTCTCGAACCAAGTAAGAACCGGGAGTCCAGACAGGCATTTTTAAATCCAGAACCGACTCCGACCAACCTTGCACGCGCAAAGTTACTTCAAAGAGATGGGATTCAGGATTGGGCATCGCCACCGAATATTGAATTGTCGGTGCTGTTAGTTGCCCCTCACGGTTGCCGGCAGCGGACGAGGTATCCAAAGAAGTAACATCAGTCATTGACTTGCCAAATTAATCAAGTGCTTGAGGTTGAGCAAATGGATAGTTTGGTGGTCTGGATCGATTTTGATCCAACCTTTACTATCGAGTTTTTCCATAATTTTGCTGGTTTCATCTAGGGTGATATCTGTGACATCAGCTAAGTCTTCATAAGGAATATTGAAGATATCTTTGCCCTCAGCAGTTTTCTGACCGTAGTTTTCTGCCAGCTCGACTAAAGTATTTGCTAGTTTAACCGCAGGCTGGCGGTTTCGGAGTTGATAGCGGAGATTGGTTTGGCGGAGTCGCCGCACCATCAGTTGCAGCATCCGGTGGTGCAATTGCGGGTCTTTAAACAGGGTTTGGATAAATCGCTGAGCTGTGACGCTGAGAAGTCGCACGGGCGATAGAGCAAGTACGTCATTCGATCGGGGAGATTCGTCCAGAATGGCCATTTCGCCGAAGAAGGCACCCCGTCCTAAAATAGCCATTGATACAGCTCGATCGTTTGACAAGCGGCGGACTTTTACCCAGCCAGACACGACAAAGTAAATCGCGTTGCCCCAAGAATCCTCCATCACCACAGCTCGGCCCGGGGGATACTCATGCTTGACGGCATTTGATAGCAGCCCTCCCAAGGTTTCTGGGTTAGCACCCTTAAATAGAGGGAATAGCTCACTGAAAGCTTCTGTCTTCATGCAAACTCGCGGAGGTGGGAAATATGATTAGGCGACACCCAACAGCTAGGGAACGATCGATGTTTGGGAACACAAACAATCCGTTGCTCCTTTAATTGATCATAAGGGTGGACAGGCCCGGTTCACGTAAAATTGGCAGATTCTTTAATCTTAAACGGGTTTACAAGCCTGCCACTGCCTTTTGAACTTTACCCAACAGAGGTTCTATGTATTCCGGCCAGCCGATCGCGATTGACTGCCTGTGGGCCAGAGTTTCCGGCTCGATCGCATCTTTACTCCACCTCAGCGGTTGACCTTGCAAGTCGCAACAAACCAATCCGGCTGCTTTTGCTAAAGCCAAAGGGCCGGCGGTATCCCACACTTTAACTCTGCCGTTGAGATACAGGTACAAACCAGCTCGACCGAAGATAACTTCCATCACTTTTAAGCCAAAGCTGCCCAGCGAGTAAAATTCTGCGCCGGGGATGCTTTGGGCGATCGCCAGGGCGTAGTTTTTCTGGTCTTTGTCTCCGAGAATAATTTTACAATTTTCCGCTGTCGGAGCCGGGGGTTTGCATAGGGCGATCGGCTGTGGCGCTTCGGTTCCGACACTTTGGAACAATCCCCAATCTTTGCCGCCAAAATACATTTGGTCAAAAGCCGGGGCGTAGAGCCAGCCGGCCACCGGGTTCCCTTCCAGCAGCAGCCCCACCATGGAAGCGTAGTGCAGTTTTCCCCGAATAAATTCTTCAGTCCCGTCGAGGGGATCGATGCACCAGAGGCGCTGGTAATTGGCGCAGTAAGCTGTTCTGGAGGCGACGTTTTCCTCGGTGATCCTGCCGTCTTCAGGAAACAAAGCGCTAAATGCTGCCGATAGTTGTCGGTCTAGGTATTGATCGATACTCGTCACGTAGTCGTTGGGCCCTTTCTCGGAAACTTCAAAAGGTTCGGCTGCTAGCTTGTAAGCTTCTTGACCGCACTCGCGCAGGGTGTAGCGAATTTTTTGGTCTTGCTCTGGAGAAATATACATGAGGTTAAACATAAATTTTTTAGCTAACTTCAGCATAAAAGCTTAAGTCCTTGGAATCGATCAGCGCGTGTCATTCGATTTTAGATTTTAGATTTTAGATTTTGGATTGACTTGCGCGAGATCAATTCGGGGGACGCAAGGATTTGAGATTTTAGATTTTGGATTGATTTGCGCGAGATAAATCACGTGGCGGTACCATCTAGAAATTCTTGGTCACTGTTTTTGATTCGTACAGGATTTGGGCGCGGGTGTCGATAAACCCGGTTTCCTAACCGTCAGCGCGGTTGCGATACAAGCCCCAGACAGGATCGATCTGATGTGCTGCACCATTGTCAATAATCCTTTTACAAACAGGCTTTCCGGCCTGTTCCACAAGAAATTTATCTTTTGTAGAACGGGCCCCAGAGCCCGTTCTTGAGAATGGTGCAAGATGTGAGATTGATGGAAATCAAAAAAATTTACACATGAGGGAGAACCCCCCAGATTTTTCTAAAATCTAAAATCTAAAATCTAAAATCTAAAATCGACAGATCGATCGTACCAGCACTTTCAACAGCAGAGGATAGAATCTTCAGAGGTTAGATAATTTGTGCCAGCACCAGAATAAATATAAGGAGAATACTTTGAAATACCATTTGGCATTAGGTCGCAAAATAGACCTAGATGGAATTGACCGCGATGCACAACTAGGCAAATGTCCTCGCCACGTCCTGCGGGCCCTCAGAGAGAGCTTAAATGCCACCGTTCACGCCCCGGATGGCGAAGCGATCTCGTTGAGCGACAAGCTGCGATCGAAAATTTCTTCTAAACCCGAACATTGGGCCGCCGCGCGCAAATTGTCCGAGCAAGTCAGCAGCGACGACGTGATATTTTGTAACGGCGAGGACATTGGCATTCCAGTGGCGGCGGTTTGCGGGGCTAAGCCCGATCGCCCGAAAATTGTTGTACATTTCCACAATATCGATCGGCTGCGCGGCCGCGTCGCCCTGAAACTATTTGGTTTGGCTGACAAAATTGACGTGTTCATGGCTTGCGCCAGCCCTCAAACTGACTTCCTCCGCAGTTATTTAGCTTTACCTGAATCCCAGATTTTAGTGCATCTAGACCAGACAGACACTAAGTTTTTCACACCCGGCCCCGTTTCTGGCGATAAAAAGCGACAAACGATTGTTAGCGTCGGGTTAGAAAAGCGCGACTACCGACTCCTAGCAGCAGCAACTGCTGACTTAGATGTTGACGTAAAAATTAGCGGTTTTTCTAAAGATGCCAAAGCTTTATCGCAAGCTTTCCCCGATACTATGCCAGAAAATATGTCCCGCAAGTTCTACGAATGGCCGGATTTAGTGCAGCTTTATCGCGATGCAGACGTAATTGCAGTTTGTTTGGCGGAAAATAAATATGCTGCTGGAGTGCAGGGTTTGCTAGAAGCAATGGCCTGCAAGCGGCCGGTCGTCATTACTCGGACTCAAGGTATGGTCGATTATTTAGCCACCCCGGATATTGCCAAAGTGGTAGATGTGGGAGATGCAGCAGGTTTGCGCGAGGCGATCGTCCATTTGCTTTCAAATCCTCAAGAAGCTGAATCTCAAGCGCAGCGGGGGTACGAAATGGTTGTGAACCAGCACAGCAGCGAACCTTATGTCGATGTTTTAGCCCAGAAGCTGCGATCGCTTTAAACTCGTAATATCAGCAACGGGATCTCCGGCCCGTTCCACAAAACAGAAACTTGGTTGTGGAACAGACCGGAGAGCCTGTTGATTAAAAACTGGTAAAACAAGCCGGAAAGCCTGTTGATTAAAAATCACGACTCGCGTCCACTCGCCCACTTATCCCGCCATTTCACAGTCCCTTCCGAAACTAAAACCCAGCGGCGACAAACCAGGTTTTCTCGCAGCGGCGACAGTCCTTCCCGTAGCAGCGCATACTTATAAGAAATCAACTTCCCCGCACTTTCATTAAAAGGAATTTCCCCAAACCAAGTATTAGTATTGATATACTCCAAGGGGTAGCCCTTACTAATATCCCAATTCCCCAACTCAGGGCAATCTCCAATCACCACAATTCTTTCCCCAGGCTGAGTTCTAACGCTGTTAAGCTGCGCCCGCACAATAGTTTTCGCCTTAACTCGTTCTCCGACGCGACTAAAAATCATTACTTCCCGCGAACCCAACTCTAAATTATACAGCATCCCGTCTTTAACTTCAAACTTGCGGCGCGATAAAACCTCCGTATGCTCTCCATCAGGCAACTCAGTATCCACCTCTTTAAGTGTCACAGAATTGCCACGATTCATCGCTACAAACACCACAGAATCGCGATAGCGGCGCACGTAACAATAAACATCAGGAGTTAGATACTTTTGCCACTGACTCCCCATCGAAATAGCTGGATTCAGCCGTCGCAATCCCGACAGCAAACGCACATCTCGGTAAATCGGCGCATCATTATCCCACTTTTCCATCATCGGGCGGTTGTAAGGGTCATTCCCCCCATCTGTATCATCGTGCAGATACTGTTCAGTGCCGTAATAAATGCAGGGAATACCGCGAGTCGTCATAATTAAACATATCGCCAAATGCAGCATTTCTGGATCGGGATTCAACGACTGAAACCTCGGCATATCGTGGTTGTCAATAAAAGTAATTAACTCCGTCGCCCCGTAGTAGCGGTGATCCAAATTCAGGACATCTTGGACTAACTTAAATCCCGCGCCCGCACCCTTCCCCAATACTTCTCGAATTGCCACGCACAGACCAAAATCTAAAATAGTCATCCCCGACTCGTTGGCAAATTCCACAGAACGATCGTTTCTAGGGTCGCTGTAAATCCATTCGCCAAAAATGAAAACATCAGGTCTGTGTGTTAAAATGTCAGCATTAAATTCCTGCCAAAACCAAATAGGCATATGCTTGACTGTATCAACCCGCAAAGCATCAACACCTCTGTCCAGCCATTGTTTAATTGCTGACTTAATGTAATTGCGGTAGGCAATATTGTTTTCGTTAAAAGTTGCTAAACCAGAAAGTTCGCAGTTTTGGACTTGCCATTCATCTTCCCAGTTTGTGACTTCGCCGTAGTGGTGATACCAGTCATCTTCATCGTCGTTAAAGTCAGCTATTTTTACGCCATCATCGTAGAGTTCCCCTTTTTTACCGCTAAAATCTGGGTTGCTGTGATTGCAGACAATATCAAGTACGAGTTTCATGTTTCGCTGGTGCAACTCGTGTACTAATTTGTCAAATACGGTATCTTTAGTTTCTTGTGTTTGGTTGATAGAAGGATTGTCGCCTGTGGCAATAAAGCGGGGATTTAATCGCTTAAAATCTTTAGTCCAGTATCCGTGAATTGCAGCTTGTTCGACAAATAATGCTTCCACTTGCTCGAACAGTGGAGTCAGCCAAACTGCAGTAACTCCCATATCTTTTAAGTAATCGAGTTTGTCGATAACTCCCTGCAAGTCGCCGCCCCAATATTTGCCCCAATCTTTCCCTTCTGGATCGTAAAGTTCTGGGTTGGGGCCTTCGTTATTTTCGGGGTCGCCGTCGTAAAAGCGATCGACTACAATGAAATAAATTGTTTCTTGTCGGAATTCAATGTCTCTGGTGTAGAGAAACTCTAAATCGATTTCGCTTTCTGGCTTAACTTCTTCTACCAGAGACTCAATTTTTTCTTCTGGTTCGCTAACTTCGTATTGAGAAGAAGTTTGATTGGGAGTGACTGATGTCATGAGATGTATTTTTTTTTATTGTAAGATTGGTCAGTTATTCGGAGCTAGAGTCGGAGATAGCTTTCCCATCTGACTGACTTTTACAGCATCATACGGAATTTACTGGTTTAATGAAATCTTCCTTTAGAGAGAGGGCAGACTCATCCTTGAGGATTATGTGGATGAGAGTTAATATTTGGTTTCATTCTCAATCAAAGAGGCAGAGACTCAAAAACCAGCGCTACCAGGCCGATCCTAGTAGCGAGAAAAGGTGTACTAATTGTGCGATCGTACTTTTTCCCTTTCTTTCTTTCATTCCTATCGCAAGTTTTGGATATCTTCAACACTCAAACCAGTTGTTTGACTAATTGTTTGATTGTCAAGGACATTGAGAAGTTGCCTAGCAATTTCTAGAGCCTTTTCTCTCATTCCTAGCGCGACTCCTTCTTCTCTGCCTTCTTCTATACCCTTTGCGATTCCTTTTTCAATTCCCTTGAGCAAGACACCCTGCTGATCGAGAATAAACATTTCGCGTTCTTCTAAATCTGCCAACTCCTCTGGATTCAAGTTAGTTTCATTGGCAATCGCAAAGGCTTGCTGTATTTCCGAGACTGTTTCCATTGTTTGCGGTACCACTTCCAAACAGGGAGCATTTTTCATAAAATAAACCCACTTGTCAGTCAAAGTTTCTAATTCATCCAATTGTTTATTGAATTTCGGCAACTCGATAAATATCAGTTCTATCTCTGGATCGACATAATCAAATAAACGCTTTTTCTCCTTGAACACAAAATGAGAAATTATTTCTGGGTCATTGTTAAACATTTCAAAATCAGTAATTGTCAAAGCAATTACAGGTTTTAACTTAAAGTAACCTTGACCGCGAATCAGTTGAGTTGAGTAAGTTTTCGCAGTATTGTAAACCACCCGTTTCGCAAAAGATTCTACATTTAAAACTTGCATCTCGATAATTACAGTTGCGCCGCCTTCAAGCCGGGCTTTGACATCCAGGTAAGAGTCTTTGAGATACTGTACTCTTGATGCTAAATACGGGTCGATAATTTATAAGTCAGCGATGGTGGGATTACCATCATAAATCATGGCATTGAGAAAGCTGATTAAGATTGGTTTGCTTTGATTGGATCCGAATATTTTTTTGAATGCAAACTCGATTTTGGGGTTAATGAATCTCATGGTGATTTTTCGTTTTCTGAGCTTTTTAACGATTCAATCTATCTGGTAATCAGGAGCAAAACATTCTTATTCTGTCAAATCGACTTGTCGAATCTCTTCTAGCGTCATATCCAAGCATTGCGCGATCTGCTCGTCGCTCAAACCGACGGCTTGCAAGCGTTTAATCGCCTCCATTTTCGCCCGCTGCTTTCCCCGCAAAAACTCAGGCTACTCTTCCTGCGATGTGCAGACATTCAGCGCTCCGATTAAATGACCACGAGCAACATGATTGCCACTAATGACGCTTCCAGTAACATTGCTAATCATCGACTTCCGAATCAGTGCCGATCGCAAATTTAACTTATTAACCTCTTCTCCAAAAGCATCAGAGAACAACTCCCATAGCTCGTAGCCCACATCTTTAGCATAACCCTCAGTACAATTCAGCGCTTGGGCAATATCGCCATACTTTTGCCGCTTCAAAACGCCCTCAATCACACCAACTTGCATATCATCTAAATGCTTGCCAGTTTTCGCAAAGACCACTTCATCTGCAAAAGCCAGTGCTTCCTTAACGTTCACCCGCGCCTCCTCACAATATCCGAGCGATCGAACTAAAACCGTCTAGATCCGACTATTTTCGCCTTGAATACAAAAACGATTAAAGCTTTATCAAAACTTTTTATATTATACGACTTTATCCGACCTTTTTCGACTATACAAATTAATTGGCAAGCTGTAGCATTGTGAAAGTAAAACAATCGCTCAAAAAGACTAACTTATGACGACTACCCAACTCGCTCTAGACAAAAAAGCAAATCCTTTGATGATGCACCTGAGCATCTTGCCCAAGTACGGCATCACCGCCGAGGAGACTTTTAGCTACGATCCCACCACGCAGACCTCCAACATCACCTCCATGAGTGGCTCCTGGTGTAATCGCAGTGGCTCCACTGTTAGGCAGTTTGACGAGAATGATGATGACCAGCAAGAGGACGACTAGAATTTGCTCTGGCTAAGGTCGTCTTTTGCTTGCCATCTGATTTCTTGAAAGACCTGCATGAATTTTTGCATGACAGGTCTTTCACTGTCAATTTTATTTCAATTGGTTTGGTTGTGATACCCGTTTCCAAAAATAATGCAATCCCCTATAAGATCCAAACCCATACAGAATCCGTAATTTTTCATCTCAAATCTCAAATCTAAAATATAAAATAGTATGACAGACCTTTTAATCGTGACTTCCGAGACAGACATTCATGCAGATGTCGTTATCAACGAATTGCAAAAATCAAATATTCGAGCAATTCGATTGAATTCAGAAAGTTTTATAAAAAAAAGCAAATATGCTTACTCGTGGCAAGCTTCGGGCAATCCCAGTCAAAGTTTTTTGTCTTTTGAAGACTCTTTGAGAGAAGTTCAAGATGTTGGCGTGATTTGGTGGCGAAAACCAGAAGATTATCAAGTGTTTCCAGAAGTTGATGATGCTTGGGCAATCAAGTATTGTCAAGAAGAAACAGAATCTTTAATGTACTCTCTGTCTGGCTTATATCCCAAAGCGAGGTGGGTCAATAACTACTACAAAATTAGATTGCCTTCCCATCGCATCAATCAGATTCCAATTGCTCAAAAACTGGGAATTACTATCCCTCCAACACTCGTAACCAATTCCTACGATGCTGCTTGCAACTTTGTGACACAACAGGGTAAGTGCATTGTCAAACCGATGCGCTACTCTGGATTCCTACATGATGAAAAGCAGTATGCTTGCTATACTCGCCCCATTGATGTAGAAACACTTGAAGCATTTCGAGAGAGCATTCGATTAGCGCCTGTTTTTATTCAAAAACGCATTCAAAAGAAGGCAGAATATCGCGTTACATTAATCGGCAAGCATGATTTTGTCTGTCGCATTGATGCCAAACATATCAACGATTCAGATGTGACTTTAGATTGGCGCGTCACCGAACCGGATAAACTCGTTCACGTTCCCGACAATTTGCCGATCGACTATCTCAACAAACTTCATCAAATGCTTGACGAATTTGGTTTGAATTTTGGTGCATTCGATATCATTCGCGATGAGGACGACACGCTCTATTTTATCGAACTCAATCCTAACGGACAGTGGTATTGGATCGAAATTCTCACTAAAATGCCTATGGTTCGCGCAATGGTGGAACTCATCGAAGATTTAGCGCTTCAATATCAACAGGATTGCTGAATATCGCCCGACATCCACCCCAACCCTAGCTAACTACAGCCACCGCAGACTCTGGAACCTGAGAATGCTCCACCCGAAAAACATTCGCGCTCAGATTAGCAACAACTTGTTTTCCCTGCTGCGTCAGTTCCAAATAGCCGATCGCATCCTTCACATACCGATAAACCACATTCCAATAAAACTTCGGATAACCATCCCGCAACTCCCCCGGATTCTGATAGCCCAAAACCCGATTTTGCCCAGTCTCCTCAAACTCGTAAAACAGCGCCGCAATCTTTTGCAAATATCGCGGATCGCTCAATTGACCAATTAAATCAGCAGCCCGAACTAAACCCGGATAATTTACAGTATCTTGATAATCTTCATCTGTAGGAACTGGGAAACGAGTCAGCTCAATATTATGCTTAACCAGCTCAGCGTCAATCAGTTTGTGACCGCCAAAACGCTCGTCAATAAACATTTTTCCGCGATCGACATGATAAAGCATCAAACTAGCATCCGTGGCCCCCGGAGGCAGCGTTAATTTCAGGTCGCCTATTCCCGTCGCATACAGTCCCAAATCTGTTCTATCTTGCCTGCAAACACCTTTAACATACCCGATATCGTGACATAGCAAAGCAATGTGGAAGTGCAGCCAATCTTCGCAGGAAACACCCCCTTCGCGGATGTGCTTCCCCCCCAGAATTGCTTGTCCCACCAAGGTCACTAAAATAGTGTGTTCGACATTATGGTAAAGAGCATCGCTATTAGCAATATTTTCTAAAGCCATACTCGCCACCCAAGCAATAATCTCACCATAGTCAGATTTAAACCCGCCATAAGTGTGGCGGTAGCCTTCAATCAGGCGATTGACAAAAGCCTTAATCAGCAGTTCAGTTGCGTTAAACATATTCACTTCCCTGAGCCCACGTAGATTATTAAATTATTTTTATAGTTATTGTTTTTGCTGCTACCGTTTGATGTTATTTTTGGCTTAAGCGCCACGATGGATACCCACTCCTATCGAGAGGCATCCATTGATATTATCAACAATTATGGCTTAAATTATGGCTCTCGCAACTACCAGAGCGACATACCCCATAAATAATTGATATCAAGGGGCGATCGAGGTATGACACCCCTCAATCAGTAGTACAGGGTTACATCTTCGGCGCATACCTCAGTAGATTTTAGATTTTAGATTTACTCCACAGATACATCTGGGGGCGGGAACTAATATCTAAAATTTTGGGTTGCTCACTACTGTTGTCGGAAACTTGTATCTGTTATGGCTGACCCCGCCCAACAACCAGAGCGAGCGAAAGCGTAACCCCATTAATTCCTCATGGACAGGATTAAGCTTGCACATAGGCAGTACGTGGAAAAAATAGTGTCCCAATAACTAGATATATCTCTGACAAGAACACCGTGCGAGTATAAGTTAGCACACCACTGAGTTACTGGTGGCTTTCCCACTGCAATGCTATCGAGCCACTGTCGCATTTGTTGCACGAGGATCTCGCAAAAAGTTAAGTCTTGGCACTGATTTTCCGGGAAAATACTTGTAGTCAACTTCACGATCGATCTCAGTAATCATTACTAACAAAAACTTATGAATCACCCGACTTAATCCTCAACGAAACCCACTGTTGCTCCAGTGACGTGAATAAGTTTTATGGGTGACACTCACAGTCGCAAAATGTGATGCGAAAAGCTAGCATTTGTGATTTAAAAGTCGCTAAAGTGTGAGACAGATCACGCCCTCTGTTCCCTCCAGAATGTATATTTAGATAGATGGCAATAAAATAAGACAGAATAACTAGCCGCCTCCCTCGCATATCCCCTCTCCCATCATCTGCGATCGACGACTCTGTATACTTACTAATATAAGGTTTCAGGCAATGATTAAACAAAAACATAAATATGCCGACCTTGCTCAACTCCCCCACACAGATACCGTGCTCCAAAAACTCCCTGTAGAAGTTAAAGAATGGGCCCAAAGCTTGCCTTGGAACCAACGGCGCTATGTCTTGTCTCTCTGCTACATATTGTGTGCATCTACTCCCGACTTGCAAGCAGAATTTTTAGATAATTATACAGCCGACGGTTTAGTTTCAAAAATGTTTGAAGATGTAGATACTCTACACCGAGTCAAAGAGTATTTAATCAGATTTAGGGTCAAAAAACAATTAAACGAATCAGATTTAAGAAGCTACATCAAACAATTTTATATCCACTCAGCTCAACAATCGCTCCGAGAAACTGACCAATATTTAGAATCTGCACTCCGCTTCGTCTTGAGTACAGAAGAACGCAATAATGTTTTTAACTACATTTTGGGCTTTGAATTTATTAAAATTGTGTTTCAAATGAGCTGGTTGCAACACGAAAGATTAGCGAGACTCCAAAAAAATCAGTCGCAGTTTATTGAGGCCTATATCAAGCCGATTCAACACGCACACAGAATTAATGGCATAATTCTCCCGAAAGATGAGAGAATATTTTTTGCCAGACGCACCTATTACGTTCAACTACCTAACATTTCCTATAGAAGACTTATTGAGTTAGTCATGGCAACTTTTACTACAGAAATGGTGAGTAATTGCGGATTTTCTATCAGTCGCCACTCTCAAGCTCTGCGTTTTGACTGCGATTACATTTATGATCCAGAACCAGAAGAAGAAAGATTTCCTACTGACTTGCAATTTATTCATTAACTGTACGCAGTAAGGTGTATCCTAAGTTGCTGTTTTCTATTTACTTTTATTGGCGCTTTGGGCACAGGAGAGTTTTTGAAGCATGGGACTTCTAGTCGGCCGGTTAAAATCGGATGTTGCAGCCTGATTTTATAAAATAGGATGGCTGTATCCATTAACCTTCCGCTTGCATTTCTTCAATGTCAAACCAGCTAACTATCACTCCCGCTAGCGGAATTGCTAGAAATATGCCTAAAAGTCCTGCTGATCTTGCCCCCACTAACAGTGCAAAAAATACCACTACCGGATTGAGGTTAAGGGAATTTTGCATCAGTCTGGGATGAATAAAGTTGTCTTGAATTTGCTGCAAAACAATGCAAGCTGCCAATACTTTTAAAGCTAGCCACACATTTTGAGACAATACAATAAAACAAACTAAGCTAATCCCCAGCGTGGCTCCAATCCCTGGAACTAAATCAAACAATCCGATAATAAATGCTAAAATTAAAGGAAATCTCACATCTAACAGTAGGAAAATTCCAAAACTAGCTGTTGTCAAAAATAACATTAACAGAATTTGTGCCTGAAAAAATCCTAAAAAGTTTTTCTCTATTGTTATACTTAAACGCCTGTGCAGGTGTCGAGGTATAAACTTGAGAACTAACAGCCACAGCCTCTCTCCATCAAGTAACATGAAAGAAGCTACCACCATAATTAATATTAAATTTAATAAATTGGTTAAAAATACTTGTAAGAAAGCAATACTCCAAACAACTCCAGATAAAGCTTGATTTCGCAGTTGTTCCTCAATAACTCGCAGGTTAACTTGCAGGTTTCTCGCCCGCAGGAATGCTTCGAGGCGCTCGGACAGAGGCGCCAGAGCATTCACAAATTCAGTCAGGCTGTCAATTAATTGCTGTCCTTGAGATAAAAGAGTGACGCCTACAGTGACGGTGAGACCGCCAAAAACTAAAATGGTGAGCAAGACAACGAAGGCGACAGCTAAACTTCGCGGTAAAAATCTCTGGAGAGTTCGCACCGGATAGTTGAGCAAAAAAGCCACGAGTGCAGCAATGGTGAAAACCGCGACTGCTGTTTCAAAGTAAGCTAAAAGTTGCAGTCCAGCCCAACCA
This sequence comes from Microcoleus sp. Z1_A1, assembly GCF_036700305.1. Classification (NCBI taxonomy): domain Bacteria; kingdom Bacillati; phylum Cyanobacteriota; class Cyanophyceae; order Oscillatoriales; family Microcoleaceae; genus Microcoleus; species Microcoleus sp. Z1_A1. The sequence continues at coordinate 26,397 of NZ_JAUBOR010000032.1, forward strand.
GAAGCAAATAAAAGCAAAAACCGGACTAAGGCTAAATTGCTTAGCATATTCCAAAAATTGGGAGGAGTTCTGTCTTGCTCTTTCACAGGGATTTTTAGGGGTTAATATTATAGCTCAAAAATATTGCAGAGCTCTCTTTTAGAATCGCACCCAATATATATCTGCGGCTATCCCCCTCAAGGCAGAAAACAGATGTCGAACTGAGGCAGGAGTGGGTTCTATTCACCATAAGTTCGATCGCCCCCAATACCGAATCAAACACAAGCGCGATCGAACAAACAGCCTTTCTGAGTCTAAAACCGCCTCGGAAACTCTTTGTCATGGCAGTATTTGTCGTGGCAGGCCCCCAACTAGGAAACAAATGCTCAAACAAGCTGGCGCAGAAAAACCCCGTTTCAGTGCCAGTCGCGAAAAAAGTCAACTCTGCCTCGTGGGAGATAGTATGAACAGGTCAATTTTTGGGATACTAGAAACTAGCACTCAACTTAGCTGAGGAATAAACGTGCTGCTATCAAAAGGCTTTGAAGTAGAAATGTATACCGGCACTCCCGAAGGTGAGGTTGTCGGTCTCTCCGATCGCATAGTCGCCGATCTAGAGGGATTTGTCCGGGAGCCTGATAGCCGCAATGTGGAGTACACGACCGCCCCGCTGTGCAGCTACGATCGCCTGCTGTGCGCCTTAGTCAAGCCACGAGTTCGGCTGCGCGAGTATTTAAAACAATTGGGCGACTATACCTTGCTGCCGGGAAGTACCTTGTCTCTCGGAGGGAGCGATCGATTTTACCGCTCCGATCCCAACAACCCCTACCACACCTACATCGAGCAAACCTACGGCACCAAAGTCGTCACCGCCAGCATTCACATCAACATCGGCATCTCCCAACCAGAAATGCTGATGCGCGCCATCCGCCTCGCCCGCGTCGAAGCACCACTGTACCTTGCCTTGAGCGCCTCTTCCCCCTTCCTCGACGGCGAAGTGACGGGCTATCATTCGACTCGGTGGGGTTTGTTTCCCAAAACTCCCGCCATCGTCCCCCTGTTTGAAAGTCACAGACATTACATCCAGTGGACTGAAGAACAGCTAGAACTCGGTACTATGCAAAACGTCCGCCATTTGTGGTCTGCAGTGCGACCCAATGGCGATCGTCGCCCCTACTGTCTCAACCGCCTCGAACTGAGAATTTGCGACCTCGAAGTCAATCCTCTGGCTTTGTTAGCCATCACTGCCTTACTAGAAGCTCGCATTTGGCAGATGATGGAAGACCCCAGCTTAGACCCCTTAGAACTCAGCACCTTACCGGAGGCCACGCGCAACCAAGACTTAGTTGCCCTCACAGACGCCAACGAAATTGCTGCATCCGAGCAAAGTTTGGATGCCGAACTTACCCACTGGCAAGACGGCAGAACTATTCTGGCACGAGATTGGATTGAGGAAATTTACCGAGAAGTCTGGCCTATAGCCAAAAAACGCGGCTTTAGTTGCTTTCTCTCGCCACTCAAAAAGATTCTCCGGGAAGGCAACACGGCCCAGCAGTGGTTGAAACTGCACGAGGGAGGTTCGGACACCCGCAGTATTATTCTGCAAGGGATTGATGGCATGGCTCACCAAGAATTGGAGCTAGAAGACAACTTGTGCGCCCAGTTAGTTGCCTGAAGTACCCGCCGTTATGATAACGGGGGCTTTCACTAGCCCCCTGGCTATGCGTACTCAGCGAATACAAATAGCCCGAACCTCCCGGTCAATCGATTTTAGATTTGAGATTTTAGATTTTAGATTGACTTGCGCGAGATAAATACGTTCGGCAAGTTTCATCGGATACAGGTTTTTTATTTCACCGGTCCTGAGTCTGCTTTTGGAATGAATCACGTGGCGGGTATCCTGGATGCGGGAATTGTCAAAAGTTGCAGAGCACCTCCCAAAAACCAATCAGAATATTTAATCAATGGATCTCGACAAAGGTTATAAATAAAAGCTATAAGGTATATCTACCTGTGGGTAGTTTTATAAATTTCCCAATAGCTGTATTTTTCGCTTTTAATTAGCTTCATGCCCCAACTTGTCTTGATTCACCCGCAAATCCCCCCGAATACTGGCAATATCGCCCGCACTTGCGCTGCCACAGGCACGGAACTGCATTTAGTCGGCCCGCTGGGGTTTGAAATTAGCGATCGCTACCTGAAACGGGCCGGCTTAGATTACTGGCCCTACGTCAACCTCCAGTGCCACGAAGACTTAGCGGCTTTTTTGGCCTATCGGGAGCAGCGGGGGGGACGCTCGATCGGATTCAGCACTGGCGGGCGATACAATTACGCGCAATTCCAATTTCAGCCCAGCGACTGGCTGATGTTTGGCTCGGAAACTGTAGGCATTCCCCAATACGTCTTGGATGCCTGCGACGCCACAGTTTTCATTCCGATGAGCCAGCCTGGAGTCAGGAGTTTGAACCTCTCCGTCAGTGCCGCTGTAGGTTTATTTGAGGCTAAACGACAGTTGGGGGAGCTGGGATAAATCATTATCAACACATAAATATATAGATATTTAATAGCTGGTGGAGGCTGCCAAGTCTCCATTTTCATATAAGAAATTTGTATCAAAGGGGTGAAAATCTCGATAGCCGACATTAATATATTTTATTCATTCAAAAACAGATTGTTATCAGCAACACCAAATTACTCCCAAGATGATTCAGCAACAAAAACAGAGGATTTTAGCGATTTAGGGCGCGAGCGAGTACCAGCTTGGGTCTGAACACTATATCTAGTAAATATACGGTTGTAGGCTGTCCGGAAATTAGCCTAAAGTCAGATAATAGGTAAGAGTTCAGAGCCTGTGCGGGAACGAAGATTTTATCTATTCGTTCCAGCTATTGCGGTGTAAGGCTTGTGGGGTTAATTGCAGCAGGTTTGACCGAGAATTTTAAAATTTCTGACGGTTTGAGCTTGTCTAAATTAAAAAAGCAAGGTAATCTGGCCTAAGCATGATAGCTGTCAACAATCAGAATATTTTTGCTTGTTGATTTAAACTCAGCTTCATGCGATCCCCTTGAGTGTTTCCAAGGACAGTTAGCGCTTCTCAGTAGGAGGTCGTTTTTTTGAAACGAACATATCCCCAAATTAAGCCTGTTCAGGCTAGTGAAATCGACAGAGAGGGTTCTGCGGAACCATCCAAACAGACAACGCTCAGCACAGGCAGAGTTCGCTCTCTCGCCACGATCGGGCTGGCAATATCGGTAGGTGCTTCTGGCATCCTGCTACCGAGAAATGGAGACAGCGCTCGCGCGTCTGAACTCGCACCGACATCAGAATCCACCGCTGTACAGCCAGTATCGGCCAACGGGCCGGCTACGTCCGCACAAGTTGACGGTTCCAGGGCCCAACAGCCCGGAACACCTTCTGAGTCGGTGACGGTTAAGGTGCAGGAAGGGCAAAGCCTTTGGGAGCTTTCTCGGGATTATCAAGTTGAACCGTTGGTACTAGCAACTGCCAACGAGATCCAACCCGATACCATACTCCAAGTTGGCCAACAGCTCAGAATTCCGACTGCGACGGAAGCCACACCACAACAGAACGCCGGCTATAGCACATCGGCTTCGCTAGATATCGCAGCGACGGTCAATCCAGAACAAGAGTTAAATCTGACTGGCTCCGAGCCATTGGATAGTGCAGCCATGACAGGGCTGCCATCAACCGCAGCGACCCCGCTGGTCACGACGGTACCGGAACAAAGTTCGATCGAGATCCCGAATGCAGACGGGGCGATCGACAGTTTGAAGAAACAGGAAAACCGCACCACAGAATCGGGTCGAACGATGTTCGGGTCGGAGGGGGGAGCAAATTTATCTACATCTGCGGCATTTTTGCCCGAGTCAGCACCGACGCTGACCTCCCCCGAATATGCAACTGGGACAACTATTCCTGACCTCGATGCCACACCTGTAATTCCCAATTCCGGGGGAGGTCAAGCAGCATCGCCCGATCGAGCATTCGAGTCAATTGAACAGTCTTTAGCAACACCCAGTTTGCCCACGGCTGTGCTAGTCCCCCCTGCAGGAAGTACCGCCGCGCCGGCTGAGGTTCTCTACAGCGTGCGTCCGGGAGATACAGTAGATGCGATCGCCAAAGGTCACGGCGTATCGCCCAAAGATCTGATCTCCGTCAACAAGCTCGGCAACCCCAACTTGCTGAATGTCAATCAACGGCTCAAAATACCCCAAGTTGGGTTTAAAAATCCAGGGGTGCAGGCGGCAGCCTCTTATTCTGCCTCCAACTCTACATCTGTCTGGGCGGCGAATTCGGTTCCCGCATCTTTGAACCCCAGTTCGTCTACTTCGGAAATAGTCGGTGCTGGCGTTGCAGCACCGGCGGCCACAGTGCCTCTTGTCTCTCCCCTGGAGAACCTGGAAGGTCTGAACAATATTTCAGCGCCGATGGTTCCCCAAATTAACAGCATTTCGCTGACTCAAGTTTCCCAAACCATTAGCGATCCACGGAAGCTGGATCTTCAAGGGGAACCAACATTTACAGGTGCTGTTGACACCAGTTCCCTGCCCTCGCCAGCCAGTGCAACTGCTACCGCCATCGCTACGGGAGAATACCCGCAGCCGATCGGGTTCGTGCCAAATACTAGCGCCCAGGGTTCAAATGCCGATCCAACTAGCGCTTTACCAGAATCGAATTCGGAGGCTCGGACTACCGCAGAAGCTCTCAACCCTTATTCCGAACGCTTGAGGGCAGAAGTTGTCAGACTGCGAGAGGAATATCGTGCCTCGCGCAATTCGATCGGCGCCAATGCGGTGTCCCTGGCTCCAAATGACGGGCCCTCGGTCAACCAGTCTGAGGATATGCCAAGTGTCAATCCATATCTCTACACCCCCGACTATACTGAGGCGGTGCAGAATGAAATCAGCAGACCGCCATCAAGAGCTTGGTCTGAGCAGGTTCAGAAGCAGCAGCAAGAGCGTTTAGACCCCGCTCGCGCAGCGGAACTGCAACCGATCAACCTGACGCCAAAAAGCACTCAGGATCAGCCGGTCGTGGCAACTGCTCCTTTGGGATCTGAGGCTTACGACCCCCTAAGCAACCCGTCTTTGGGACGCATGGTTTCTCCAGAACTGCCTCCGCTGTCGAGCCCTGACACTTATCTGCCTAACGGCAAACAACAGTCTGCTAGCCGGTTTATTTGGCCGTCTAAGGGCGTTCTGACTTCTGGCTACGGCTGGCGGTGGGGACGGATGCACAGGGGAATTGATATTGCAGGGCCGATCGGCACGCCAATTGTGGCAGCATCAGACGGGGTGGTTACCTATGCTCAGTGGAACGACGGCGGCTACGGGTATCTGGTGGAAATTACCCATCCTGACGGCACTGAGACTATCTATGCCCACAACAGCCGGATTTTGGTGCAAAAGGGTCAGAGAGTCGCTCAAGGGGAACAGATTTCAGAAATGGGGAGTACCGGCTTTAGTACCGGGCCGCACTTGCACTTTGAAATTCATCCCGCCGGACAGGGTGCTATCAACCCAATGGCTTTACTGCCCGACGATGCGTCCAGCGCTTCTCGGTAACGACTGGTCGAAAGTTATGGGTTTTGAATGATTACCAAAACTCATAACTTTTACTAGAAGTCATTAGAAATAGTGTTGTTTCAAAAGCAGACATAGCTAGCCCTACCGTGCTACGATAGTAAATCGTGAAGTAGATTTGGCTCAGTGGCGCAGTGGTTAGCGCAGGGGACTCATAAGCCCAAGGTCGCAGGTTCAAATCCCGCCTGAGCCATTATTTAATCAAAAAAACTGCGCTCTCAAATTTGAGAGCGTATTTTTTTGATCGATCGAGAAGATACTTGTAGTCGTTATGAGTATGATATATTTGTAACAGTTCGTAAAAAAGGAAACAAAATCTATGACCAGTGAATGCCTCCGGGTTGGTCAAGCTGCACCCGACTTCGCAGCAACAGCCGTAGTGGATCAGGAATTCAAGACAGTGAAACTGTCCGACTATAAAGGCAAAAAGTATGTAGTCCTGTTCTTCTACCCCTTGGACTTCACCTTTGTGTGCCCGACTGAGATTACAGCATTTAGCGATCGCTTCGAGGACTTCAAGAAAATCGATACCGAAATCCTCGGCGTATCCGTGGACAGTGAATTCTCTCACCTCGCTTGGATACAAACAGACCGTAAATCTGGCGGTGTTGGCGACCTCAACTATCCCTTAGTTGCTGACCTCAAAAAAACAATTAGTTCGGCCTACAACGTCCTCGACCCAGAAGCAGGCATTGCCCTCAGAGGTCTGTTCATCATCGACAAAGAAGGCATCATCCAACACTCTACTATCAACAATCTTGCCTTCGGCCGCAACGTGGACGAAACTCTCCGTACTCTGCAAGCTATCCAACACGTCCAGTCTCATCCCGATGAAGTTTGTCCCGCCGGCTGGCAGCCCGGTGACAAGACCATGACTCCCGATCCTGTCAAGTCTAAGGTATTCTTTGCTGCGGTTTAAGCAGATTATATTGGTAGGGACACGGCAGTGTCGTGTCCCTACCCGCAGAGGTATTCCTTTAACCTGACATCTTGCAGCAATATCAATAAGAGGATTTTTCGTGGGGTCGGGCGGGTTTATAGAACCTATTTGCAAGCTTTAAGGCTGTTGGCGAACCCGCCCCTACGGCTAATTGAGAATGCTGCAATATCTCAGTTTAACCGGATTTTTAAATTAGCAATTAGCAATTACCCAATTAGGAAATATGCTGACTTCTACTAATTTTAGCGGCTTGTTAAATGAGCGGTTTTTCCAAAATTTATTGCCTGTTCCGGCGAGTAATGTTCTGAAGCTGGGACAGATGACGCCAGATTTTGAATTGCCGGATATTAATAATGGCAAATTAGTGCGGCTGTCGAATTATCGGGGCGATAGACCGGTGGTTCTGGCTTTTACGCGGATTTTTACAGAAAAGCAATATTGCCCTTTCTGTTTTCCTCACATTAAAGCTTTGAATGAAAACTGGGAAAAATTTGCCGATCGCAATATAGAATTATTGATGGTTGCCAGTACCGACGATCGCCAAAGCCAAATTGTGGTTAGAGATTTAGGCTTGAAAATGCCTCTGCTTTCCGATCCGGGCTGTCAAGTTTTTCGGGCTTATCAAGTCGGTCAGGCTTTAGGTGCTCCTTTGCCCGCTCAGTTTGTTTTGGCTGCAGATGGAAAACTCCTCTTCAAACATTTGTTTTCTTTCATAGACCACAATGCTAGTGTGGACACTTTGCTGAAATATGTCGGTAAGGAAACCGCTGCTGTGTCCTAATTTGGAGTTTTTCACCGCTGATGTACGCTGGTTTAGGCTCATCAGCGGGATTTTTTCAGCGGTTGACCAAGAATTTCTTGATAGTACAAGCCCCCGGATTTATCCGTGGAATCAATCCAAAATCTAAAATCTAAAATCCTCAAGCCCCCGCCTTTATCTCGCGCAAGTCAATCTAAAATCTAAAATCTAAAATCTAAAATCGATTGACACTGGCTGCGACAGGTCTTTAGTAATAAATACTTATTGTGCCAATTTCGATGGCGGAATGTTGCCATGTTCGCTCGACATTAATCTAGGCTATAGCTTGAAGGTACTTAGTACAAGTTTAAGCCAATGTCGTCTCCCAAAGATCGATCGAGCAAAATTGAATTGAGCATCTTAGCGTCGCATCCTGAGTTGTTGACAGGTTTAGATGCGTGGCTGCGGCTAGGTTTACTTTCGCCCGCTGAAGTTGAGGAATTGTGCCGACAGTATTTAGTCTGCCCACTCAGAGATCCCGCTGTAGATTTTTCTGAAATTGAGAACCCGCGAGCTCCTATTGCCGATCCAAAAGTACCTGCCTTATCAACACAAAAAGCAGTACCTAGCAGCCGTGAAAGCGTTGCTAGACCCACAGAAACTACTCAAACCCCTAATTTTATCGCTCAAATTTTGCACTCGCTAATGGCAGAAATTAGCGTGATGTGGCTGTTGTTTTTAGGAGTGTTCATGGTAGTTGTCTCCTCTGGAGTCTTAGCTGCCAGTCAGTGGGAAAGATTTCCTGCCGCCGGACAATATGGAGTTTTATTAGCTTATACTTTAACCTTTTGGGCGATTAGCAGTTGGGCAAACAGACAGCAGAATTTGCACTTGACTGCTCAAACTTTGCAAGAAGTGACGCTGTTGCTAGTGCCGATCAATTTTTGGGCAATGGATACTTTTGGATTGTGGCGGTATCCTTGGGATTGGGCGGTAGCAATCGCAGCGGCACTTATTTTGACTTGGATAACTGCCCGGATTATCAAATATCAATATCAAAGCGGTTCAGGAAAAAACATCACTCGATCGATCGCCCTAAATCACTTGGGATTGAGTTATTTGCACTCTTGGTGGGCATTTGCAGGCTTTTCCCTCGCTGCTGTTTATTTGGGTACAGTGGGAACTGCTGCTACTACAGTTTATCAAGTTCAGCAACAACGATTGCAATCTATCCAAGGTGGGGGAAATACTGAAACATTCCCCGCTGGTTTCAGTTTTAGCAGAGATTTTCTGACTTACAAAAAAGCAGCTTTAGTAGCTTATTCGTTAGGAATTTTACTGGGTCGAGCGATATTTGTCAAGGATGTAAATATCGCTGAAATGGGTTTAGCTTTGGCGATTTGTGGCGTGCTTTTAGGATGGCTAGATTGGCAGCACCCCCTCGCCTCTGGGACTATTGAAAACAATATATCCGACCCGCCAAATCCCAGCAACTTTTTTCACTGGCAATTAGCGGGAATGGGTTTGTTGGGTTTGGGCTACCTGGTTTGTTTTCGCGACATTCCGCTACAGGCGATCGCCGTTAGCGGATTGGCTGTTTGGTTTTTTTATAACCGTTTAGTGCGGTTTTGGCAAGAGTTTGATTTGCTAATACTGGAGGCGGTGGGACTTCAGAGTATTTGGCTGTTTTGGCGACTGCTTCCTTTAGGGATTAAAACACAAGTTGTGGCATTTTTAACTCAGCTTACCAACTCTCAGGAAACTCCTTGGGGTTTTTGGGGTGTTCTGCTGTTGCCTTATTTAATTTTAATGGTAACTGCGGCGCAGTGGCTCTACCGCAAGCGAAAGTTTCAACTAGCCAGTTTTGGGGAAAAGGTTGCTCTCGGTTTGGGGAGCGTTTTAACTGTTATTAGTTTTGTCAATCCGTTTTGGCGATCGCTCAATTTATTATTCTCTACTTTAATTTTAGGTTGGATCGCTTGGAAATACGTAATTCCCGATAATTCCCGGCGAGTTGCGAGGCCGGATTCTGCGGCTGAAAAACCGGGAAATCCGGCAATTTTGGTTCCCATAACTCACATTATGGGTTTAGGCGCGATCGCATCTGCAATTGACTTATTCTTCCCAAACCTGACACCCAATATTTGGTCTGCAATATTATTAATATTCATGGCGAGTGAATGGGTATTTTTTGTGGGAATGAAAGCGGCAAATTTCCGAGAAAACTCTGCATTTTTTCGCTGCCATCCTGCATGGTTTCAAAATTCGTGGTATTTGGGCTTAGTATTAGCAGGGGTCAGCTTTGTCTTGTTGCAAAATTATTTGATTGTGGGTACTGCCACTCATCGCCCTCAGTGGAGTTTGCTCTGGCTGGCGACTCCTTTGGCTTTGACTGCTGTTGCTAAATATACTGAGGTTCCTCACAAACGAGTTGCCAGTACCTTTAGTAAGATCGCCCTAATATTTGCACAATTTCTAATTTTTAGTTTTCCGGGATATCGGTTAATTGGTTTGGGGGTTGCCGCCGGATTAATGTTGGTCAATACTTACTATTTAGTCGAGATACCAGCGGCGGCGATTGGAGTTGGATTTGGCTTGAGTTTCGTAGCTGCGGTGATTTATGAATTAGGTTTTGTTTCGGGTTGGGATTGGGGAATTGCCGGGGCGATCGCACTTTTGTCTCTGTGGTTGCTTCGCAGCATGATTGTTCGTTTTTCCAGCCGTTTACCTGAGCCTTCTCAATTAGCTGAAATTTACGATCGAGCTGTAGATGGGTGGGCAATCTTACTCACCGGCTTACTGTTAACAACTATTACTTTTTATTCCTATGAACTCTACGCAGCCAGTAGCTTGAGTTTTCCGCCCTCTGCTGAAGTTTTGGCTGCTATTTTGGTGATAATGGCTGCGATAATTTTCCGAAGTTTACGCCAACTTTCCCCTCTGGCAATTTATGCCTTGGCTTGGAGTTTGGAGTTGTTGACAGCAGTCGGTTTAAGTTTTGTCGATCGCACGACGATTAATTTGGCAGTTGCTAATATCGCTCTCGGATTGTTTACTCAATTATTGGGTGATGTGTGGCGGCGCCGTCACCGCGAGCAAACAATTTTACCGAGCATTCATGTTATACCTTTGGTTTACGGGGTATTGGGTTTAACTTTCCGATCGCACACTTTGACGAATTGGACTGGTTTAACTGTGTTGGGGGCGTCTTTAATTGCGATCGGCATTGGTAGGCGGGAACCAGAATTCAAACCTTTGGTTTATTTAGGATTAATTGGCGTTTCCGTTGCTGCTTGCGAATCGCTACTATATCAAATTTTTCAAACACCAGGAGGAGCTTTTGGCGACGGCTTAATTGTCCTGGCCACTCTCGGCACAAGTTTAACATATATCTATCGCATTTTATCTCCTTGGCTCAGCAATTATTTACATTTAACTAACGCAGAGTTAAAAATATTTGCTCACCTGCACTGGGTTTTGAGCAGTTGGCTGCTGATTTGGGCTTCTGCGAATGATATTAAGTCCGGTATAAGTTTAGGATTAGTCACTGGTGCTTTATTAGTTCAATATGCTTTCTTGCAAGGGCGAAATAATCTCGATCGCCAATGGGCAGAAATTTGGATTTACTTGGGCTGGCTAGAAGCCTTTGGCATCCGGCTTTATTGGATCAATACGCCTTTAGTTAAGTATATTTCCGGGCCGCTGGGGCCGTGGAAAGTTGCCCTCGCTTCTCTATTTGCCTATTTCATTTACATTTTGCCTTGGGAAAACTGGGGTTGGTCAAAAAAACCTTGGCAGGTAATTGCTTCGCTGATTCCAATAGTGACTATTTTGGAAAGTCCGGCTAAGTTTTATCCGATTAGCTTGCTGATAGCTGCTACCTTCTATTTTTTCCTAGCTTGGGAAAAGGAGGAAGTCCGTTTTACCTATGTGAGTGTGGCGATAATTGACTGGATAATTCTGCGGTGGTTCTGGCAAATAGGATTGACTCAGCCAGAGTTTTATGTTACTCCTTTAGGACTTTCTTTACTTTACATTACTCAGTTCGTGAAGCGTAGCTATCCCGTAGGGAATCGTACTCTCAAATTACCCGCACAAAAACCGCTGCGCCACAATCTGCGAATGCTTGCAACTGCGCTGATTTGCGGGATGCCTCTTTTGACTCAGCAAAGCCACGGTTTAGTTGCGGGGGCTTTTAGTTTGGCGGCTATTGCCGCAGGTTTGGCGCTGCGAGTTCGGGCGTTTTTGTTTGTGGGAACGGCTGTATTTTTAATCAATGTTTTCTATCAGTTGGTGGTTCTGATATTCGATTATCCGCTGATTAAATGGGCGATTGGTTTGGCTTTTGGGATTGTGTTTATCTGGATTGCTGCTACTTTTGAAACGCGGCGCGATCGCATTTCCGCTGTCGTGCAGCATTGGGTTGTACAATTGCAATCGTGGGATTAAATTTTCCCTTAATCAACTTTTGTTGGGTGGTTAGGGTGGGTTTACCAAAACCCTAACCCTATGATTATTTGTTGATGAAGTTTTGAAAAATCGCCTTTTTTTTTTTGGTAAAAAGCTTGACACTGTTAGCTTGACAATGTATTATTTAATAATGGGAATAGTGGCAATTTTAAAATTTAAGTTACTACTCCCATTATCTAAAATATACCTTAAAAGCAAACTAAGATCAATAGGTAAAAATTCCTTTTTTTGCGCCGCGATTTGAGATTGTGAAAGCAGCAAAGGCGATGAAACAGAAAAAGGGCAACTAAAAGGAGCGCCAAATAAATAAATTATGACAACTCAGTTTATGAAGCGCCTGTTCACAGTAAAAGAATATCATCAGATGATTGAATCTGGCATCTTGACAAAAGATGATAAAGTTGAATTGATTCGAGGAGAAATCGTTCAAATGGCCGCCGTTGGTAGAAGGCATACATCTCATGTCAAGCGTCTGACAGAGTTATTCTATATCCGTTTATTATCGAGAGTAACCATTGGAGTTCAAGATCCGGTAGAATTGGACGATCGCTCGGAACCTGAACCGGATATTTCTTTACTGCGGCGGCGCGATGATTTTTACGAATCGGGACATCCTCAGTCTGAGGATATTTTACTAATTGTGGAAGTAGCGGATGCAACCGCTGAAACTGACAGAAATATCAAAATTCCTCTTTATGCGGAAGACAATATTGTAGAAGTTTGGCTGGTAGATATTAACGAGCAATGTGTAGTAGTTTATCGCGAACCTTCTCCTTCGGGATATCAAAATATTCAAAGATTTCAGCGGGGTCAGGTTTTATCTATTCTAGCTTTTCCAGACATAGAAATTGCTGTAGATAATGTGTTGGGATAATAGAGTCATAACTCATACCATTTTAGATTTTAGATTTTAGATTTTAGATTTTAGAATTGGGAATCATATCGTTTCCGGTTGTATCGGAATGATTTAACCGCAGAGGGCGCAGAGAACGCAGAGGGAGAGAATACAGAGAGGAATAATGTCCGATGCTACCGAATTTGATATGACTGATTATATAAGGATTTGGAGCTTGCCTAAAGTTGCTTTTTTTCAACTGGTTTCATTTAATTAAAAACCCGGTTTCTCCGAGAAACCGGGTTTTTAATTAAATGTATTTATCCGTTGTTAGAGCCGATTAATGGCTTAATGCGAATTCGGGCAATTTCGGCTCAGATGGGCCATCGGGCACTATCTTAACCTGACCGTTTTCATCCACATCAACGATCGCCTTTTGGCCGTCTTTTAGCTTCCCAGACAGCATTTCCTCAGCCAGTACATCTTCCAACAACCGCATGATTGCGCGGCGCAAAGGTCGAGCACCGTAGCTGGGATTGTAGCCTTCTGTAACTAACAAGTCCTTGAACCGGTCTGTCACCGACAAAGTAATACCCTGTTCGGTTAAGCGGCTGAAGACTTGCTGCAACATAATGTCCGCAATCTGCTTCACTTCTTCCCTGTTCAACTGGCGGAAGACGATAATCTCATCCAAGCGGTTGATAAATTCGGGACGGAAAAACTGTTTCAGTTCTTCGTTTACCAAGCTGCGAACGCGGTTGTACTGAACGTCTGCTGCACTGTCAGCAAACTCGAAACCGAGGCCGCCGCCGCCTTTTTCAATTACTCGCGAACCGATGTTTGATGTCATGATCAGCAGTGTATTCTTAAAGTCTACTGTCCGACCTTTAGCATCAGTTAAGCGGCCGTCTTCTAAGATTTGCAGCATCATGTTGAAGACATCTGGGTGAGCTTTTTCGATTTCGTCGAACAAGATGACTGTGTAAGGACGGCGCCGGACTGCTTCTGTTAGTTGGCCACCTTCGTCGTAGCCAACGTAACCCGGAGGCGAACCGATGAGTTTGGAAACCGTGTGGCGTTCCATGAATTCGGACATATCTAACCGAATCATGGCTTCTTCGGAACCGAAGAAATATGTTGCTAGGGCTTTTGTAAGTTCGGTTTTGCCGACGCCTGTGGGCCCGGAAAAGATGAAACTGGCGATCGGGCGATTCGGATTTTTCAAGCCTACCCGCGCGCGACGGATAGCCCTAGAAACTGCGCTGACAGCTTCTTCTTGACCGATCAAGCGCTGGTGCAGCGTGTCTTCCATGTGCAGCAGCAATTCCGATTCGGATTCTGTCAGCTTGCTGACTGGTACTCCCGTCCAATTAGCCACGATGTGGGCGATGTCTTCTTCGGTGACAATGGGAGAAGTTTTGAGTTGGCTTTTGTTGATCGTAGCTTCGGCGATTTCGGCTTCTATTTCTAATTCGCGATCGCGCAATTTTCCAGCTTTGTCGAAGTCTTGCTCGCGCACTGCTGCATCTTTTTCTTTTGTTACTGCGGGCAGTTGCTTTTTGAGCTCTTTAACTTCGGGCGGGGTTTGCGAATTCATCACGCGGACGCGGGAACCTGCTTCGTCAATTAAGTCGATCGCCTTGTCTGGCAAAAACCGATCGTTAATGTACCTGTCTGACAGTGTGGCCGCTGCTTCTAAAGCTGCGTCGGAAATTGTCAGTCTGTGATGCTGTTCGTAAGCCGATCGCAACCCGTACAATATTTCTATTGTTTCAGCCACGCTCGGTTCACCGACTTTTATCGGTTGGAAGCGCCGTTCTAAGGCAGCGTCGCGCTCGATGTGTTTGCGATATTCGTCCAAGGTAGTGGCGCCGACACACTGCAATTCGCCTCTAGCAAGGGCGGGTTTGAGCATATTGGAGGCGTCCATGCTACCTTGAATTGCGCCTGCACCGACTAAGGTGTGAATTTCATCGATTACCAGAATGATGTTGCCTGCAGCGCGAATTTCGGCCATGATTTTCGTCAGCCGTTCTTCAAATTCGCCTCGGAACTTTGTACCAGCAATCAGCGAACCCATATCGAGGCTGATTACTTGTTTGTCTTCTAAAATTTCCGGGACGTTTCTGTTAACAATTCGCTGGGCTAGGCCTTCGGCGAGGGCTGTTTTGCCGACTCCCGGTTCGCCTACTAACACTGGATTGTTCTTCGTGCGGCGGCCGAGCACTTGGATCACGCGCTCGATTTCATTTTCGCGGCCCACTACGGGGTCGAGTTTGCCGGCTGCGGCTAACTTGGTCAGGTTTGTGCCGAATTCTTCTAAAGTCGGGATTTTGCGATCGCCGCTATCTCCCCTGCCTCCGGGTACCGCCGCGACTTCTCCCACGGCACGAATTACCTGCGTGCGGACTCTCTGGCGATCGATCCCCAAGTTTTGCAGCACCTTCGCCGCCACCCCTTCATCGTCCTGAATCAGCCCCAGCAGGATGTGCTCGGTGCCGATGTAATTGTGGCCTAACTGCCGCGCTTCGTTCAGGGCCGTCTCAAAAATGCGCTTAACGCGGGGCGTAAAAGGAATTTCTGGCGGGAGGAACCCAGAACCTCTGCCGATGATATTTTCGATTTCATTGCGCGCCTCTTTCAAGTTGAGGCCCATATCCAGTAATACTTTTGCAGCGATGCCAGTGCCTTCGCCGACGAGTCCCAGAAGAATTTGCTCGGTGCCTACAAAATTGTGACCGAGGCGTCGCGCTTCCTCTTGGGCTAGCATGATTGCTTTAATGGCTTGTTCTGTAAAGCGTTCAAACATATTTTTTCTATCCTACTGTCTTGGCGAGGGCTGTATCGCTGCTGGTGAGGAGCGATTTGGAACACTACACAAATTATAGATGTAAATTTTTGTGTATTTCCTTCTATAACAATGTATCTTGCTAAAGGGGTAGGGACAGTGGGGAGACCCGAATACTATAGGTGTGGTTGCCGTCTCGCAGTACGATCGACAAATGGCAGTGTAAATTAACTACCAGCCGGGAAGTCCCTCGGTATATTCAAAGGGGACGCATCTGAGCGCTGCGCCCCGTACCCCGAATAAATTACTCCTTGGGATGAAAGGCTCGTCGGGTTTCGGTACCGAAACCGACAATTATTCTTTTATACCCCAAGATGATCGGGAAATACTCTGATACTAAATTAGCAAGTGGGGGTGGAACTACCTCACTATAAAAAGCATGAGAAAAAAAAGGAAAAAGAAGCCTGCGGTCTAACTGTACTCAGTTGACCGTCAGGTTTGTTCACATTTGGCTACTATGAATCAATCTTCGGGAGCATCTTGATTTTTTGATGTACCTTCCAAGTATTGAAATAGTAATTTTTGGTATGGCATTTTGGACACACATAAACTATACTATCCAAAGGTCGAAAAAAGGAAGCTTAAAAATGCAGCTAACTTATAAATACCGCCTCAAACCCACAAAAGCCCAACTAACAACAATTGTGGCTCATCTAGAGCTTTGTCGTCGGCAGTACAACTACCGACTCAGCGAAAGATTTAGATGGTGGGAAGCCACGAGAACGCCCGTCAACGCCTGCCCTTTGATTGTTTCGATAGTCCCTGTGGAGGAGATTTATCGAAATATTCCTTTGACGAGAGTGCAGACTAGGGATGGTAGGAAGAAGGATGAATTAGGCAATCCTTTAACCAGGAAAGGCGACGTTTTCTCGAACCTTGAAGGCGGATATGTACAGTGGCAGACGATACAACTTGCCGACCTGAAAAACACTAAGAAGCTGTTTCCTGATTATAAAGTGTTAGATTCTCAGGTCTTACAAGATGTCGTTAACAGAGTTGAAACTTCCTTTTCAAACTTTACCACGCCCGACAAGAATGGTAATCGTAGAGGTAAGCCCAAATTCAAGGGGCTTCATTACTACAAATCCTTCACATACCCTCAACTAGATAATTTACATATCGTTAAGGACGAGCAAAACAGGATTTGTATTGACCTAGCAAAGATAGGTCAAGTGCCGATGGTATTCCATCGTCCAATACCAACAGGGTTCAAAGTTAAGACGGGCAGTGTTATCAGAGAAGCAGATGGGTGGTATATTTCCTTGACGCTAGAAGATAAGACGGTTCCCGTAACGGTTACAGAAATTCAACCGACGGTCGAAAATACTGTTGGTATAGATATGGGGATAACCCATTACGTCTATCTTTCCAATGGCAGAAGAGTTGAGAATCCTAGATTCTTGAGGAAGTCGGCCCAGAAGTTAGCAAGGCTTCAAGCGAAGTTAGCTGGTAGAGTAAAGGGTTCTAAACCTTGGAAGATTATCAAGGGCAAGATTTCCAGACTCCATCAGTTTGTAGCTAGAACTAGATTAGATTTTCAGTTCAAAACAGCACATGAGCTATTCAGTAAATGCGATGTTTTAGTTGTTGAAGACTTGAGCGTCAAAAATCTAACTAGACGTGCCAAGCCCAAGACCGATATTGAGGATGGTAATTTGGTTTACTTGCCGAACGGTCAGTCAGCTAAGAGCGGTTTGAATAAATCAATGCTTGATGCTGCTCACGGGCAATTTGCTAGCGTCCTAAAATATGTCGCCTGGAAGCTAGGTAAAAGCGTTTTGTTTGTTGACCCGAAAGGAACTTCTCAACATTGCTGGAAATGTATCAATAAAGTCCCGAAAGAATTATCGGAACGCTGGCATTCCTGTCAGTGCGGAGAATCTTTGGATCGAGATGAAAATTCAGCTAAACTTATTAGAAAGATTGGTCTGAGTTACAAAAGTGGCGGGGGAACTCCGTCACTCAAAAAAGCCTTTGCAAAAAAGGAAAAAGAAGCCTGCGGTCTAACTGTACCCAGTTGACCGTCAGGTTAGTTCACAGCCATCGTGAAAGCAACTGTTCAATTACTTCCACAAAGCCGATCGCAATTTGGATCAATGGCCAACCCACCAAACAAATTAACACCGCCCAGCGAGTTTTAATATCCAAACCTTGGCGAACCGCCACAATTACAGCTAGCAAACTCCACACAGCTAATATCCGCTCAATTCCTTCTCCCAGCAAAGGAATCAACGTTAAGAAATTCAGCACTTGGGGGGCGTAGGCAAAGCCGATCGGAACCAGCAACTCCCCATAAGTTACGTGTCCCGGCTTCAGCCACTCCCCGATTTTAAAGATAGTGAAAGTCCAAAAATAATAACCCCCCGCGACTGCCAAACCCTCTATCAAAAGTCCTAGAAATAATACTGATGGCTCAGTTCGGTTGATTAACAAGATCGCAGCACTGCCCAACACGCGGGACAGCGCAGCTAAAATTACAATTGTTAAAGCTATTCGCTTAGTTCTGCGAGTGTAGGGAGTTTTTTCGTAAAAATTGCCGTTCAATGAAAGTGCGTTCCAAAGGGTTGCCCCCAAACTTGCAATTGAATCTTCTCCCTTCACGTTGAACTCCTGCTCCTCAAGATAGTTGACAACTTTTACAAAATAAGCTCTAATACAGCAGAATCACCGAAGTATTTCTAGGTAATTAAGTAATTAATTGGCATTCTACCAGATTTTATTAAATGCTAAGATTGATTTTACGGATACTTGCATGGCTGCGCGGGGGAAGTTTAAATTTGTTGCTCATCGCAGGTGTAATCCTGATAATTTGGGGCATTCTTTCGCCGGTGGGAACTGTTATATGGTGGCTGAATCAAAGTGCTGAAACTTTTGGTATCAAGAAAAATCCGCCGGAGATACTGCCCTCAAACAAGGGCAATCTAGAAGCCCGCAAGTCTTCGCCACTCAATTGTTATATCATCTTTTTATCGGGAGTTGGCGATTTTTCCGGGGACGAATTAACCCCAGGTGAAGAGTTGTTTCTCAAGCGTTTAGTTAAAAGTCACCCGCAGTGCGTAGCAGTGGGCGATGTTTTTCCTTATTCAGCTTCTAACAAAAGTTTAGGAGGAGAGCGCTGGCTAGCTCCTTTTTGGCGGTTTGCAGAACAGGCAAAAAGCGGGCCGATTGCGGGAGATATATTAATTAAAATTCGCAATCTCTGGAGATTTGCAATTTCTCTAGATTATCGCTACGGCTTTGCATATAATCAGGGATTGGCTAAGGCAATTATCGATCGCATGAATGCTCAATCTCCCATTTCAGTTAATTCTCAAAAACCTGTGAAAGTTATTTTAATTGGCACTAGCGGCGGAGCACAAGTTGCTTTGGGTGCTACTCGCTATCTTAAAGAATGGCTGAAGGCAGAAATTACGGTTGTTTCGGTTGGGGGCGTGTTTTCGGGAGAAAATGGTTTTGCAGAAGCCGATCGCATTTTCCACTTTCGCGGCACTCGCGATTCAGTTGAGGATATTGGCGGCATAGTTTTTCCCAGTCGCTGGTACTGGTACGCGACTTCTCCTTTCAACCAAGCTCGTTTGCAAGGCCGCTATGCAGCAGCTTTGAGCGGCCCTCACAAGCACGACGGCGATGAGGGATATTTTGGGGAAAATCTAGCAGCGGACGGCAAAAAGTATGTAGATATAACCCTGGACAAGATTAATCAATTGCCTGTTTGGTCTGAGGGCGCGTCTGATTGATAAATTCTTGCGTATTCGATAGTCATTAGTTATTAATTGTGTCATTGTTGGTTGTGCGTTGCTTGAAGCTTGGCCTTGTTGCCTTCCAGTCTCTACCTCCAATTCGCAATTCCCAATTCCCAATTCCCAATTCCCAATTCCCTATTATCAATGTCTCGACCAACATTATATATTGCCATCACAAATCACGGATTCGGCCACGCTGTCCGAGTCTCCTCGGTAGCTGCAAAAATTCAAGAATTAAATCCAGATATCTTACTAATTATCACAACAACAGCACCTCGCTGGCTGCTAGAATCTTACATTGGTGGCGACTTTATCCACCGTCCCCGCGCTTTTGATGTCGGAGTCGTGCAAGCTGACAGTTTGAATATGGATAAAGACGCGACGCTGGAAAAATTGCGGGAAATTCGGAAAAAGCAAAATTCCCTAATTGCCAGCGAAGTTAATTTTATCAAGCAAAATCGGGTGGGTTTGGTGCTGGCAGATATTCCTCCTTTGGCAACGCGAATGGCGGCAGCGGCTGGGGTTCCTTGCTGGATGATGAGCAATTTTGGGTGGGATTTTATCTATCGCGATTGGGGCGGGGAATTTGTAGAAATGGCAGATTGGATTGGTGAGTGTTTCGGAATGTGCGATCGGCTTTTTCGTCTTCCTTTGCACGAACCGATGGCAGCTTTCCCAAATATTCAAGATGTGGGCTTGACTGGCGGCAATCCTCGCTACAGTAACGATAAAGTTCGGGAAGCATTCGGCATCGAAACACCGCTGGAAAAAACTGTATTGCTGACGTTCGGCGGATTGGGTTTAGAGGAAATTCCTTATCAAAATTTACAGCAATTTAGCGACTGGCAATTTATTACTTTTGATGCGGGAGCACCCGATTTGCCAAATTTGATTTATGTCAAAAATGAAGAGTTTACACAATCTTTCCCGATTTTACCGCGTCCGGTTGATATTATGCCTGTCTGCGGGCGCTTAGTTTCTAAACCCGGATACAGCACTTTTGCGGAAGCTTTTCGCTTGGAAATACCTGTTGTTTCTATCATGAGAGAAGGTTTTGCAGAAGCTGCGGTGTTGCTGGAATGGCTTCAAAATTATGCGGAACATCAAATTGTGACGGCGGCGGAGTTTTTTGAGGGGGATTGGGAGTTTTTGCGACAACCGCTGCATCCGCCGCGTTTGTCGGATAAATTGGATAAAAATGGTACGGAGGCGATCGCCCAAGCTGTTGTAGACTATTTTTCATAAGTCCGATTAGAAATCGATCTTACACAAACAAAGTCTACCTCCGCCAACAGAAGAGTTTGGCATCAGTCTCATCCAAAATCTAAAATCTAAAATCTAAAATCTAAAATCGAATGAATCACTATCAACAGATACTCAAGATTCAAACTACCGGGAAATCTCTGTCCAAAATCACTCCTAAGATAGAAGATGCGGTGGCGAATTCAGGTATTAAAACGGGACTTTGCAGCTTATTTTTGCGCCATACTTCTGCTAGTTTGGTGATTCAAGAAAATGCTGACCCGGATGTACTTAAGGATTTGGCTAACTTTTTGGCTAAACTGGTACCGGAGGACGATCGCTACATTCACGATGCCGAAGGCCCAGACGATATGCCGGCGCACATTCGCACTGCGCTGACTCATACTTCTGAACAAATCCCGATCGATCGCGGCAGGTTGCTGTTAGGAACTTGGCAGGGAATTTACCTGTGGGAACACCGCCAGCGGGGTCACATTCGCGAATTAGTTGTTCACGTCAGCGGCACTTGATCGGAATTTGTACCTCGCTGATTTTAGTTGCTTCCGGCGTCATCGGGGAATTGTAAAAAAAACGGCGCGGCGGCCCGACTATTTCGTATTCAGGATGTTCTTGAAGCCAATCTTTGAGTTTCTGGAGGTTATTTTCGTAGCTTTCCCAAGTGTAGGCCCCGCCCACGCCAATGCTGACAACCGTCATCGGCGAAGTATCCGTGATTTCTACAGCGGAGTTAACGCTGCTGGGGGCGATATTTGGTGTGGGATAGAGGAACGAAACTTCAGCTTGGGGAACAGCATCGATTGCCTCGGAAGTTTCCGTATAGCGCGCTTCTACTGGCGTTGTCATCGCAATTTGGTTGTTGCTGATGTGTTGAAATAAGGGATTGAAGGCGATGCCAGTTGCTTGTCGCAAATCGCCCGCGTGGGTGTAGGTGACAGCGCGGTACTGAGGATATTGCTTCACTTCTATCACCCCAATCTGTGCGGGTTCAGGGAATCCAGTAGGTAATACCATTTGAGATTTAAAAGTTGAGATTTTACATTGAAGAATGGGGAAAGACTGACTCCGCAAGGGTTTGGAACTTGCTTGCAGTTGCATGGTTTTTGGCAACTGATATAAATAGGCTGAGATTGTTTGCAGACAATCGTTCAGGTGGCACAATTAGTTTAGCAGTTATTTAAGGCGCTGCTAACTATCGATCGCCTAGAATTAGTTGAGAGATTATTAATTAACCTCGTAATAATACGGACGGCACTGACTAAGCAGAGAAACATTAATCTAGTTGTGCTTGAAAAATTAGCGTTTTTCAGGTGTTTGCTATTTGTGTCGGAAAATATTCGGCTGTTGGGCCCATCGATCTGTGCGTTCTCAGTTATTGGGACGCTTATCGCGTTCAGTAACGCCTATCAATTATACCGCTTTCAGGGAATGACGTATGAAAAAGATTCTAGTGATTGAGGACGAGCAAGTAATTCGGGAGAATATTCTCAAACTCCTCAAAGCTGAAGGTTTCGACGTGACGGGTGCAGAAAATGGATCGCAAGGTTTATATGCGGCGGTGTCAAATCTTCCCGACGTGATTATTTGCGACGTGATGATGCCAGAACTTGACGGGTATGGGGTGCTGATGGCCTTGCGCTCTAATCCTGTTACTGCTACAGTACCTTTTGTTTTTCTCACCGGTAAAGCCGATCGCTCTGAAATGCGGCAAGGTATGGAATTGGGGGCAGATGATTACCTGACTAAACCTTTTAGTAAAGCTGAACTTGTGGGCGCGATATCGAGCCGCTTGAAAAAACAAGAAGCTGTTGCTGAACAGTACAATACTTTGCGATCGCAAAGCAGCGAATTTATCCAAAAGACTGCCGACAAACTAGAGCAGATCAAAACTCGTTTGTGCAACGCACTGGAACGAGAAGAATTCCAAGTTTACTATCAGCCGCAGGTCAATGTCCAGACTGGTAAAATTATGAGCGCAGAAGCTTTAGTGCGCTGGGTACATCCAGAAAAAGGGCTGATTTCGCCCGCAGAATTTATTCCCCATGCCGAAGAAACTGGGTTCATTGTAGAGTTAGGTGAGTGGGTTTTGCAGACAGCTTGCAAGCAAATGCAAGTTTGGCAAAATGCTGGTTTTTCGGGGCTGCGGGTAGCGGTGAATCTGTCGCCGCGCCAATTTCACCAACCGGATCTCAGCAGCAGAGTTGCCCAAATTTTAGCAGAAACTGGTTTGGAAGCGAGCAGTTTAGAATTAGAGCTGACAGAAAGTTTGATGGTAGAGGATGCCGAAAGTGCGATCGCGACTTTGCAACATTTGAAAAATTTGGGAGTTTGTATATCTCTTGACGATTTCGGCACTGGGTATTCTTCTTTAAGCTATCTGACGCAATACCCCTTCGATACTTTAAAAATAGACCGATGTTTTATCAGCAATATAACCGATGGTTGCACAAATGCAGCGATTGTGAAAGCTATTATTGAAATGGCGCACAGTCTCTGTCTTGAGGTAATTGCCGAAGGAGTTGAAACGGAAGCCGAAAAAGATTTTCTATGGCGCTATAAGTGCGATATAATGCAAGGATATTTGTTTAGTCCTCCTTTGGCTGCAGCGGATTTTGAACAGTTGTTAATGGCAGGAAAATAAAATATCTATAAAGTCAATATAGAGCAGATAATTAAGTGCCATAGTTGGGGTAAAATATGTTTTTATAATCTACCAGTAACGTTGAGTAAATCAAGTCAAGCAATACAATAAGGATGTTTACATAGCTGTTAAACTAGCTCGATAGTATTTTTAGCTATTTTGTCCAAATTGCTTGTCATTGTCAACCTCGGAGAACTGGGCGTGCTGATGCAGTTTGGTAAAGTGCAATAACAGTTAGTAGGAGAAGAAAATCACGTAATAACCCCCACAGTTTATACTGTAAAAAAGTTGAGCGTCAGGGTGGAAAAACAGGAAAGTTCCGCTGAAGCTTCCTCAAAATATTTGCAAGATTTTTTCACATATGTAGCGCTCAACAGGCACATTCTATTAGAAGAAGTCCCAGCTATTTTTAAACAAATAGATGACGAAGAATAAGTCATTGCTCGCATTATATATCCGGCGGTTGAAGAAGTATTAAAAGGAGTCATGGCCAAATACACGGCTGAAGAAATTATTACTAAGGGGGAGAACTTAAAGCCGGAGTTGATATTTTTTTGACCTACGGAAGGAAGAACCGCTCCTCCGATTTATATCCACAAGACAGCATTACCAGGCACAAGCCTGGTAACGATGTGGCAACAGTGTTTTGTAGGAGATCCTCGATAGTATTTTGAGTAAGATGCAGCCACGGATTTAAGCTGAATAAGCAGGGAAAGTCATCGCGTGTTTGGCCTTGACGTAAACTTGCTGATCTTGCTTGAGCTGTAGATAATCGAAGCGATCGCGACTTACGTAAGCTGTTACTACCTGACCCGATTCTAACAATAACTGGGTTTGAATTTCGCGTCCTACATGAATGATGCGGCTGACTTTTGCTAATGCAAAACCAGACTCCGGCTTAGTTTGAATTTCCACGTCATGGGGGCGCCAAAATACTAATTCACAATGAGCCGCTCCACTATTTTGAGGCGTTGTACCGTTGCTCGCGAACAAACCCGCAGCATTGGGCAACACATTGACAGGCCCAATAAAAGTCATCACAAAAGCTGTTGCCGGTTTGTCGTAAATTTCAGCAGGAGTGCCAACTTGTTCGACTCTACCTTGGTTCATCACCACAATTTCATCGGCTACTTCCATAGCTTCTTCTTGGTCATGAGTCACAAAAACTGTGGTGATGTTAACTTCTTTGTGAAGGTTGTGCAGCCACGATCGCAATTCTTTGCGAACTTTAGCATCTAATGCTCCAAAAGGTTCGTCTAGCAGCAGCACTTTCGGTTGAACTGCTAGAGATCTGGCTAAAGCCACCCGCTGCCGCTGGCCGCCGGAAAGTTGCGAAGGATAGCGATCGCCCAAACCTTTCAACTGAACTAAATCCAAAAGTTCATCAACCCGCCTGCGAATAGAGTCTTTAGGAACTTTGCGAATTTCCATCGCAAAAGCAATATTTTTCCGAATAGTCATGTGTTTGAACAAAGCATAGTGCTGAAACACAAAACCAATATTCCGTTCCTGCACCGACTGGTGGGTAGCATCCTCGCCGATCAGGTAAATATGACCCGTGTCCGGCGGTTCTAGTCCAGCAATCATCCTCAGCAGAGTCGATTTCCCCGAACCGGAAGGCCCTAAAAGCGCGACTAGAGAGCCGTTTTTTATTTTCAAACTCACGTTGTCAATCGCGTGGAAGGAGCCGAAGTGTTTCGATACGTTCTCAATTGTAATGCTCATGACTTTGTGTACCTATTTTAGGAGTTGATGGTATTAACTCCATATATCTGACCGATTTACAGTAGTATATCCTGAAATTAATATTTTGCAAGGTCTGTAACTTTTTGTATTGTATTTCGAGCCATCCTGATGGGGACGGCGCTTGGAAGTTGACGCTGGCGGGCCGTCTGAGTTAACCCGCGAGGGTTTTCAGATGTGGCTGTAGCCGTAAATGCGATCGTCCCAGAATAAGCCATGCTGAAATTACGTAGAAACCGGGTTTGATGGACGAAAATACTGCATCAAAACCTTTAAAACCTTTAATTCCCGTAAAAAACCCGGTTTCTTTGCTGTCGATATATCTATATTTTACCGCTGCCGACAATTCCCCGACTCCCGGCGATATTAAAGATTTCATGTACAAATTGCTCAATCTGAGGTGCGATCGCACACAATTTAGATCACAATAGTTAATTCAGAAGCCCGCCAGCTTCACCTTTGAGAAACGGACAGAATAGTAAATTCTAACCAGAACACCACTATGGGAAAACCAACAGGCTTTATCGAATTCTTGCGCGAACTGCCCTCCGAACTCTCACCAGTCGAGAGAGTCCACAACTGGGACGAATTTCACCTACCGATGGATGAGGACAAACTCCGCAGCCAAGGAGCGCGCTGCATGGATTGCGGCATTCCGTTTTGCCACACGGGGACAATTATCAGCGGCATGGCAAGCGGCTGCCCGATTAACAACCTCATCCCGGAATGGAACGACCTAGTATATCGCGGACTGTGGAAAGAAGCCCTTGACAGACTCCACAAAACCAACAACTTCCCTGAATTCACCGGCCGCGTCTGTCCCGCCCCCTGCGAAGGCGCTTGCGTGCTCGGCATCAACAATCCGCCGGTGACGATTAAAAACATCGAAGCCTCGATTATCGATAAAGGCTGGGATGAAGGCTGGATTGCCGCCGAACCACCCGCCAAACGCACCGGCAAAAAAATCGCCGTCATCGGTTCCGGGCCCGCCGGTTTGTCCGCCGCCGCGCAACTAAATAAAGCCGGTCATTGGGTAACAGTATACGAAAGAGCCGATCGACCAGGCGGCCTGCTAATGTATGGCATCCCCAACATGAAGCTAGACAAAGAACAAGTCGTGATGCGCCGCCTCAAAGTCCTCGAAGACGAAGGCGTGACATTCGTCTGCAACACCGAAGTCGGCAAAGACTTACCAGCAGAACAACTGCTAAAAGAATACGACTCCGTTGTGCTCTGTACCGGCGCGACAAAACCCCGCGACTTGGGCATCCCCGGCCGGGAATTAAAAGGCATCCACTTCGCAATGGACTTCCTGACTGCGAACACCAAAGCAGTTCTCGACAAGAGCACCAACGGCAACTTCATCTCCGCCGAAGGCAAAGATATCGTGATCATCGGCGGTGGCGACACCGGCACCGACTGCGTGGGCACCTCCATCCGCCACGGCTGCAAAAGCCTCGTACAGCTAGAAATCCTGCCCAAACCGCCCTCGGAACGCGCGGCCAACAATCCCTGGCCTGAATGGCCAAAAGTCTACCGTCTCGACTACGGCCAAGAAGAAGCCGCAGCCAAATTCGGCGATGACCCCCGCGGCTATCTCACCACGGCGACAAAGTTCGAGGGCGACGAAAACGGCAATGTCAAAGCTGTGCACACCGTTGAGGTGGAGTGGGCGAAAAACGAGAAAGGGCAGTTTATTCCGAACCACATCCCCGGCACCGAAAAAGTGTTGCCGGCACAGCTTGTTTTGTTAGCGATGGGCTTCCTCGGCCCGGAACAGCCCTTGCTGGATGACTTGGGATTGGAACGTGACGCCCGCAGCAACGTGAAAGCCGAGCACGAAAAATATACAACCAGCATTCCGGGAGTTTTCGCGGCTGGTGATTGTCGCCGGGGACAAAGTTTGGTGGTTTGGGCGATTAACGAAGGGCGGGGCGTGGCCCGGGAGTGCGACCTTTATCTGATGGGGAGCACTGATTTGCCTTAGTTGGTAGGTGTGGGTCGATCGAGATTGTTTAATTTCCCATAATTTACAGCTTATTCCATGTAGATGTAGATCGCGATCGACCGGGTTTCGAGCAACAGAATCAGTAATGAGGCGAGAACTGTAAAGAAACCCCGTGAGAGCGCGGTGTACTTCATAAACCTGGAATACGCTGTATTAAGCCCGTAGGGGCGGATTCGCCAAGATTTTGATTTAAAAACCCAAAATGTTGTAAACCCGCCCTTTGTACCTTGAAATAGGTAGATTGCGATTTACCGTTGGGTGGGGGCGGGTTTACGAAATTATGGATTTTAGGCAAATATTGTTGGTGAAACCCGCCCCTTGTATCTTAGGAATCAAAAATAAATAAGTTGATGAGTTATCGGTTATAAGGAAAAAATTTTAAGATTACAATCTTTACTCCTACAGAGATCAACTTACAACTGATTTTTCTCTTTAACTATTCTAATTTACTTTTAAATCGATGTCTGATTCTAATTCACTTGAGTCAGAAATGAAAAACGGTTCTTCCTTACTTGGTATGCTAAATCAATAGCTAAATCAGTCAAATAAATTGAGGTTAAAAATATGTGTCCCAATCTTGCAGAAAGGCATAAATTACAAGAAAATTTCCGACAAATATTTGAGTAAAAAAAACAAATTGGTTGAGGGCATTGTTGAGAATTGGTATCTGCCAGGAAAGAACTCAACAATATTTTCCAGATACTGTTAAGACTCTTACTAATTGGTTTGACGAGATAATTGCTTACTTTGATAATAGGACAACAAGTGGTATTGTTGAAGGTATTAACAAAAAGCTTAAGTTAATAAAACGTTCTGCCTATCGCTTTATAAATTTTGCAAGCTACAAAAATAGATGTTTGCTTACTTGGCATTTTAATTATTAGTTTGGCATACTAAGTAAAGAAGAACCGGAATTATTTATAATGAAATAGCCGTGATTATTGTTGGGTAGACAAAGCGTTTTATCAGGTTTAATAGCAGGTGTTTTCTTATTGTGGATTCAAAAAATTACCTAATTAATTTTATAAATTTTTGATAAATTTAATTTTAATATATTAAAATATCAAAAAAATTTGGGCTATTAAACTACTAAAATAAGATAATTTACTTGCTAATCGCTAATCGCCCCAAAGCAATTAGCAATTAGCAATTTTACTCAAATTATCACATTTTGCTGATAATTCTTTGCAGGATTTCTACGCCTGATACCGCTTGCCAGCCAAACAGCCCCAAGAGCACAATATTCAGAAAGATGTGAGTGTTTCTGGCCAAATCATTGCCTTTTTGCATCAAAGGAGTCAGCGATGCTGCGATCGCAATTATTGCCGTCATTCCCAACCCTGCTAGCAAGTGCGGGCCGACAAATAGTTTGCCGTTGTTGATGTAGGTGACGGCCATTCCGCCGACTGCACCCGTTACCATCAAGGCTAGCAGCAAAGAACCCATCTGGTGATGCTTGATGTTGAATTTACCCTTAATTAACTCTTTTTTGACTTCGCCTTCCGCACTTCTGGTACGGCGGATTTGCAAGCCGAGATACAAAGCATAAAATGAGATGGCCAGCAGTACCCACATTAAAACTGGGTGGAAGAATTGGCTCCAAACTTTCACTGACTGAGGAATTTCGAGATTCATGGTGTTCTGAGGATTAGCAAACATACTTCATAAAACTTAGCATACCAGTCAGGCCGTCTCGTGCGACGGTAAAAATATACGGTATGAGAGACTATTATGGCTGCCACTAAACAAGACGCTGTATTGATTCAAGCCGCCAAGACTGGCAACATTATTCACGTCCAAGCTTTACTCGCTAAGGGTGTTAACGCTAACGCCAAAGACTCTGAGGGGACGACGGCTTTGATGTTTGCTGCCCAAAAGGGCTATACAGAAATCGTGCGTAGTTTACTAAACAATGACGCTAATGTCAACCAGGTGAGCAGGCGTTTTGGGCTAACGGCTTTGATGCTGGCGGCGGCTCACAAACAGGCTGACTCTGTGCGACTGTTGCTGGCGGCGGGTGCTGATGTTAATGCTAAAAATGATGATGGAAGTACGGCTTTGATGGCGGCTTCTCTCAAAGGAGATATCAATGTTGTGCGGATGTTACTTGATGCTAATGCTGATGTAAATGTCCGAGATAAAGATGGAGATTCTGCTCTGAAAATAGCTGCTTTATCGGGTCACGAAGCTGTTGTCAAAGCTTTGGTGGATGCGGGTGCGGTTGCTGAGAATTCTATGCTGTTTTTAGCTGTCCGTCAAGGTAGCGCTGAAATTGTGCGAATTTTGCTCAAGTGTGGGGCGGATGCTAATGTTAAAAATCTAGAGAGCAAAACTGCTTTGATGCTGGCTGCGACGGCGGGAAATTTGGCTGTTGTCGAGGCGCTGTTGGCTGCTGGTGCTGATGTCGAAATTCCCGACAAAAACGGAGAAACTGCTTTAACTTTGGCTGCGGATTCTGGCAATACTGATGTGGTGCAAACTTTGCTTGGTGCGGGTGCTAATGCGAATGTAAAAAATGGAGATGGGGGCACGGCTTTGATGGCGGCTGCTGCTGGGGGAAATGCGCCGATCGCCCATATCTTACTCGATGCTGGCGCGGATATCAACGCTAAGGATAAAGATGATGAAACTGCTTTGAATTTTGCGGTGGTTGAAGGCTGCGAAGATGTGGTGGAATTGCTCTTAAACCGAGGTGCTAGTGTCGGTGCTAGAAATAGGTTGGGCGATACGCCTTTACTGGTGGCGGCTGTTCACGGCCACAGTGCGATCGTATCGGCTTTGCTGCAAAAAGTAAACTCAAATCGGGATGAGTTTCTGAATGCGAAAAACTTTGGGGAGACGGCTTTGACGCTGGCTGCGTTTCACGGACATACCGAGACTGTGAAGGCTTTGCTTGAGGGCGGTGCTGATCCGAATGTCCCGGCGGATTTGGGGAAAACGGCTTTAATGAAGGCGTGCGATCGCGGTTATATGGCGATCGTCCAATTATTAGTCGAAAAAGGTGCCGATGTCAACGTGCTGGATGATTCGGGCGCAACTGCTTTAATGTGGGCCGCACATCGGGGTTATCCTGATGCAGTAAAGATTTTAATTGATGCTGGTTCAGAACTAAACCACAAAAATCCGGGAAATTATACAGCTTTAATGCTGGCTGAGTTTAAGGGTTATTCCAGTGTGGTAAAATTGCTCAAAAGTGCTGGAGCACTGGAGTAAGAATGAAATAGTTTTGAGTAAGATAATTCTGTCATTCTGAGGGTAGGCTTTGGGAAGTGAAGAATCTCCTACCAAATTCATAAAATAGCGCTACATATCTACCCCCCCAACCCCCCCTTATTAAGGGGGGGAGTAAAACTTTCTATGTAGCATAACTTTATGAAATTGGTATCAGATATCGGGACTTACCCATTGTAATGGTGTGGCAATAATTTGAGATTCTTCGCTTCACTCAGAATGACATAATTAGGTGATTAGTGCGTCCCGGACAATGAATTATATCATGTCCGATCGATTAACCATAATATCCCGGTCGGGGCGGGTTTTTGAGATTGTCAATTATTGGCGATTATGGTTGGTGGAACCCGCCCCTACAAAAATCGCGGTAGCTCGACCCGACATGATATTAACCTCAATTTGCTTTACGTACCCAGCCGTTAATAGTAAATCGGCTATCAGCAAAAGCTTTTGAGGGACAGCTAACTCGCAAAACTTCGTGCATATAGCGACTCAGAAAAAATACTATGCTGTTATTGCGAGGTTCAACAGTTCTGAATGTCTTGTCTGCAACATAAAAATTGTTCTCAATTTTGCTGTCGTAAATTTGCAATTCGCCACCTGAAAAAGCTTTGGGTTCTCGATAGAAATAGTAAACGTAAGTGAAAAACCGGGTGGCGGTATCTGGAGAGCCGCTGTCGTTGTGAAGCTTATAAAAGTTGTTGTCATTGTGCATGGTTAACTGAGCTTCTATTTCACCAAGCGGAAATGAGGGAATATTTAATTTTTGCAGCACGTCGGGGAGAATTGCTTTGATGCGATTAACCATCAGTTCGGAAAATTCGGGGAACGAGTGGAGTACCATCGAACGGCGGTAGTCTTCGGCATTAGTTGAGGTGCTGGTTGTCACAAATTCTGATTCTTTTGCTAAGACATATTTAAGGAGTTTGTTTTTTTCGGCAGGGGTCAAAAAGTTGTCTATTTGGGCGTAGCGAGATATTAAGTCGTCATTTACAGGCGGCGCAGGGGCGGGAATTTCGGCGGGAATTTCGGCGGGAATTTCTACAGGAGTTGCAGGCTGCTGCGGTTGCAGTTGCTGCAAGTAAATTGGGGGTTCTGTGACTAATCCGACTAGGTGTTCGCCGGGAAAAGAAAGGGCGGAACGCCCGTCGTCTATGGGGATTTGAAATAAGGGCGAAAAACCCAGTGTTTGTTGGGTGCGATCGACTAATGTTTTGATCAGGCTGTGCAATAATGGTGTATCAGATTTGAGGGTGACGGTGCATTGATGTCCCCCGGTGAGCAGGATTTTGACTTTTATGTCTTGGGGTTTAATTTGCGGTTGAATTGTGCTAGTCATAATTTTTGAAGGACGCAACTGGGAATTTGGTACGACATAACAGTGTTGATTGGTGTCATAGCCTTCCCGATCCCCCCTAACCCCCCTTAAAAAGGGGGGGACAAGAGTGTAAAAGTTCCCCTTGTTAAGGGGGAGACAAGAGTGTCAAAGTCTCCCGTCTTAAGACGGGAAAGGATTCTTCTCAAAGTCCCCCTTCTTAAGGGGGATTTAGGGGGATCGAGACTTAGAGTAAAACCAGAGATACAAATAATTTCCGACTTAAGTTAAGACCAATAAACACTATTGTATCCCTACAATATGGCACACAATTGAAAATTGCTTTAGGTCTTATTCCTAATGCAAGAAGTGGCGGATATCAGTGAAAACCATTGTGATTCCGAGTTGGTTGGCGGCTTCAATGGAATCTCGATCGCGCATACTTCCTCCCGGTTGGACGATCGCAATTATGCCCGCCTCAGCCGCCGTTTTTACGGAATCGTCGAAGGGGAAGAAACCGTCGCTAGCCAAAATCGCTCCTTTGCTCTTTTCTCCTGCTTGTTCCAATGCTAGTTTAACCGAACCCACGCGATTCATTTGTCCGGCGCCGACACCGATTGTAGTGCGATCGCGCGTCACAACGATCGCATTAGATTTGACGTGTTTCGCTACTTTCCAAGCAAACAGCAATTCTTCCAACTCTCCCGCCGTCGGCTGTTTCTCAGTAACAACCCGCCATTTGCTAGTTTCTTCTACTATATTATCTGAGTCTTGCACCAGCAAACCGCCTGCAATAACTTTAACAGTTTGTGGCGGCCCTTGAGTCAAATCTGGCAAAATTAATACTCGAACTTTCGCCTTTTTTTTGATAATTTCTTCTGCTTCTGGCTCGCACCCCGGCGCGACAATACATTCTAAAAATGTTTGAGTTAACGCCGTTGCGGTAGCAGCATCAATCGGGCGATTGAGGGCGACAATTCCGCCGAAAGCTGAGACTGAATCGGTGTCGAAGGCTTTTTGATAAGCTTCAGAAATAGTTGTTCCCAAGGCTGTACCGCAAGGATTTGTGTGCTTCAGAATAGCGGCGGCAGGTGTGTCGGGGAATTCTACGATTAGCCGCCTTGCTGCTTCTAAATCTACTAAATTATTGTAGCTTAATTCTTTGCCTTGCAGGATGGTGCTAGTCGTCCAGCCTGTCGGTGTAGTTCCGCTTTGATACCAGGTGGCGGCTTGATGGGGATTTTCGCCGTAGCGGAGAGTTTGCAACTCTTTTCCTGATAAATTAAACTCGTCTGGTAGCGAAGATTTTTCAGCGGATTGGCTGCTGCTGAGATAAGTTGCGATCGCGCGATCGTAGTTGGCTGTATGTTTAAAGGTTTCTAGAGCGCATTTTTGCCGAAACTCTAAGGATGCTTCGCCACCATTTTCCCGCAGTTCTTTTAAATAAGTATTGTACTGTTCTGGGTCGCACAAAACTGTCAAATGAGCATGGTTTTTGGCGGAAGCTCTCAACATTGCCGGCCCGCCGATATCTATCTGCTCAATTGCGTCTGCTAGAGTAACTCCTGGTTTAGAAATTGTCTCTTCAAAGGGATACAGATTGACTACAACTAGATCGATCGCCCGAATTTGATTTGCGGTTAAATCTGCGAGGTCTTCCGGTACGTCGCGGCGTGCTAAAATGCCACCGTGGATTCGTGGGTGAAGTGTTTTGACTCGCCCTCCCAAAATTTCGGGGGAACCAGTATATTCTGCAACTTTGGTGACTGGGATGCCTGCTTCTTTGAGAGCCGTTGCTGTCCCGCCACTACTAATTATGTCAAATTCAAATTCTTCTACTAGACTGCGCGCTAAGTCGATTAGTCCGGTTTTATTGGATGTGCTCAGAAGTGCTAGACGTGCCATTGGTTTGAAGTTGCGATCGCAAAAATAGATAGGTTATATTCTATACCAAATCGGCCCGCAGGGAGATGATTTGGTCATGGCTAATTATGATTATTTTTAATAATCAAAGATGAGTTCGCTTATTTGTGACCATATTTTTTGTCAAATTTATATAATATTTTATACTGACCAGTGGTTTCTAGATATCTAGAACTTGCGCGTGGAACTGATTATTTTGTGAGTGCGAGGGGGATTGAAGCCATATCCAGCTTCCACAGTTCGTGTCGCTACGTAAGTGTCAATGTTGTTGAAATTACTTAATAAAACTTAATAGATAATTATAGGGCGATCGCTCTTGAATTTTAACGATGTTTTATGATGAATTCTAAAAGTAATGTGCTAGCATCGGGTGTAAATTGCTCTCTCCCTAAATTTCCCGAAAAATAGGGCGATCGCCACACATTAATCTAAACAATAATTTGGTAGGGTTAACATATGTTTTTTCAAGAAGCAGATCCAGAAAATAAGCTCAGTAATATTAGCAGGAATCATAAACAAACTGCTCCCAATCTGACTAATAGAACAAGCTACCAACAGATTTCAAAAAAAAGAATCCAGAATTCACCAGAGACCAATATTTCCGAAGCTTATAGTGTTAGTTTGTGCGAATTGCAGCAGATGGAGCGAGCAATGGAACAGCTAAAGCAGGATTTGAAAGCTAGCGAATCTCGGTTTAGGAATGTGATCGAAAAAAATGCCGACGGCATCGCAATCGTTAACAAGCTAGGACTTGTCTGTTTTGCCAACCAGTCAGCAGAAGCGCTGTTTAACTGCACCGCAGAGGAACTTTTAGGGCAAGCATTTTTTGGCAATTTAGTAGTAGAAGTTTCCGCTTGTGACCTTGAGATGGCGACGGATATTATTCCCCAAGTTGGAAAAACAGAAGCACCAGGAACTCGCGTCGTGCAAACAGAAGTTGAAGCTATTCGCAAGCAAAAAGCAAATGCTGTAGTAGAAATGCGGGTGGTGGAAACGGAATGGGACGGAGAAATGGCTTATTTAGCTACGCTGCGGGACATTACCGATCGCAAGCGCGCAGAAGAAATGCTTTGGTTGTACGATCGAGCTATCGCAGCTACTAGCACCGGAGTTACGATTTCTGACGCCACTGACCCCGAAAATCCAATTATTTATTGCAATCCAGCATTTGAAAGCATGACAGGTTATCGGCGGCAGGAAATTATCGGAAAAAACGGCCGATTTTTGCACGGAAGCGATACGGATCCGGCGGCAGTAGAAATAATTCGCCAAGCCTTGCAAGCAGAAAGCGAATGCAAGGTAATATTAAAGAATTACCGCAAAGACGGAACCGCTTTCTGGAATTGTTTCTCCATATCTCCCGTGCGCGATCGAATGGGCCAATTAACTCATTTTATTGGCGTACAGAGAGACATCACGGAGCGCAAACAAGCCGAAGAAGCCTTGCATAATTCCGAAGCACAAAGCCGAGAACAAGCAGCTCAACTAGGAGCCACACTGGAGCAACTAAAAGCCACTAATTCCCAATTAGTTCAAAGCGAAAAAATGTCTAGTTTGGGATTGCTACTTGCCGGCGTCGCTCACGAAATTAACAACCCAGTCAGCTTCATTTACGGCAATCTCGCTCATCTGACCAATTATACTCAAGACTTGTTCGATCACCTCGAACTCTATCAACAACACTATCCTAATCCAGTCGCAGAAATTCAAGAGCAAAGAGAAAAAAATGATCTAGATTTTTTAGCTGAAGATTTACCTAAAATACTATCTTCAATGAGCGTTGGTGTCGATCGCATTTGCCAGATTGTGCAGTCGCTGCGGAACTTTTCGCGGCATGACGATTCACAGATGAAACCCGTTAACCTCCACGAAGGTATCGACAGCACGCTGTTAATTCTCAATCACCGTTTGAAAGGGAACGGAGAAAAGCAGCCAATTCAAATTGTAAAACACTACGGAAAATTGCCAACCGTTGAGTGTTTCGCTGGGCCGATCAATCAAGTTTTTATGAATATCCTCAGCAATGCGATCGATGCTTTAGAAGATGCCAACAGTAGGCAAACTTGTCGAGAAATGCTAGAAAATCCCAGCCAGATTATGATTGGTACGGAAGTTGTCGGCAATTTTGTAGAAATTAAAATTGCCGACAACGGCCCTGGAATAACTGAGGAAGTCAAACAGCAGATATTCGATACATTTTTTACTACCAAGCCCATTGGCAAAGGCACGGGAATGGGTTTGTCAATTAGCTATCAAATTATTGTAGAAAGACACAAAGGCGAATTATATTGTAATTCGGAATTGGGCAAGGGCACGGAATTTGCTATCAGAATTCCGATCGCACCTTAGCGCGGAATGTGCAATCTACACGTTACCAACTTGATATATAGGCAAACAAGCGAGGGGGACTCGCACTCCTACAAAACGAGAAAAATCGTTTTTTCTCGTTCCCAGACTCTGGCTGGGAACGCATACTTAGGATCGCGAATTAAATAACTTACAATTTTAATTGTTATTGTGGGATGGGCGTCCCGCCCGTCCTTTTTGGACGGGC
>NZ_JAUBOR010000033.1:0-61080 GCF_036700305.1 Microcoleus sp. Z1_A1
TTATCCTGTTAGTTGCTACCTAACAAAATAGGGGATATGCTTTTACCGCTGCACCTGCGGACTGGGACTTGACTTAATGCCTCACCCATAAGTGTAATCAGTTATCACTAACTTCTAGGAGTTAGGCTAACCGTCCCTGGATAGGAGAACCTACCCATTTAGGTTAAACGAATCGCACACCGGACATGATATAATATCATGTCCAGTCGAGCGATCGCGATTTTTGTAGGGGTTCCCCTCACCAACAATACCTGCCAATAATTGACCATCTCAAAAACCCGCCCCCACCGGGATATTATGGTTAATCGATCGGACATGATATTAGCGATCGTTCTGATACAACCGGATTCCATATTATCTACAAACCAGGTAGTCCAATTACTGTAAAATCCTGTTGAGTGATGAGATTAGCTGGCACACCTTTTAGGCTAGCTAAGATTTGATCCGTGTTGGCAATTTTGATAAAAGTTGTAGTGTTTTCTTCAACTATGCTGAGTCGATCGACCGTTAACCCTCCCGTCAAAATTAATAAATCTTCACCTTGCGTAAAATCAGCGATGACATCGCGGCCTTCTCCCGCAGTCAAGAAAAAGTAATCGCGCCCGCTTCCCCCTTGCAGCGTATCGTTTCCGAAGTCTCCCCTCAACCAGTCGTCGCCAATTCCCCCAATCAAAGTATCATCACCATTATCGCCGTAGAGAGTATCGCTACCGTCACCCCCGAACAATCGATCGGCATCTTCATTACCAAAAATTAAATCATTGCCACTACCGCCGCACAAATAATCTTTTTGACTGCTAGCATCCCTCGCGATATTGTCAATATCTCCGAAAATCGTATCCTCGCCATTGCCGCCGCAGATGGTGTCATTTCCCAACTCTCCAAACAGCAAATCATTGCCAGAATCACCGCAAATTATATCGTTATCTTTGCCGCCGTGTAAGGTATCATTGTCCTCGCCGCCAGAAAGAGTATCTTCGCTTTCTTGTCCGTATAAAACGTCGTTGCCATTATTGCCAAAAAGCAAATCTTTTCCTGTCAAGCCACCGTCAGACGCCTCAGAAGTGCCACCAAATAAACTGTCATTACCTTCATCGCCAAGTAGGGTATCGTTGCCTTTGTCGCCCCAAACTATGTCATTATCTTTGCCTGCGATCGCCACATCAGAATCTTTACCCGCATAAATAAGGTCATTCCCAGCGTGGCCGACGAGATAGTCGTTATTTTCGTTGCCAAATATGGTGTCGCTGTCTGCATCCGCGCCAACAGTAACTGGGCTAGCAAGGCCACCGTAAATATTGTCGCTGCCGAATAAGCCCTTTAGCCAGTCGCTGCCATTGAAACCGTTGATGATGTCATTAATATTGCTGCCGGTTAGAGTATCTTTACCGTCAGTACCGTTGAGGGTATTTTCAGGGATATTCGGGCCGGGAATGGAAGTGCGATCGGCTAAAGTAATTCGATCGCACATACAGTCTTCCGAAGCAGCAGGAATTAGCGCCGGTGTGGGGGTTTCTGTTGTTGGAGATGTGGTTTGGGCGATCGAATTGTCAGTTGCGATCGGTGTTTCCCCAGGTTTAGCCGTTGGGATTGGAGTTTCTCCAGATGTCGAAATTGGTGTCGGAATTGGCGTCGGAGTTTCCGCAGGCGTCGGAGTTTCCGCAGGAATTGGCGTCGGAATTGGCGTCGGAGTTTCCGCAGGCGTCGGAGTTTCCGCAGGAATTGGCGTCGGAATTGGCGTCGGAGTTTCCGCAGGCGTCGGAATGGGAGTTTCCGCAGGAATTGGCGTCGGTGTCGGAATTGGCGTCGCAGTGGAAATAGGCGTCGGAGTTGGAATTGGCGTCGGAGTTTCCGCAGGCGTCGGAATGGGAGTTTCCGCAGGAATTGGCGTCGGTGTCGGAATTGGCGTCGCAGTGGAAATAGGCGTCGGAGTTGGAGTTGGCGTCGGAGTTTCCGCAGGCGTCGGAATGGGAGTTTCCGCAGGCGTCGGAGTCCGAGTTGGCGTCGGAGTTTCCGCAGGCGTCGGAGTTCCCGTGGGAGTTGGAGTTTCCGCAGGCGTCGGAGTCCGAGTTGGCGTCGGAGTTTCCGCAGGCGTCGGAGTTCCCGTGGGAGTTGGAGTTTCCGCAGGCGTCGGAGTTCCCGTGGGAGTTGGAGTTTCCGCAGGCGTCGGCGTCGGAGTTGGAGTTGTATCTACAATAGTCAAAACAGCACTAGAAATTGCTCCTAAATCTGCTTTGTTAGTGGGATTGTTCAGAGTTAAATTAACAGTTTCCTTCTCTTCTATCTCTGAATCATCCACAATTGGAATCGTGAAAGTTTGAGTAGTTTCGCCAATGCCAAAATTTAATGTTCCCGATTTCTGGTTATAGTCACTACCAGCATTAGCAGTGCCATTACTTGTACTGTAACTGACAGCAGCAGCCACATTAGCATCAGTGCGAGTAACGGTAATTGTGGCAAATTGACCGT
Organism: Microcoleus sp. Z1_A1; assembly: GCF_036700305.1. Taxonomy (NCBI): domain Bacteria; kingdom Bacillati; phylum Cyanobacteriota; class Cyanophyceae; order Oscillatoriales; family Microcoleaceae; genus Microcoleus; species Microcoleus sp. Z1_A1. The sequence continues at coordinate 2,470 of NZ_JAUBOR010000033.1, forward strand.
TTTCATTAACGCTGTAGTTGGCGTTGCTGAAATTAAATGTGCCTGGATTAGTGAGGTTGATAATGAACGATTGGGTATCAGAAGTATCGAGTCCTTCGTTATCTCTACCGCCATTATCTCTCAGGTTTAGAGTTATATTAGCACTGCCGATCGCCCCCGGCATCGGTGTAAAGGTTAGCGTCCCCACCGAGTCGATCGCAGGTTGTACACTAAACAAAGCAGCATTATCATTCCCTACCACTTGAAAAGCCACAGTTTGTCCTGATTCGTTAGGGCCTGGAGAAATCGCAGTCGCCCATCCGGGGATGGTTTGTGGCCCCGAATTGCTGCTGAGAGTGCGATCGACCCCTTTGACAAACGAAGGTGGATCGTTGACTGGATTAACTGCGATCGAACTTGTTAAACTATTAGTGCTAAACGGCGTTGTTCCCCCAGTAACTGAAGCATTGACGCCCGCAGTACCGTTACCCACTCCGTTACTTCCATCCCATGCCCGAAAAGTAATTGTTGGTTCGCTTCCAGGGGTACTGTAATAGTCTGGGTTGGGTACAAAGCGGACTCTCGCAGGCGTTTGCAGGGAAACCCCCGTCAGGTTGATGTTAGCTTGCGCCGAGTTAGTGCCGTCACCGAGGAATAGAAAATTAGGAGTTTCGTAAGGATCTATCTGGTCGCTAAATCCTGAATAATCGCGCAGCGGGCCGGTTAGTATGATATCGCTGCCATCGGAAAGAAAGTAATTGTCACCTTGAACTCTGAGAGTGTAGTTAGTAGCAATATTGGTGTTATAAGCAACATTCTCTGCTGCAACAAATAAGCCGTTGGTTTGTCCGACTAGGTTGGGAGTAATGCCGTCGCCTTGTGCAAAGATATTGCCAGAGTTTTCAGATAGCCGCTGGAAACCGATTTCAATGGCTTTGCGATCGCTAGTAACAGCAACAATGCTAAAACCCGCCCGATTTTGATTAGTGCGGGATTCCGAGATAATTTGGAGATTAAAAGACAAGCTAAAGCCTGTAGTGCGATCGAGCGGGGGAAATGACGGATTTAAAGGATTATTTGTATAGCCAGCATAAATGCTATTGTCCGCACTGCTGTTTAAATTAACTCCATTACCGCTAAAAAATTCTGAAGCTGTAGCGGTAGGAGAAGCAAAATTTGAGTTAGTCAAAGACAGCCAATTTTGAGAACTGGGAGTGTTACCAAGTAAGCCATTATAAAGAGGAGTCGGGCCGAGCACTGTTGCTGAAGTTTCCGACACTGCACCGAAATTTGTCCAAGTATTGCCATCTGTTGAAAATTGCCAGTTACCGTTAGTATTGTCTGCAGCGGTGACTGCGACACCCAAAGGATCGCCATTAGCGTCACTTCCTAACTCGCTAGTGATGTTAAAAATACTAAAGCCTGTGTTAGCGACGCTGGGTATATTTTCATTAATTGCGATCGGCGGATTAACATTAGGAGTTGCCAAATTGGGAGCAATGTTAACCGATCGGTTGCGGAGACTGTTAATATAAATACTGTTAATTCCGCCGTTGGGCAAACCCAAGGAGCCGGGACTATCTATAGTATAACTAGCAGTTCTGTTGATGCCGCCAATAGCGCTGGAAAACTCAACATTACCCCCGTTGGGTGGTGCTGGAATTTGCACCTTAGCTGCACTCCCAAAGGCTCCGTGAGTTCCTGTTCCTGGACTCCTCCAGGCGATCGAATCTATTGTATCGGTATTTGTAGTGCTAGCATTATCAACATAAACAACATCTGACTCCGCGAAATTCCCATGAAAATTTCCGGCTGGGAGCAGCTTTGTCAAAAATCCACCTTGGGGACTCAATCGAATGTTCCAATCGTTGTTTGTTCCCGACGGTATGGGGTTGTAGGCAATCTCTTGATCGGCAGGCGAACCGCCGATCGTAAGTATTGTTCCTGCTTTAAACACAGGAGCAATACTTGCCATATTAGTAAATCGATAAGCTGAATATTTAGCTACTGTTGGCTCAGTTGAGTCGCCTACAAAATAGCTCTGAAGCTGAGTTGCGCTTACATCTTCCGTCAACAGCAGTTCCACATACTCATTCCCCTGGAATTGCCCGTCCCGCCGGAATTCGTTAATAATTATCTGTCCCATCTAGATGCACCTAAATTTGAGATGATTATGTATTAGCTGCCAACTACTATCAATTTTTTTACATTTAATTTTTATTTACGTAAATACACTGTCAGTAGTTTCTCCGTAAAGTGGCTTTTTTAAGTCATTTTTATTACTAAAATAATACCGGGAGTGCAGAGCAGTGTCAAGCAAAAGCTTGGAGTATTGTCGATCGCACTCCCGGACGCCAAAAGTGATTTGATACACTGCTCATAGGGGCAAGCTACGCGCTGTGCACCCTACATAATTAACTAAGGTGCGTACTCCGCACCTTAGTTAATTAAGTTGTGCTTACCCGAAGATGGTAAAATCATTCAGATCGATCGCACTAGCTTGCACTCCATTCAAAGCAGCCAACAGTTGACCGTTCTCACCAATCCTGATGAAAGCTGCATTAGCGCTTTGGGTAATACTAAGTTGAGAAAAAGTTAGACCGCCCGCTAACACCAGCAAATCTTCACCTTTTGTGAAATCAGTAATTTGATCGCTGCCTTCACCTGCTGTTAAAACAAAGCGATCGCGCCCAATGCCGCCGTTGAGAATATCATTTCCCAAACCCCCAATCAGACAATCGTCACCTTTGCCGCCGTAGAGAGTATCGTTGCCCTCATCGCCGCACAGTTTATCGGAACCGCCGTTGCCAAACATCAGATCGTTGCCAGCAGCGCCGCACAGGGAATCTGCCTCGCCGTTAAAGTCGATCGCACTGTCTCCGAAAATAGTATCGTCCCCATCGTCGCCACAAATGCTATCACTGCCGCGATCGCCCAACAGCCGATCGTTGCCAGTACCCCCCACCACAACGTCATTGCCCTTGCCGCCATAAACCGTATCATTGCCCTCGCCACCGCTTAGAGTATCCGCAGCATCTCCCCCATTCAAGAAGTCGTTGCCCGCACCGCCAAACAGCAAATCGCGTCCAGTCGAGTCAAGGCTAGACGGGTCAAAATTGCCGCCAAACAAGCAGTCGTTACCCTGAGCCCCAACTAGAGTGTCATTGCCCTTGTCGCCCCAAATCAAGTCATCGTCTTTGCCACCGATCGCCACATCATCGCCCTTACCCCCGAAAATGCGATCGTCGCCGCCGGCGCCGTTGAGGTAATCATTGCCATTGCCGCCAAACAGCAAGTCTTTGTCTGCATTCGGGCCAAGGGGGATATTGGTGGGCAGTCCCCCGTAAATATTGTCGTTGCCCTTTTCGCCCAGCAGAACGTCGTCGCCGTTGAAACCGCTGATAACGTCGTTGAGATTGCTGCCGATGAGGAAGTCGTCGCCGTCAGTGCCATTGAAAGTGCGATCGACAGAATTCGGGCCCGGAATCGAACCGATCGCGGGTAGGGTAATCTGTTCGCAAATGCAATCGGCATCGCCCCCTTGAACGCTGTCAGAGTCAACAGGAATTCCGGTGGGAGTCGGAGTGCCGGTGGGAGTCGGAATTCCGGTTGGGGTTGGAGTTTCCGTGGGAGTCGGAGTTTCCGTGGGAGTCGGAGTTCCGGTTGGAGTCGGAGTTCCGATGGGAGTTGGAGTTCCGGTTGGAGTCGGAGTTCCGGTTGGAGTCGGAGTTCCGATGGGAGTTGGAGTTCCGGTTGGAGTCGGAGTTCCGGTTGGAGTCGGAGTTCCGATGGGAGTTGGAGTTCCGGTTGGAGTCGGAGTTTCCGTGGGAGTCGGAGTTTCCGTGGGAGTCGGAGTTTCCGTGGGAGTCGGAGTTGGAGTTCCGGTTGGGGTTGGAGTTTCCGTGGGAGTCGGAGTTCCGGTTGGAGTCGGAGTTCCGGTTGGAGTCGGAGTTCCCGTGGGAGTCGGAGTTTCCGTGGGAGTCGGAGTTCCCGTGGGAGTTGGAGTTTCCGTGGGAGTTGGAATTTCCGTGGGAGTCGGAGTTCCCGTGGGAGTTGGAGTCGGGGTTCCCGTGGGGGTTGGAGTTCCGGTTGGAGTCGGAGTTCCCGTGGGGGTTGGAGTTCCGGTTGGAGTCGGAGTGCCGGTTGGAGTCGGAGTTCCGGTTGGAGTCGGAGTTGCGGTTGGAGTCGGAGTTGCGGTTGGAGTCGGAGTTTCCGTGGGAGTCGGAGTTTCCGTGGGAGTTGGAGTCGGAGTTTCCGTGGGAGTCGGAGTTTCCGTGGGAGTCGGAGTTTCCGTGGGAGTTGGAGTCGGAGTTTCCGTGGGAGTCGGAGTTTCCGTGGGAGTCGGAGTCGGAGGGTTATTGACAACAATGCTTGCCGTGACGATCGCAGAATCAGCTTTCCCGTCATTAGCCTTGTAGGTAAAAGAGTCTGTCCCTGCAAAACCAGCATTCGGAGTATAAGTGAAAGAACCGTTAGCGTTGAGGGCGATCGACCCTGTAGCCGGATTTGTCACCAGAATCGCCGTCAGCGGGTCATTTTCCGGGTCTGTATCGTTGATTAAGACTCCCAAACCAGTCACGTTGAGACTCGTATTAAAAGCAGTAGTATAGCTGTCAGAATTCGCCACAGGCGGGTTATTGTTGACGCTGACAGTCACGGTAGCCGGTTCCGAGCTAACTATTCCGTCGCTGACTGTGTAGGTAAATGTGTCTGTTCCAGAAAAGCCAGCGTTAGGAGTATAAGTGAAAGAACCGTCTTTGTTGAGGGCGATCGACCCTTTCGTCGGATTTGCGGCCACCGCAGCACTCAGCGTGTCCAAATCTGCGTCGGAGTCGTTGGCTAAAACTCCCGGCACTATTTTGCTGAGGACTGTTCCCGCACTGACGCTGTAGGTATCGGGTTGTGCGATCGGCGGATTGTTTGTAACGTTGATATTTGCCGAAATTGCTGGTAAAGTAGCAGCCCCGTCACTGACTGTGTATGTAAAGCTGTCGAGTCCCACGAATCCCGGATTGGGAGTATAGATAAAAGAACCATCTTTATTGAATGCGATCGTGCCGTTGTTGGGGTTGCTAAAAATATTTGCCGTCAATACCTCGCCATCAACGTCGCTGTCGTTGGCTAAAACTCCCTTGGCAACAGGCACGTTCAAGACTCGATCGTGTAGGGTAGGGTAATTTTCAGGTTGTACGATCGGCGGATTGTTGGTGACAGAGATATTCGCGATTGCTGGTAAAGTAGCAGCCCCGTCGCTGACTGTGTATGTAAAGCTGTCGAGTCCCACGAATCCCGGATTGGGAGTATAGATAAAAGAACCGTCTTTATTGAATGCGAGAGTGCCATTGGTGGGATTTGTGACTTTAGTTGCCGTCAACACATCGCCATCAACGTCGCTATCGTTGGCTAAAACTCCCTTGGCGGCAGGCAGGTTCAAGACTCGATCGTGTAAGGTAGGGTAATTTTCGGGTTGTACGATCGGCGGATTGTTGGTGACAGAGATATTCGCGATTGCTGGTAAAGTAGCAGCCCCGTCGCTGACTGTGTATGTAAAGCTGTCGAGTCCCACGAATCCCGGATTGGGAGTATAGATAAAAGAACCGTCTTTATTGAATGCGAGAGTGCCATTGGTGGGATTTGTGACTTTAGTTGCCGTCAACACATCGCCATCAACGTCGCTATCGTTGGCTAAAACTCCCTTGGCGGCAGGCAGGTTCAAGACTCGATCGTGTAAGGTAGGGTAATTTTCGGGTTGTACGATCGGCGGATTGTTTATGACATTGATATTTGCCGAAATTGCTGGTGTCGTAACAGCCCCATCGCTGACACTGTAGGTAAAGCTATCGAGTCCAAAAAATCCAGGGTTCGGAGTATAAGTAAACGAACCATCCTTATTAAATCCGAGAGTGCCATTGTTGGGATTTCTGACTTTAGTTGCCGTCAGCAAATCCTTGTCTAAGTCGCTATCGTTGGCTAAAACTCCCTCAGCCACAGGCACGTTCAGGACTTGATCGTGCAGGGTTTTGTAATTGTCAATTTGTACGTTCGGCGGATTGTTTATGACATTGATATTTGCCGAAATTGCTGGTGTCGTAACAGCCCCATCGCTGACACTGTAGGTAAAGATATCGAGTCCAAAAAATCCAGGGTTCGGAGTATAAGTAAACGAACCATCCTTATTAAATCCGAGAGTGCCATTGTTGGGATTTGTGACTAGAGTTGCCGTCCGCAAATCCTTGTCTAAGTCGCTATCGTTGGCTAAAACTCCCTCAGCCACAGGCACGTTCAGGACTTGATCGTGCAGGGTTTTGTAATTGTCAATTTGTACGTTCGGCGGATTGTTTATGACATTGATATTTGCCGAAATTGCTGGTGAAGTAGCAGCCCCATCGCTGACAGTGTAAGTAAAACTATCAGGTCCAAAGAATCCTGGATTGGGAGTATAAGTAAACGAACCATCCTTATTCAATCCGAGAGTGCCATTCTTGGGATTTGTGACTAGAGTTGCCGTCCGCAAATCACCATCCAAGTCGATGTCGTTGGCTAAAACTCCCTCACCAACAGCCACGTTCAGGACTTGACCGTGAAGGGTTTTGTAATTGTCAATTACTGCAAACGGGAGATTATTATTTGTAACGTTAATCGTAACTGTTGCTGGTTGGACAGATGAATCTGTGCCGTCGCTAACATTATAGGTGAAGGTATCAGTGCCTACAAAGCCAGCTTTCGGAGTATAAGTGAAGTCGCCGGTGAGATTTAACTTGACTGTACCGTTGCTCGCGGTTGTAACTACCACGGCACTACGCGCGTCGCCGCTGTTGGCGTCGGTGTCGTTGCTTAAGACTCCCGCCCCAGAGACGCTGAGAACTTTGTCGTGCACGACGCTGTAGCTGCCGTCATCGACGGCCACCGGGAAATTATTAACCGAGATGGTGCCGAGAGTAAAAGCGGCACTTGCTTGATCCGTGGCGTCCCCGAAAAATAGGAAGTTTGGCTGGCTGTAGGGATTGTAGGGTAAACGCGGCTGGCTGGTTGCTGGATTAAATGCCGTGTAGTTGCGTAGCGGTTGATTTGTCAGGCCTGGTATTGCTGTTGGGCCGGCAAACAGGGTGTAAGTGTTGCCTTGAACTACGAGTTTGTAGTCGGTAGCAGTGTTGATGTTAAAAGGTAAAGGTGCATTTTCCCCGCGAGTAAAGGTGGGAGCTGATGTTGGTGTACCACCGGTTTGAGCAAATATACCTCCGTTGGGGGGAAAGTTCCCCTTGGTGAAACCCAGTTCAATGCCATTTTGAGCGTCGCTGCTAATGGCGATGATGCTGAAACCGGCCCGATCGTTACTAATACTGTTTTCAGCGGTGACTGCAACTCGAAAAGAAACGCTGTAACCGTTGGTGCGGTCAAGTGCGGGAAAAGTTGCGCTGACTGGAGTAAATGTTGCTGGTGTCGGGGTCGGAGTTGCGGGAGTGTATCTGTAGTTGGTGTAGCCTGCATAGCCTGTAGTGTTATTAGCCGCCGTCACGCTCGCAGTATTAATGCCAGTGTTTGGCGAGAACGCACCTGTAGCTAGGATACCACCACCGAATGGGAAAAAAATAGGTATGGGAAGAGGTACTTGTCCGTAACCTAATTGAGTAGTGCCCGATGCCCCGATACCGACGGGCGATCCGGCTGGAAAGTTACTGCTGCCGTCGTAGAGGGTGACGCCGAAGGCAAATTGATAAGTGGCTCTTGTTGTTGGCCCGATCGCCAGCCCAGAGGACACCGCTCCTGTTGTATAATCTAATTCCCAATCTCCGCCCTTAGCCGAACTGCCGATCGGCGATCGAGAAGCAGCAATTTTTGCCTTGGTTAGCTGACTCAGTTGCTGCACAAAGTTAGCGCCCTTTTCCCCCGCCGCTACATCGCACCCGTACAGCAAAATCTCTCCACTGTCTCCCAGCGATCGCGACCAACGCTGCAATTGCTTAGCATAAGTTTTTAAATTTGTCAAGTTTAGATCGATCGCGCCTAGCAGTAAACTCGCGGGGCGGCCGTGGGAGATGATATGAATACTTTTAATATTGCTGCGATTCGCTAGTGCCTCAGTAATTTGTTCTACTCCATCCCGCGCCGCATCCAAGGTAATAACTTCTGTCCCCGCTGCGATGCCGTTGTGGAGAGTTTGGCTGTCGGGAAGGGCAGAGTCGATAAAGGCGATCGAACTAAAAACTGAACTGATAAAATTTGGCATAATACACCTTTGGTTAGATGACGGTAGGAAAATTAATGCCTGTCTACCTTAGCAAATTCACAAATTTAATGTCATGAGTAAAATTAACAATCAAGACGAATACTAATTTCCCATGAACCTGCAACAGAAGCCTTTTGATAGGGGCGGGTTTAGCCAATAATTCCTTTAAAAAACCGACAATTCCAGTACACAACTCGCTTTTTTAGGGTTCGATCGCCAAAAGTTCTTCTGCTACCAATCCTTTCTGAATTGCGAGTACAGCAGCTTGAGTGCGATCGCGCACTTCTAACTTTTGCAAAATCGCGTGGACGTGAACCCGCACAGTCCCCGGAGCAATGTACAATATTTGTGCAATTTCCTGATTGCTTTTCCCCCCCGCAACTAAAGCCAAGATTTCCTGTTCTCGCTTCGTCAGCGGATTCTCCAAAACTTCTGATTTTGACCCAATTTTCACAGGTTCAGGATTAGCAAAAACTGCCCGAATTTCCGCAGTTGCCGCCTGATCCCACCACGAAGCACCCGCCGCTACCGATCGAATTGCTAAAACCAAAGTTTCCGCCGCAATTCCCTTGAGGCAATATCCCTGAGCACCCGCACTAATCAATCTTTCAATTAAGGATTTTTGGGAATGAGATGTTAAGATTAAAACGGGAATTGCTGGATGTCGCTGTTTAATTTGGCGGCACGCTTCAATACCGCCAATTCCAGGCAAACCGACATCGAGAACTACCACATCTGGCAAGTGTTCCTGAGTCAATTCTACTGCGGTTTCGCCATCTTCAGCCTCGGCAATTACTTGCAAGCAACTTTCTTGCTGCAACCGCGTTTGCAGCCCCAACCGAAACAGTTCGTCGTCTTCAACTAGGAGAATTCGCAACGGATAAGCTGGTTTCATTTCTGTGGGATAGCAGGGAGTCGGAATCCAAATAAAGCACCGTGTGGCAATTTATTTTCTGCCCAAATTATACCGCCGTGGGCGTCAATAATTTGGCGAGATAAGTATAATCCTAATCCCGATCCTTTGGCTTGCCGATCGCTGTGTCCTTGATAAAAACGCTCGAACAAGTGGGGCAGTTCATCGGCAGTAATTCCCAACCCGCTATCGATAACTTTCACCACCTGAAAACTCGAATAAGATTCCATGATTATTTCTACCTTGCCACCGCGAGGAGAATGGTTAATTCCGTTTGTTAGCAAATTAACAAAAACGCGCTGGAGTTGAACCGCATCGCCATTTACCCACAAAGAGCGACGGAAATCTGACTCTCCGTAACTCATACTAATGTAAACTCGGCGCGCCGCCGACAAATGGATGAGTGTTGCGATTACTTCTTCTGCCAAAGCTACTAAATTTACGGCCGCAAGTTGCAGTTTTAAACCTTCGGCATCGTTGCGGTAAACATCCAGCAGCGTTTCTACTAATTGTAGAGACATTTTGTGCGATCGCGCCATTGTTTCGAGAACTTTTTGCTGACTGGCGGTGACATTCCCAAATTTTGCTGACCCAAAAGCTTTAATTGTTTCTATCGCCCCCAGCATCGGCGTTTTTAAGTCGTGACTCAAAGTAGAGACAAAATCTTCTCGGATGCTTGCTAGCTGCTGCTGCGACTGCAACTCAGCTTTAGCGATCGCGATCGTCTCTTGGTACTGCTGGTTGCGATCGCTCAAATATCCCGTCACCCCTAAAGCCATGACTGCGATCGATCTATTTGCTACAGTTGCTAGGGCGATCGATTCTCCAGGAGGAACAAACAAATTTAACAGCGTCAAAGCTGCCGATACCAGCGTAATTTGCAACTTACCCAACCGACTCAAGCGCGAATTTGCCAATAAAATCGGCCCTGTGTACAAATACCCAAACAGATACTCCGACGGCGTAGTAAATTCCAGCACTACAACGATCGCGAATAAAATTGCGATCGACCACCTCCCCCGCAAATACTTCTCTTGAATTGCCAGGTTGTCTGTGATTTTTAATAAGCTGTTTAACATCCCTTATCCATCCATTTTATATTTTATATTTACACTCTACTCTCTGCCTTATCCCTAGGGTTTTTATTCGCTAAAATTTGTCTACAGTGACGCAAAAACAAGCGTTTAGATAACATCTATATCTGCAAGTATAGATACTGCTAAATATTTAAACATTTGTCAGTCAGTGAAAATATATAGCAGCTAAGTATAACGGCTAAACAGCAACTTATACCTGCGGGCTGATTATCAAAAATCCTAACGGCAAGTATATTGATTTTTAAAAGCAGATTGCACTTTTAAGGAAGTATTGGCTCAGTTATGCTTGAAGGATTAATTCAAATCGCATTAACGCTAATCATTGTAGTAGCGATCGCCCCTATTTTTGGTAATTACATGGCGCGGGTGTACATGGGAGAACCAACCATTCTCGACCCCGCTATTAAACCCCTAGAAAAACTCATCTATAAAGCCAGCAATATCCGGTCTATAGATTCGATGACAGGTTGGCAATATGCGCGATCGCTACTGTACAGCAATGCAGCAATGGGCATATTTGTTTTCCTAATTTTCATGCTTCAAGGAGTGCTGCCTTTAAATCCCACCAGCTTAACTGCCCCAACCTGGGATACTGCGCTGCACACAACTATTTCATTCCTCACAAATACCGACCAACAGCATTACTCCGGCGAGACAACATTTACTTATTTGTCCCAGTTAACCCTGGGATTTTTAATGTTTACCTCAGCAGCTACCGGTTTAGCAGTAGGGATTGCCTTTATCCGGGGCTTGACCGGCCGTCCCTTGGGCAACTTTTACATCGATTTAATTCAATCAATCACCCGGATTCTGCTACCCCTTTCTTTAATAATTGCCTTACTTTTGCTAATTTCAGGAGTGCCGGAAACCCTCGCAGGGCCGGCCGTTGCCCGTACCTTAGAAGGCGGCACGCAAATAATTGCTCGCGGCCCAGTAGCTCACTTTGAAAGCATCAAACAACTGGGAGAAAATGGCGGCGGATTTTTTGCCATTAACTCGGCTCATCCTTTTGAAAATCCCAATCCTTTTACCAACCTGCTGGAAACACTAGCAATGCTTTCTATACCAGCAGCTATGATTCACACCTACGGCAGATTTGCCAACAACAAAAAGCAGGGATGGCTGATTTTTTGGATGGTGTTTGCCATCTATGTAATTTTGATTGGCATTGCAGCATTTGGCGAGTACGGCGGCAACCCTCAAATTAATAATTTACTGGGTTCGCAGCAACCAAATTTAGAAGGCAAAGAAGTTAGGTTTGGCTGGGCAGAAACTGCACTGTGGGCGGTGACTACCACTGGCACAATGTGCGGCGCTGTCAACGGAATGCACGATTCTTTAATGCCTCCCGGTGGTTTTGCCACTCTGTTTAATTTGTTTCTGCAAATCGTTTGGGGCGGACAAGGAACGGGAACTGCTTACTTATTTATCTACTCAATTTTGAGCGTGTTTCTCACGGGCTTGATGGTGGGGAGAACGCCGGAGTTTTTGGGACGCAAAATTGAAAAACGGGAAATTGTTTTAGCCAGCGTTGTTTTGTTAATTCACCCGATCGCAGTTTTAATCCCCGGTGCCATTTCCCTCGCATTTACCGACAGTTTGAGCGGCATCAGCAACCCCGGATTTCACGGCATTTCCCAGGTGATGTACGAATACGCTTCGGCGGCAGCCAACAACGGTTCTGGCTTAGAAGGATTGGCCGACTCTCAACCCGCACCTACCGGACTTTGGTGGAATTTAAGCACCTGTTTCAGCCTGCTATTGGGGCGCTACGTTCCAATTATTGCCCTGCTACTTTTAGCCGACAGCATGACGAACAAACAACTGGTTCCCGAAACAACCGGCACTCTCAGAACCGATTCAGTTTTATTCACCAGCGTCACCGCAGGAGTAATTATAATTCTGGGCGCGCTGACATTTTTCCCAGTTCTAGCTTTAGGGCCAATTGCCGAAGGATATGAAATTAGCAGCGGCAAATTTGAACCAGCATCGATAACTGTACCCACAACACCTTTAGCAACACCAACTCCTCCATCTCAATAGCGAAAATTCTCAACCTCACTATTCTCTCTCTCTGCGTTCTCTGTGTTCTCTGTGGTTCATTAAAAATCCCAAATCGACATGACCTCATCCCATACCCCTGATTCCCCAAAAAAACCTGCTAGAGGCTCTCGCGAGTCTCGCAAGCACACGCCAAAAGCAAATACAAAAGGCCTTTATCAAAGAGCTTTTAAACAAGCTTTTGTCAAGCTAAACCCACGGGTAATGCTAAAAAATCCGGTGATGTTTGTGGTGTGGGTTGGCACAATTGTGACTGCATTATTAACGATCGACCCGACGCTGTTCGGCCCGGTTCCCGGCGAAAATCAGAGAGTTTTCAACGGTTTAGTCACGTTTATTTTGTTCTTCACCTTGGTATTTGCTAATTTTGCCGAAGCGATAGCAGAAGGGCGGGGGAAAGCGCAAGCAGACGCACTGCGATCGACCAAAGCCGACACAACAGCCCGCAAACTCCTACCAGACGGTTCAATTCAAGAAGTTAGTTCGACATCCCTGAGACGGGGCGACCAAATTAAAGTGATCGCAGGCGATGTCATTCCCGCCGACGGCGAAGTGATTGCAGGCGTCGCATCTGTAGACGAATCTGCGATCACTGGCGAATCCGCGCCGGTGCTCAAGGAACCGGGTTCGGACATCGCCAGTTCCGTCACCGGCGGTACGCGCATCCTTTCCGACGAATTGACGCTGCGGGTGATGGCCGACCCCGGTAAGGGATTTTTGGACAGGATGATCGCGCTGGTAGAGGGCGCTGAAAGGTCGAAAACGCCGAACGAGATCGCGCTGACGGTGCTGCTGGCGGTGCTAACGCTGGTGTTTTTGATTGTGGTTGCGACGATTCCGCCCGTGGGAAATTACGTGAAAACCCCTGTGGGCGTGGTGACGCTGATTTCGCTGCTGGTGGCGCTGATTCCAACAACGATCGGCGGTTTGCTGAGCGCGATCGGCATTGCGGGCATGGATCGCGTCGCTCAGTTTAACGTGATAGCGACCTCTGGACGCGCCGTTGAGGCTTGCGGCGACGTGAATACGCTGATTTTGGACAAAACGGGGACGATCACGCTGGGGAACCGTTTAGCCGAGGAGTTCATTCCGGTAAACGGTCACTCGCTGGAGGATGTTGCGAGTGTAGCCCTTGCTGCTAGCCTGTTTGACGATACTCCAGAGGGAAAGTCGATCGTCCGTTTGGCCGAAAAATTGGGCGCAACGGTGAATTTCGATCGCACCAACGCCACAGGGCTTGATTTTTCCGCAAAAACGCGGATGTCTGGCACGGATTTGCCCGACAGGACGGAGGTTCGCAAGGGTGCGGTGGATGCGGTGAAGGGTTTTGTGCGATCGCGCGGCGGCAATATCGGCCCCGATCTCGATGCAGCTTACGAGCGAGTTTCCCGGCTTGGAGGCACGCCTTTAGGCGTTTGTCAAGGCAGCGACACCTACGGCATTATCTATTTAAAAGATGTGATTAAACCGGGAATTCGCGATCGATTTGACCAACTGCGAAAAATGGGAATTCGTACCATTATGCTCACCGGAGATAACCGGATTACAGCATCAGTAATTGCCGATGAAGCAGGCGTTGACGACTTCATTGCCGAAGCAACTCCCGAAGACAAAATCGACGTAATTCGCAAGCAACAAGCCGAGGGTAAATTAGTCGCAATGACGGGAGACGGAACCAACGACGCACCCGCACTAGCACAAGCAAACGTAGGCTTGGCGATGAATTCTGGAACCCAAGCCGCGAAGGAAGCTGCAAACATGGTGGACTTAGATTCTGACCCCACCAAACTCATTGATTTAGTTACAATTGGCAAACAATTGCTGATTACTCGCGGCGCGCTGACCACATTTTCCCTAGCCAACGATATCGCAAAATATTTTGCAATTATTCCCGCCATTTTTTCCCCCGTAGGCGCATTAAACGTCATGGGTTTAGCCAGCGGTCAATCTGCGGTTTTGTCAGCATTAGTTTACAATGCTTTGATTATTCCAGCTTTGATTCCCCTAGCATTAACTGGTGTAAAGTTTAGACCCTTGACTGCAAATCAACTGTTGCAGCGGAATATTTTAATCTACGGATTGGGCGGAGCAGTCGCGCCGTTTATCGCCATCAAAGTTATTGATGTTTTGATTACCGCCGTTGGGCTAGCATAGATCGGGAAAGCATGACAAGGATTTTGACACGGATACACGGATTAATCTCGTTCCCAGGCTCTGCCTGGGAACGCATATCCAGAGGCTATGCCTCGATTTTCCCACAAAAATCATCCAATAGAAAGACAGATATTTATTCCCAAAATAAGGAGAATTTATGAAACGGAATGATTTGCTGAATGATATTTTTCCCAGAGATTTCCAAGAAATTATTGAGTTAGCTCAAAGGCTTTGGCAGCGCCACCCAATCCCGGTGCAGCTATTTCTAGTAATGTGTTTCAATGCTATATTTGCCCCCGCTGTCTACGCTGCAGCGGGCGAAGATTTGACCCGAAAAGCTGTCTGGGGTTTAAGTCTCCTAGGTTTGGTGATTATCGCCCTTTCTATTTACTTGTTCGTAGTCATCTTTCAGCCGGAAAGATTTTAGTCAATAATTAACCATTAGCAAATAACCGATCGAGGTAATTTATGAGAGAAATAATTAGAGCCATTCGCCTTACCCTGGTTTTGTGGGGAATTACAGCCATTATTTACCCTTTAATCTTGCTAGTAATCGGCCAAAATGCCTTCAACTCCCAGGCAAACGGCAGCTTAATTACCAACCAAGGAGTTGTAGTTGGCTCTGCTTTAATCGGTCAGCCTTTCTCCTCAGAAAGATATTTTTGGGGTCGTCCCAGCACCACCAATTACAGCAGCTTTGCGACAGAAAATTACGATCCGACAAAGGGAGAAAATGTTAGTCAAAGAACGGGTGTTTCGGGAGCGAGCAACCTTGCCCCCAGTAACTCTGATTTGCTGAAACGAGGTA
Organism: Microcoleus sp. Z1_A1; assembly: GCF_036700305.1. Classification (NCBI taxonomy): domain Bacteria; kingdom Bacillati; phylum Cyanobacteriota; class Cyanophyceae; order Oscillatoriales; family Microcoleaceae; genus Microcoleus; species Microcoleus sp. Z1_A1. Next base: position 17,709 of record NZ_JAUBOR010000033.1, read on the forward strand.
ATGAGAAAGATGGTTTTCAGGGGGTGCAAGTTGAATTAGATCGCCTCAACAAAGCTGGTATCAAACCAACTGCTGATTTAGTCTATACTTCCGGTTCTAGCCTCGATCCGCACATTAGCGTAGAGGCAGCTCGATCGCAAATTCAGCGGATAGCAACGGTGCGATCGCTCAATCTCAATCAAGTAGAAATGTTGGTAGCTAAAAATACAGAGGGCAGATTTATTGGCATTTTCGGTGAACCGGGAGTTAACGTCCTCCAACTGAATTTGGCTCTCGACCGTTTATAATATACGTAGGTTGGGTTGAGGAACGAAACCCAACACTTCAGTTCAAGTTGGAGTTGGGTTTCACTTCGTTCAACCCAACCTACAAATGTGACTAACAACGAACAACGAACAAAGAACAACTGACAACTCAGCTATGATTCACTCTAGCGAACTTACTAACAATCCAGACGCGGTTTATGCCCAACCTAACCGCACTTACGATCGCACCTCCCGCCGGGGAAAGCACAAAATATTTATCGGCATGGCCCCCGGTGTCGGCAAAACGTTCCGAATGCTGGAAGAAGGACACACGCTCAAATCTGAAGGCATTGATGTGGTAATTGGACTGTTAGAAACTCACGGCAGGAAAGAGACAGCAGCTAAAGCAGAAGCATTGGAAATAGTGTCCAAAAAACAAATGCTACGCGGCGAAAAAATGCTCACCGAAATGGATACAGAATCTGTCATAGCACGCCGTCCTCAATTAGCATTAATAGACGAACTCGCTCATACAAACATTCCCGGTTCTCTGCGAGAAAAACGATATCAAGATGTGGAAGAAATTCTCAAGGCTGGAATTGATGTTTTCTCTACCCTTAACATTCAGCACATAGAAAGTCTCAACGATTTAGTAGCTAGAATTACCGGAGTTGTAGTGCGAGAGCGAGTGCCCGATCGCGTCCTCGAAGATGCTGACGAAATAGTCGTTGTCGATGTCACGCCGGAAACTTTAGAAGAAAGGTTGCTAGAAGGCAAGATTTATGCTCCTGAAAAAATTGAACAATCTTTAGAAAATTTTTTCCAGCGCCGTCATTTAATCGCTTTGCGAGAACTCGCCCTGCGAGAAGTCGCAGACACTGTGGAAGACGACGCAGCAACTTTAAAAGGTCAATCTTGCAACATTCACGAACGAGTTTTAGTGTGCATCTCGACTTATCCGAACTCCTTGCAATTGCTGCGGCGAGGCGCGAGGATTGCGAGCTACATGAATGCCCCATTTTATGCTGTGTTTGTCAACGATCCAGACCGATTTTTAACAAAAGCAGAAAGCTTGCACGTTGAAACTTGTGAGAAACTGTGTCAAGAATTTAACGGGAAATTTTTGCGGGTAAACGGCACTAATATAGCCAAAGCGATTTCCGAAGTAGCTAAACAGTATCGCGTTACTCAAATTGTGATCGGCGAAAGCCAGCAATCCCGCTGGAAATTGCTGCTGCGGGGTTCTTTGACTCAACAGTTAGTGCGATCGCTCAAACACGTAGATTTGCACATAATCGCTACTGAAAAAAGTGGTCTTTCTAATTAATTATTAGTCTTCAGTCATTAGTCATTAGTCATGAGTCGGATGAGAGCCGATAAATTAACCATAATACTTGTAGGGAGGGTTTCACCAACAATCTCTAATTCCCACTAACAATCTATATAAACCCGCCCACACCACTTTCGGAGGATAGCTGAATCTAGCGGACGACGGATGCGCCCGAAGCTTTTACCTGTCAAAATAGCACTTGCTATATCTGATTAAAAGTGCGATCGTTATGGTGGATGATTACATTCTCAACTTGCTAGTTATTGGCATCCTCCTGCTTACCGTTACCTTGGGTTCCGGCTGGATTTCGCGATTGCCTGTATCTTATGCCTTAATTTATCTAATTGTCGGTATCGGATTGGGGCCCTACGGCATCAAGCTGATTGACTTGCGTCCCGAAGCTGAATTTTTAGAAAGACTTACAGAATTTGTAGTTATTGTTTCTCTGTTCAGTTGTGGCTTAAAAATGAATCGCCCACTGCAACTTTGGGCCTGGAATTCCACAGCGCGGCTGATCGGTTTTTTAATGCCAATTTCGATTTTTGCAGTGGCTGCGATCGGTCATTGGTTTGTGAAATTAGATTGGGGCCCGGCGATTTTACTGGGAGCAATTCTCGCTCCCACCGATCCAGTTTTAGCCTCAGAAGTTCAGTTAGCTGATATAGACGATCGCGATGAATTGCGCTTTGGTTTAACATCAGAAGGCGGTTTAAACGACGCTTTAGCTTTTCCCTTTGTTTATTTCGGCATTTATTCGCTAAAAGATAACAACTGGTCGAACTGGTTTTCGCAGTGGGTAGCAGTTGACTTGATTTGGGCGATTGGCGCAGCTATCGTTATGGGAATTTTAGTAGCTAAAGCCGTCACCTGGATCGATCGGCAACTCCAACACTATCGACCAGCCGATCAATTAATGGAAGATTTCATTGCTCTGAGCACAATTCTGCTCACCTATTCCCTCACAGAAGTAGTCAACGGCTACGGATTTCTCGCAGTTTTTGTAGCAGGAATTGTGGTGCAGCGGAGTTACCGAAACCCAGAAAAGCCGCTTTCCCAACTGCACTTTACCGAGCGCATAGAAAAGTTAATGGAAGTAGCAACTATTTTACTATTAGGTTCGCTTTTGCGTTTAGAGCCTATGTTGGCCTATGGAGGATACTCCCTCTTAGTAGGTGGATTGTTAATTTTTTTAATTCGGCCTGTGGGAGCTTGGATTAGTACGATCTGCAGTCCTTTGCATCCCGCCAGCCGCTTGCTGTGCGGTTGGTTCGGCATTCGTGGTGTCGGTTCTATCTATTATCTTACTTATGCTTTCGGTGACGGTTTGAAAGGCGAAACCGCCGAAAAAATTGCCTGGATTACCTTTACAACGATCGTACTTTCTGTGATTTTGCACGGTATTAGTTCCACCCCGTTAATGAACTGGTACGAGCGCCGAATCAAACCTAAAGTACCTGATTTAATTTAATTAATTCACGCAACTCATACAGATTCTATGCGATATTTGTAGGAACATGGCACTGCCGTGTCCTTACCTAATCTAGGAATTTCACGAAATACTCTAAACAGGTTTCACCCCAACTAATAAAGCGAGTTCCCGCCACTTCCAATAACAGTCGGCATCGGTAAAACCAATTTCTCTAAACCAGCGCAATTGCGTTTCCACATCCAGCAATTTATTAGATGGATCGTCGGGCGAATCGCTAATACCGATCGCCTCTCGAAATCTCTCATGTAAAGCCGGAGTTGCGGACGCTACGTGCTCCAAGTTGCAAAAAATGCCTCCCGGTTCCAAAAGCTCGAAAATCTCAGTGTAAAGCGAACGTTTGCGATCGTCTGCTACATGATGAATCGCAAAACTAGAAACAACCGCATCAAACTTGCCCAAATCCGGCAGCGATTCATCAAAATTGTGCTCGATTACCGTGACATTTGGGTCATCAGCAAAGCGAATTCTGGCTTTTTCCAGCATTGTCGGCGAAAAGTCGATCGCCACACATTCAACATTTGGTCGATCGCACTTAAGCAGACCCAACAACCGCCCGTCTCCCGTGCCCACATCCAGAATTCGCTTCACATTTTTCGGCACTTCCTCCAACAAAACCGCTTCACCTTCAGTGCGGTGAGGAATACCATCAGCCTTAGCCAGATACCATAAAGCGTGTTCCGCCGAAGTCCAAAGATTCACTTGACTCATATTTTTTTAAGCCTCATAAATATCGCCGTTTTTGTGCGTAAAAATCCAACCATTATCGCTAGCTTTGGCAATTAGATCGTCATCGGGATATTCGGCACTATCTCCCGAAGTGCGTGAAGCGAAGCTATCCCGAAGGGAATCGCCAATTTCCAGATAAACAACATCTGCATTCGAGCGGTTGACTAAATGATGCCCGTCTGCATCACCCGCCGGAAAACCAGCCGCTATAGCCGGTTGCAGCACTTGCTCTCCCGAATTTGTAATCAGAGTAACTTCCCCTTCCAGAACATAGATTAACTCATCTTGACGAGTGTGCCAATGCCTGAGAGCAGAACAACTTCCCGGCGCAAGTCTCACCAAATTCACCCCAAAATTCTGCAATCCGGCAGCATCGCCCAAGCGTTTTTTAACTCTCCCCGCAACAGCAGATTGGAATTGCTGAGGGTACTTAGAACCCGTAATTTCCGGTACATTTTTAGGGTCAATAATCATATAACAAAGCTGACCGCAGTTGTGAGTTTTTTCTTCTTTCTCTTGCTTGGCGTCCTAGGGTTTACGCGCGGCTTCGCCTAACGCGCCTTCGCGGTTCGTTTTTCGGTTTTTATTATTACAAAACACGCTTAAATTCAAGATAAATACAATTTTATAGCACTTACCAGATCCCCGCCACTCTCGCCTCCCACCTCCGGCAGTTCCCCCAACTCATTAAGAATGTGTTATAAATATTGAGATTCATTAAGAAATATTGCTCAAATGCTCGTTTCCCCCTCCGGCGTCAGCAAACTCAAAGAATCTTTAAAAGAAAAAGTATTCTTTGGGAATGAGCCAACCCCCGAACTCATAGCCATCTTACTGATTTACTTCGTCCAAGGCATTCTTGGACTAGCCCGCTTAGCCGTCAGCTTCTTTCTCAAAGACGAACTCGGCATGAGTCCGGCAGAAGTCTCGGCAATGCTGGGCGTCGTCGCCCTGCCTTGGATTATCAAACCCGTCTTCGGCTTCATGTCGGACGGTTTGCCGATATTCGGCTACCGCAGACGCCCTTACATCGTCCTCTCCGGGCTGCTGGGAACCTTAGCATGGGTGAGCCTCGCAACAATTGTACACACACCGCTGGCAGCTACAGGCGCGATCGCCCTGAGTTCCCTATCCCTCGCCGTCAGCGACGTAATCGCCGACTCCCTGGTAGTCGAAAGGGCCAGAAAAGAATCCGTTACCGACGCCGGTTCCCTGCAATCCTTGTCTTGGGGCGCTGCAGCCCTCGGCGGACTAATTACCGCCTACCTCAGCGGTTCCCTGCTGCAACACTTCAGCACTCATACTATCTTTTTAATCACCGCATCTTTCCCGCTAATTGTATCAGCAACAGCTTGGTTAATTGCCGAAGAAAAAACCGACAAAAGAACCGACTTTGAAACTGTCAAAGACCAATTCAAACAACTACGGCAAGCTGTTACCCAAAAAACCATTTGGCTGCCCACAGCCTTTCTCTTCCTCTGGCAAGCCACCCCAAGCTCAGACTCCGCCTTCTTCTTTTTCACCACCAATGAATTAGGCTTTCAACCAGAGTTTCTCGGCCGAGTGCGCCTCGTTACCAGCATTGCCTCCCTCGCCGGCATTTGGCTGTTTCAACGCTTCCTCAAAACAGTTCCATTTCGAGTAATTTTTGGCTGGTCAACCGTCATAGCGACAGCATTAGGCATGACTACTTTATTATTAGTAACTCATGCCAACAGAGCTTTAGGAATTGACGATCAATGGTTCAGCATCGGAGACAGCCTAATCCTGACAGTAATCGGACAAATTGCTTATATGCCGGTGCTCGTACTCTCCGCCAGATTGTGTCCCCCCGGCGTCGAAGCAACTTTATTTGCGCTGCTGATGTCAATCACAAATTTAGCAGGACTTTTGTCCCACGAAGGCGGTGCACTTTTGACCCACTTGCTAGGAATTACCGATCGCAATTTCGATAACCTCTGGCTGCTAATAGTCATCACAAACCTGTCCACACTTCTGCCCCTACCCTTCTTAAATTGGCTGCCCGCCGACAGTACAGAAAGCAGCGATCCAAACAATCAAAAGTCTCTTCCCGTATTAGAACCAGAACCAGGCAGTTCCAAACCAGGCGGACAGCATTTCATGCCCGAATACTTTCCCGACTTAGTACCGACAGTAAGGTCACAAAGTCGCACCGCAGACAGCAAATAAAGGCAGGCACACACAGATTTTGACACGGATACACGGATGAATTTAACGGATGAATTTAACTGTGTTTCCCCATTCTCCGAATTTCCTTCTCTCTGCGCCCTCTGTGTTCTCTGCGGTTAAATCAAGAAAAGCTTATTACACCCATGCAAAACTTACAACTTTCCCCACCTCAAACAGCCGCCCAAAACCTATCATACGATCGCACAGACTGGCAGCGCGGCTACGAATCCCAACCCAACGAATCCGACTACTGGATTGACAACATAGAAGGCGAAATCCCCCCCGGCTTGCAAGGCACATTCTTTCGCAACGGGCCCGGATTATTAGATGTCAACGGCCAGCGCATCCACCATCCGTTTGACGGCGACGGGATGGTTTGTGCGATCGCAATATCCGAAGGCCGCGCCCATTTCCGCAACCGATTCGTCCGCACAGAAGGCTATCTCGCCGAACAAAAAGCCGGAAAAATCCTCCACCGAGGCGTTTTCGGCACACAAAAGCCAGGGGGCCCGCTGGCCAACATTTTTGATGTCAAAATCAAAAACATTGCCAACACCAACATCATTTATTGGGGCGACAAACTGCTAGCACTTTGGGAAGCCGCACAGCCCTACAGACTCGACCCCCGCACCCTAGAAACACTCGGCTTAGACACCCTAGACGGCGTTTTACAACCCGGTGAAGCCTTCGCCGCCCACCCCAGAATTGAAAAAGGGAAAAATGGCAAAGGAGACAGATTAGTAAACTTTTCCGTCAAGCCCGGTTTGTCGAGTACCATCACGATTTACGAATTCGACGAAAGCGGCAAACTTTTGCAGCGTCACGCCCATGCAATACCGGGTTTTGCCTTCCTGCACGACATGGTAATTACCCCGAATTACTGCATATTCTTCCAAAATCCCGTCTCATTTAATCCGCTGCTTTTCTTGTTAGGATTTCGGAGTGCATCCCAGTGCATTCAATTTTCGCCAAACAAGCCAACGCAAGCAATTTTAATTCCCCGCAACGGCACTGACGAGGTGAAGATATTAGAAACCGAACCTTGTTTTGTGTTCCACCACTGCAACGCATGGGAAGAAGGAGACGAAGTTTTTGTGGATTCAGTTTGTTACGAATCATTTCCAACTGTAGAAGCAGACGGCGATTTTCGCGAGGTTGATTTTGAGAGCATTCCAGCGGGCGAATTGTGGCGGTTTAAGTTGAATTTGCAAGACAAAACCGTACAGCATCAAGTTGTTGAAACTCGGTGCTGCGAGTTTCCAACTTTGCATCCCAAGAATGTCGGACAACCTTACCGATATCTGTATATCGGTGCTGCGGATGCTCCCACGGGAAATGCTCCTTTGCAAGCTATCCTCAAAATTGATTTCGTGACTGGTGAAAGGCAAATTTGGAGTGCCGCACCGCGTGGTTTTGCGGGGGAACCGGTGTTTGTTCCCCGTGGTTCAGGCGTCTCGCCTGAAGGTGCAACGGCTGAGGATGACGGCTGGCTGCTGGTTTTAATGTATGATGCAGCTAATCATCGATCGACCTTAGTGATTTTAGATGCTCGCGACATTACCAAAGGCCCTGTAGCGCGCTTGCATTTAAAACAGCACATTCCCTACGGCTTGCACGGCAGTTTTACATCAAATGTACTGCTTCCTATCGGTTCGTAGTTTCGCGTTGATTCGCCTGGTTCTTGCGCCGCTCGCCACAGCCCGCCGGGGGTTGAAAACCCCGGCTCACAGCGAAAGTCCTCTAAAAGAGGACTAAAACCAACATTTATTATCGCTCAAGTTTCTTCAGTCGGTTTTAACCGACTTTAGCTATGAGCCAGGGGTTTAAACCCCTGGCGGACTGCGGGAAATACTAACAACATTTTAACACATAAAAATCCCTATTAAATGCAAAGTATCAACAAAGTTAATCTCAAAAAAATACTTATTTTAATTTGCAGTCTGGTCGTAATCTTTGCAATTATCTTATCTATTTACTCTCACAATGCTAACGCCCAAGAGCCTTACAATCCATCTCCAGAAAGCGCTGTAGCGTCGAAAGGCTTGGTTGAGGTAAAAATGACATTAATTGCCGTTGACCCCATTAAAAACGAATTAGAAGCCCGCTTGCAGTTTGAACTCAAAGGTATTTATAAAAAAGGGCCAACTTACCCGGCTCAAGACTTGTTAATGACAGTTAACGGCGCAAATGTACCGGATTCGGAAATTACCTTTAAAGAAGGCAAACCGATGATTGTCCCTGCATTGAAGTTTAACTTAGTCAAAGGGAAAATTAACAATTACCCGTTTGACACCCACATTGCTAAAGTAGCTATTTCGATCGACCCGCTGCCTTCGATTGGGAAAAAGTTTGCTCCCTTTGAACTGAATCCCGTACCTCTGGAATTTAATTTCCATGCCGATGTTCCCGGTTTCGACATCAGTTATAAGCCGATGGAAGAGAATTCATCTATCTTTATTTATATCGATGTTTCTGCAACTCGATCGCTCCCGGTGAAGTTCTTTGCCTTAGTGATTATTGTGATCATGTGGGTGCTGTCAATTATGGCGCTTTTGCTAGCATTAAAAGTGATGAAATCGGGTAAGTTACCGGAAGTAGGAATGCTGAGTTGGACGGGTGTAATGCTATTTGCTTTTCCCGCTATTCGCAATGCTCAACCTGGGGTGCCTCCGGTGGGAACTGCCAGTGATTTTCTGTCGTTTTTTTGGACAGAAATTATAGTTGTGGTGGCGTTGGTGATTATCGGTAGTTGTTGGTTAAAGCGGTATCATCCGCCGATTGAATGATTTGAGATTTTAGATGTTATATTGGAATAATTCACCCGCGACATAAATCAGGGGGCTTGTAGCTTTGATACTTTCAATTAACACCCCAAAGTCAACTGTTAACTAAAATCAAAGATTCAATTTTTGACTTCCAAATTCTCAATATCCTTTGCGGGTACGCCCAAACCGCGCAAGATAGTAAAAGCTATAATTCGATATCCCGATTGATTTGGGTGCACTCCATCTGCAGCCAACAAATTCAGAGTTTTGCCCGCGTGCTTTTGATAAGTGCCGATAACTTCCCGACAAGGCGCATTCAAATCGATAAACAAGCACTGATTCTCTAACGCAATTTCTCGCATCGCGGCAATATACTCTTGCAACCTACGATTTTCTGGGCCGTCGAGAATTTCGCCGATAGGAGTAGGAGAAAGCAGTACAACTCGAATTCCTGCGGCTTTTGCCGCCAGCACCATTTGAGTTATTTTCTCCCGATATTCTGCCAGTGGCACTCCCGTGGGCAACTTGCCTTGCGGATAAAATCGCAGGTTTTGGAAGTCAAAGAAAGCGTGCCAAACGTCGTTGACTCCGACATTAATCATCACTAAATCTGGCTTTTGGTCGATCGCATCTTTCTGGAAGCGCGCTTGCATATCAGTCGCCTTGTTACCGGAGATTCCGGCGTTGACGATTTCGATTTGGCGATCGGGATAAAGGGCATTGAGATAGCGTTGCAGCAGCCAAACGTAACCTCCGGGGTATTTCCCACCCTCGGTGATGCTGTCGCCCACTATCACAATTTTGCGATTGCCGGCGAGCACGTTTTGGATTTCTGGTGGCGGCGTTGCTTGGGATACAGATTCTTTAAACACTGGAATTAAGGAGTGAAGAAGGTTGAAGGCAATAACAGCAGCAATTACGGCGATGGGAAGTCTGATTAAAACTTGCCTCAGCCGGGGTTTGGGACGGGGCGATTCCCTTCGGGATAGCTTCGCTTGACGCGCATTGGGATACACTACGCAGTTTTTTACTAAAAGTCTAACTATTTATCTCTGCAATAATATTATCCATTTCAGGGGTTTTTGTCACTTCTTTCAATAACTCAGTCCTGGACTAACAAAAACCTGGTTTGGACGCAACATCCGAAGTTATAAGCCTTAAGGCATAAACCTGGTTGTTGACCCCGCCTGCGTAAGTTGTACAGGTGAAAATACTGAGGTTTTTGTCGCCCTCATCTATCCGTGTAATTGCCATCACAAAAAAGTTCGCCAAATGTCACATAATTTCTGCTACTTACAGCACAACTTTAGAAGGGGATCGCGGTTTATAATATAGATAACTAGAAAAAAAGGTTTTCAAGCGAGGTTAAAGCAATGGTAGCAAATTCAAATTTTTTATATCCTCAAAATCGTTATTACGGTGAAGTAAAGCCAGAGAATTTAGTATTTAATGCGAATTTACAAGAGTTTTCTCAGCGAGTGGGTTACATCAGTTCCTTGACATCTAACGGTAAAATCTCTGTGGAACAGGCATTTACTCAGATCCAAACACTCTGGGAACAGGTGGAAAAGTCGAAAAAGCAGTTGGGAATTGGCGAACATCCATTTTCAGCTTGAATAATTAGCGCTTGGCTTGGAAGTTGAGTTACACGCCATTGATGCCGATCGATTAATCGAGAGCTTAAGATCAAAAAGTAGCTAGTGGCGATCGACCTTTTTGCCTATGAGTTCCGATTTAGTACCTCTCCTTCCCAAAGTATCCGTCGGCCGCCGCGCCGCGGCACTCTGCATCGACGGAATCGCAGTTTGGCTGCCCAGTTTGCTTCTGGGTACTAATGCGATCGTCCAAACCATATTTTTTGTCCTGCTGTGGCTGATCATGCGCGTAGCCATCGTCAGGAAAAACCAAGGTCAAAGTCTCGGGCGCTGGGCTTTGGACATGAAAATTGTCGATCCCAGATTCCAACGGACTCCCGGAGTGCAAAAACTGTGCAAGCGCGAGGCATTGCTGGGCTTTTGCGCGGCCTTAGCCTTCGCAGGTATAGGTGGACTCACATCTACCAACGCCGCCGTCTTGCTGCTGATGCTGCCCCTGGCGATCGACTGTAGCGTAGCCCTCACCTCCGCCGAAAGGTTTCCCCAAGCTTTCCACGATCGCATCGGCGGGACGATCGTAGTTGGAACCCGCCGTGGCTACTCCCTCGACATCAAAGTTAGAAGATTGCTTGACCAAGTGCAGAGAAATGTGAGAAGATAATAAATTGTGTTTAAATTAGTCGAAATTTATTTAGAATTATGGCTAAAGGCGTCCGCATCATAATTACTCTAGAGTGTACTGAGTGCCGTACAAACGTAAGCAAACGCTCAAAAGGCGTGTCTCGGTACACCACCACCAAGAACCGTCGCAACACGACGGCGCGGCTGGAACTCAAAAAGTTCTGCCCCCATTGCAACAGCCACACTGCCCACAAAGAGATCAAGTAGCGATTAGTCATTAGTCCTTAGTCATCAGTCATCAGTTGTTGGCAATTGATATTGATCGGCGAAAAGCAGATAATTAACCAATGCTTTCCTGACGGCTAGCAACTAACGGCTAATAACTAAAAACTCACAATCAACAGTCAACAAACAACAGTCAACAAACAACAAACCATGACTTACTTTCGCCGGCGCGTTTCGCCCATCAAACCAGGAGACCCGATCGACTACAAAGATGTAGATTTGCTCAAAAAATACGTCACAGAACGCGGTAAAATTTTGCCCCGCCGGATTACCGGTTTGACGGCAAAACAGCAGCGAGACCTGACCAGAAGCATCAAAAGAGCAAGAATTGTAGCTTTGATGCCCTTCGTAAACCAAGAAGGTTAACAGGATTTGGGATTTTGGGTTTTAGATTTTGGACTGGGAATAAGACTTGCGCGAGAACAACGTCTTTCTGTCATTAATAGTGCAGCAAGAATGCAGCGAAATAATCGCGAAATAAGATTAAGAGTCGCAGCAGCGCAAGTCTTAATCACAAGTCAAAAGTTAAAAAAAAAGCAAGAATAAAGAAAAACTTTTTAGATTTTAACTTTCACAATTGACCAGAAAAATTGCCAACATCCAAAATCTAAAATCGCAAGCTCGAAACTCGATAAGTGGCTACTGTAAAAATCCAAAATCTCAAATATAAAGCTGGCAAGTGGAGAAGGGAACGTTAGTAGAATTTAGAGTGCACGGCGACCGCCGTCTGGCAGTTGCCGATCGCCCCGACGGCAAGAAAAACTGGGTCGTGGTAGACGAAAACGGTCAACCGCACAGCATACCGCCCAAACAAATCAGCTACGAAGTAGTCGGAGAAACTTACAAACCCTCCGACATTCCCAAATTTCTCAAAGAAGTAGAAGCCTACTCAGATCCGTCGAGTTTGGAAGTCGCTTGGGAACTTTTAGTCGGTGACGGAGAAACAGCAGATCCCGAATCCCTGGCAATGCTGCTATTTTCTGAGAGTAGTGCGGCCCAGTGTTACGCGGCGTACTGTTTGCTGTCAACAGATAAACTGTATTTCAAACAAAAGGGCGATCGCTACGAACCGCGATCGGCAGCCCAAGTAGCCGAAATCAAACACCAGCAAGAAGTAGAACAGCAGCGACACCAAGAATCCCAAGGATTTTGGGATCGAGTCAAACAGCGGCTGGCAGGGGAAAATGTAGATTGGGAAAATAGCGATCGAACTCGCCTCGACGCCCTAGAACGCTTTGCCATCCTCGGAGAAGAAGCAACGCACCGCACCCCAGCCTTAGAAACTTTAGCCAGCTTACAACGATCCGAAAACCCCGAAGCAGCCTTTAGCCTCCTAGTCGATCTAGGCCTCTGGAGTACCCACGAAAACCTGTTTTTGCGGCGAAGCCAAATTCCCCTACAATTCTCCGCAAAGGTATTAGAAGTGGCCCAACGCTGCCTAGAAAATCCCCCAACCGACTCGGACACAAATCGTCTCGATTTAACTCACCTCAAGGTTTACACGATCGACGACGAAAGCACCACCGAAATCGACGACGGCCTCAGCTTAGAATTCCTCGAAAACGGCCAGCAGCGGATCTGGATACACATCGCCGATCCCACCCGCTTGCTTTCCCCCGGAGACGAACTCGACCTCGAAGCCAGAAAGCGCACCACTACGGTTTACCTGCCCACGGGAATGATCTCCATGTTTCCCCCAGCTTTGGCAACCGGGCCGATGAGTTTAATTCAAGGCAAAGAGTGCAGCGCCCTCAGCTTCAGCGTCACCTTAGACGAAATCGGCGCGGCTCAAGATTACAGCATCCACATCAGCACCATAAAACCCACCTACCGCTTGACATACGATGACGTAGACGAAATGCTGGAGTTGGGAATCGAAGCAGAACCAGAAATAGCAGCGATCGCCTCTGCGGCCAAACTGCGCCAAAAATGGCGGGAAGCCCAAGGCGCAATCAGCATTTTCATGCCAGAATCCGTCATCAAAGTCAACGGCGACGACATCAAAATCCACGTCATCGACGACTCCACCGCCCGGATGCTAGTCGCCGAAATGATGATTTTAGCCGGCGAACTAGCCGCCCGCTACGGTCAAGCTCACAGCCTGCCCATACCCTACCGCTATCAGCCACAGCCCGAACTCCCTCCCGATGAAGAATTGCTAGCCGTGCCTGCAGGCCCCGCCCGCGCTTGCGCCGTGCGTCGGTGTATGCCCCGCAGCGAAATGGGCCTCACCCCCGGACGCCACGCAGGCTTGGGTTTGGAATTATACACTCAAGTTACTTCCCCGATCCGCCGCTATACCGATTTGCTGACTCACTTCCAAATCAAAGCCCACCTGCGAGGCGAACCACTACCTTTTTCCGCTGAAGAAATACAGGACATTGTGATGTGTCTCGGCACCGCAGTTAAAGAAGCATCCACCGTCGAACGCCAAACCAACCGCTATTGGGGATTGGAATATTTGCGGCGCAACCCCGATGAAGTTTGGGAAGCCTTAATGCTTCGCTGGCTGAGGGAAGACAGCAATCTCGGATTGATTTTATTGGAAGATTTGGGTTTAGAATTGGCAATGCGATTTGGTCGATCGGTGGCAATAGGCGATCGGTTTGAAGTCAAAGTCACTCACTGCGATCCGCGATCGGATGTCATTAACTTCCAAGAAATGATATTTGAAGCCGCACAATAGGATTTTAGATTTTAGATTTTAGATTTGGGATTGCAAAAATCTGTGTTGAAGGCTGAAACTGAGGATAAATCACCTTTTTAGTCGAGTTTCCCATCTCCTCGCATCCCCTTTGTCAAGGGCAGGGGGGTAAAAAAGATGATGGGTTCATATCTAGTCCTGTAAAATAATCGTAATTCTTGTGTGGGCGGGTTTACCCCCAAGTTGTAATATAAGCCAGAAATCCCGTAAACTCGCCCCGACGAAAATATTGGGGTCGATCGACTCGACATGATATCCGATCCCAGACAGGTAATACTTTTGACATTAAATTGACACGACACGCTTTGCTATATCCTCTCTTCCTCCGTGTCCTCTGCGTCCTCTGCGGTTAATAAAACAAACTTCAGCATTCTCAAAATTGGAAGTTTTCACCCCAACCTAGTAATCTAAAATCTAAAATTTAAAATTTAAAATCGCACAATGCCCAATTCAATTAGCCAAGTTCAGCCACCGCTGGAATTCATACCCCCAGCCTACAACCCCCTAGTGATGCAAGGTTGTAAGCAAATACTCCCCTGGTGGCTGCGATTTCGGACGAGTATCAGCCACGTTCAAGCCGAAAACGTCGAAACCCTCGCCGAACTATTCCACCAATTTCAAAATCAGAAAGTTCGCTTCTTGCTAGCCTTCCGCCACCCCAACTCAGACGATCCCTACTGTTTGGGACAACTAATTTGGAAACTCGTTCCCCAGGCGGCGCGGGCCAAAGGCATTCCCCTGCAATCCCCGGTACATTCCCACTTTATCTACGATCGCGGCATTCCCCTGTGGGCCGGTGCGGGAGTCGGCTGGCTTTATTCCCAACTCGGTGGCACTCCGATCGTTCGCGGTAAGATCGATCGCGCCGGATTGCGATCGGCCCGCGATTTATTTGCCAACAGCCAATTCCCGATCGCCGCCGCCCCAGAAGGCGCTACCAACGGTCACAATGAAATAGTGAGCCCCCTCGAACCGGGAATTGCTCAAATGGGTTTCTGGTGCGTTGAAGATTTGCTAAAAGCCGCACGCACTGAAAAAGTTTTAATTGTGCCGATCGGCATTCAATACCGCTATGTCAATCCACCTTGGCAACCCCTAGAAAAACTTTTAACTCAATTAGAAATTGATTGCGGACTGCCACCCTTAGAACGCACCGATATCGCTAATTTAGAGACGGCAAATTCCGATTCCGAAAACCAAAATCATAAATTCCAATATCTACGCCTGATTCGACTTGGCGGTCATTTGCTAGCAGTAATGGAAGAGTTTTACAGCCGTTTTTATCATAAGCAAATACAGTCATCTACATCTAGTTTAACATCATTATTTCCCCCCAAAATAACGGCAAATGATTCGGACAATGAAGTAATGATTGCTCGACTGAAAGCTTTGTTAGACGTGGGTTTGCAAGTAGCCGAAGAATATTTTAACTTAAAGCCCAAAGGCAGTTTAATAGACCGCTGCCGCCGTCTGGAACAAGCAGGCTGGGAGTATATCTATCGAGAAGATATCAAAGATATTGCAGCACTTTCTCCCTTAGAAAGAGGATTAGCCGATCGCCTCGCTGAGGAAGCAAGTCTTCGGATGTGGCACATGAGACTTGTAGAAAGTTTCGTATCCGTCACGGGCAGGTACGTCGCAGAACAACTGACAGCAGAACGTTTGGCAGAAACAACTTTACTGCTGTGGGACGTACTGGCTCGCATCAAAGGGGGAAATCCTTTCGGCAGACCGAAGTTGGGCAAACAGCAGGTACAAATGACCGTGGGCGAACCCATATCAGTGAGCGATCGTTGGGAGGGATATCAAACCAGCCGCAGGTTAGCAGTTGCCGAACTCACTCAAGACTTGCAATCAGCTTTAGAAGCAATGATTAAATCGTGAACAAACCTGACTGTCAACTGAGTACAGTTAGACCGCAGGCTTCTTTTTCTTTTTTTTCAAAGGCTTTTTATAGTGAGGTAGTTCCACCCCCACTTGCTAATATATTATCAGAGTATTTCCAGATTATCAAGGGATATACAGAAATAATTGTCGCTTTGGGTACCTACACCCGACGAGCCTTTCATCCCAAGGAGTAATTTCCAACGGGGTACTTCGCGCAGCGCTCAGATTAATCCCCTTTAAATATACCGAGGGACTTCCCGGCTGGTAGTTAATTACTCAGATAAACAAGAGCTTCTAGGGAAGAAGGAATATATATTTTTCTTCACGACTTTTTTTTGTCGTGAATTATAAACAGATTGTTATAGACTTTGGGAATAGGTCTAATGAACCGCAAACCCTCACTCGACAATGAACCAATAAAAATTAACGATGACTAACAAACCTATCGATTTGTCTACTAACTCAATTAAAGTAAAACTGCTAAATAATTTAGCGCAGGAATTGCTCACACCACTCACTTCTGTCCTCGGCATGGCAAGTGTGTTGAAACAAGAAATTTATGGCCCCTTAACGAGCAAGCAAAAAGAATATATTGACGTGATCCAAGACAGCAGCCGCTCTTTGCGATCGCTAGTTGAAGAAATTTTGGAACTGGCAGAACTAGATGATTCCGCTTTCACATTGAAGCGAACCGCAGTCGATATAGAAACTCTGTCCCAGCAGGTTGTGACAATCCTGTCCTCGGCGGCAAGTAGACGAGAGCAAGAAATTAATTTGTCGATGGGGCCCGGGTCGCGCATCTGGTTGGTAGATAAAGATAAGGTTCAGCAAATGCTGCACCACTTAATTTTTAGCATTATTCAATCTGCTGGGGCAGGCAGCGTGATTCGAGTCCACGTTTCTCGGAAAGAAGACGGTATCAACATCGGAGTGTGGGTTTTTCATCCTTGGTTAGGGGAAAGTTTGCCCCATGCTAAACTCTACACCGACTACTTGTTGAAGGCCGGATCTGGTAGCGGTTCGCCATCGAACTCCGAAACCGACTCTCCCGGAGAACCGCAACTCCCGACACAGGGTTCGCAGCGATTAACGCTGGCGTTTTCTGAGTTGGCGGCTTTGGCGGCGCAGAATGCAGAGGATAGTGCACCAGTGTTAGCTGGTTACGGGGCGCGCGAACGCTTGGGGCTGCTGCTTTGCTGCCAATTGGTGGAAATTCAAGGCGGCCAACTCTCGATTCAAGGAACCCCGGAATCTGGATATCGCTACGTGCTCTGGCTGCCTTGCACAAATGCTACGGAATTGTTGGAAGGCTAAAGAAGGAAGAAGGAAGTTCGGCAACGGATTTTCTAACGGATGTAACGGATGGAAAGAAGAAGGAAGATGAAACAAGTCATTTGTTAATTAATACTGAGATGTTGCACTATTCTCAATAAGGCTTTTAGGCGCGGGCTCGCGTGTCCCCCCACAATAAATTTATTCTTTGTGGATCCGACAAGAAAAGCCTTAAGAGAGAATAGTCCAAGATGGGAGTTACTACCAATTGTCGATGCTTTTAGACTCAATTCCCAATTCCCGATTCCCAATTTCCAATTACCAATAATCAATCTAAAAATGAATTCAGTTTGGCAACAGTTAACTCTGGCAAATTTGCCGCTCTCTCAGTGGCAAAGTAGAAGTTATTTATTCAATTTGGCGATCGGCTCTTTACGCAGTTGGCGGCAGAGTAGCTGGCTGATGCAGTGGGCAGAACCCTTGGGTTTTGTTTTGCTGGCCTTGACTTTCGGTTTGGCGCCGTTTGTAAACAATGCCTTGGTGGGGGTGTTGATGGCGGCTAGCGCTGCATTTTGGGTGCTGCTAACTGTTTCGGACGATCGCCCGATCGCCTTGAGGCCGATTTACTTGCTGGTACTGCTGTACTGGGGCATAGCCACCGTCGCAACGGCGATGTCGCCGGTGAAAGTCGCCGCTGCTACTGGTTGGAGCAAGCTAACCCTGTATTTGCTGTTTTTTGCGCTGATGGCTCGGATCTTGCGAGATCCCCGTTGGCGATCGTGGTTAATTGCCGTATTTTTGAACGTCTCTCTAGTTGTCAGTTTCTACGGCGTGCGGCAGTGGATTGACAAAGTGCCGCCATTAGCTACTTGGAACGATCCGACTTCTACTCAAGCCAATGTCACGCGAGTTTACAGCTTTCTGGGAAATCCTAACTTGCTTGGTTCCTATTTGCTGCCAGCCATTGCATTGAGCGCTGCCGCACTTTTTGTGTGGAAAGGATGGGGAACAAAAATTTTAGCGCTGACGATGCTGGTGGTGAATTGCGCGTGTTTGCGCTACACGGATAGCCGGGGTGCTTGGATCGGTTTTGTGGCTCTACTGGTGGTATTTTTAGTGCTGCTGTGGTACTGGTACAGCCCTTTGATGCCTCGGTTCTGGCGAACTTGGGCGCTGCCGTTAGGGTTAGGAGGTTTGGCTGGGGCGTTAATTTTAGGAGTGGCTTTAGTGGAGCCTCTGCGCGATCGAGTTTCGAGTATGTTTATTGGTCGAGGTGACAGCAGTAACAATTTTCGGATTAATGTGTGGACGGCGGTGATTGACATGATTCGCGATCGGCCAATTCTGGGAATCGGGCCGGGAAACACTGCTTTTAATAAAGTTTACCCGCTTTATATGAAGCCGAGATTCACTGCTTTGAGCGCTTACTCGGTGCTGCTGGAAATTGTGGTAGAAACCGGTTTTATCGGTTTAATGTGTTTCCTGTGGCTGATGACTGTCACCGTCAATCATGGTTTGTTGCAGATCAAAAATCTGCGGGATGCACAATTTAACATCTCTAATTTAGAGGAAGAATCCCAAAATCCCAAATCTCAAATCCAAAATCTCAAATCGAATCAGGGGTTTTGGTTGATTGGGGCGATCGCCACTTTAGCAGGCATGATGGCCCACGGTTTTGTCGATACAGTTTGGTACCGGCCGGAAGTTAATATGCTTTGGTGGTTGATGGTGGCGATTATTGCTAGTTTTTACAGCACCTCGCACCAGCAGCAAGATTCAGCTTTGACGGAGGGCGAGTAGATAGAATTGCTGGCGGGGTTTTATCCCCGCCCGGTGGCAGGGCGGTTTCATTCTCAGGGAAATAATCGTTTTGTAGGGGTAGTGCCAAGAATGCCTACCCCCTCCACGAATGATCAAATCGATGTTTCAAATATCGGGAATCTTCACCAGGGTTTGTCCCTTGGTCGAATGAAACAGCCCTGCGCCCGGTGTGGATGCCAGCAATAGCCTAGACAGCAATGATTAAGAGTTATAACAGTTCCAAAAAAGAATGCAGCTTTATGCAAGCTGCAAACCATTATCGCCATAAGTTATTTCCAATTCTTCAATTCTTAATCTCACATCTCAAATGCTATAAGGTGCGGACGGCGCACCCTGCATACTTACTACTACATACTACATACCTGTTGCTGTAAAGTGGTGATGGTACACTCTACAAAATTTATTGAAAATAACTCTTATTCTTCGCTCTCCGGAGTCATGATGAATCTCGGACACGCATATTTTCCACCATTTCTATCTCTGCACTGTCGCATCGACTGATCCGAACTCAACAGCATTTCGACTGATTGATTAAGGGCAGGTTTAACAGTCGCAGGAGTTGGCACTGCTTTTGAGGCTTGACTTAGCTCCAGTACCGTTATAATTGCCAGTATGGTTGATGAAAGCAAAACTGTGCGTTTCATTTTTTTGTTTTTTCCTCGTTTAATCGTTGACGTGCCATCCCTATCCATATATCCTCATCGAATTCTTGAGAATCCGCATACTTTAGACAAATTTTCCACTGCGGCAGCGCTTCCTTCGTATTTTTTATCTTTTCTAGGACTTGCGCTTTTAAGCAGTAAGTTGCTGGCCCTTCACTATCAATTTTAATCGCTTCATCCAGATGCTGCAATGCCTCTGAATATCGACCCTGTTCCAGGCGAGCCCATCCCAAGTTTTTGAGTAAAGAATATTTTACTCGATCGTCCTCAGCTAATTTCAAACCTTGCCACAGGAAGTGAACTGCAGCCGGATAGTTTTTTTTATCGACTATATATAACCTAGCCAGGTTGCTGTAAGCAGCAGGCAGACCGAGTTTTGCAGCTTGCAGATATTTTTCTCGGGCGCACTCTAAATCTTGCACCTCTTCGCAAAGCCATCCTAAATTGTAAAGAGCTGTGCGGCTTTTTGGATCTACCCAGAGCGCTAACTCATATGCTTGTTGAGTATCAGCGAATCGATTGGCTTTGTAGTTTTCAAAAGCCCTATTATTAAAAAAAGATGCCAGCTCCGGCAACCCAATTTGCCAGCCGCCAAAGCCTACTGCTAGCATCAGCAAGAAGGCTCCCCACTTGGAGTTATTATGCTTTTTTACTGGCTCTTTCATGGCATTGAAAATGTTAGCTAATGGTGTCATTTTTAGCATTTTTTAACTTGAGAGTTGGGCGATATTTTTTGACCAGATTTAATTGCCACCCTAATGGCATATAATCTTACGAAATGACTCAGGTTTGAGTCCCTTTCTTATAAGAGTTTGTGAGTCCACAGCCGAATGCTTGGGTAATGTTCCCACTACCCAGAGGTATTCGAGCATAGGTTAACCATTCCTGAGACTCCACAAGCCATCCGGATATTTTCAGAAAAAAAGAACCGGGAAGCAGAAAGCAGATAGAACTCTTCTCCTTGTCTAAGTAATAATACTTAGGCAGCAGTCGATCGACAGTATGCGACTGTATGAGGAGATACAGCGTATTCCAGGTTTATGAAGTGTAGAGGGACTTACCCTGGGCCGTTTCCCTACGGGGAGCGAACGAGCTGGGGTTTAGTTAATCAACATAGAATTTGCTGTAAGGAATGAGAATTAAATAACTTCCACTCTTGAAAGTGGGATGGGCTCTTATAGCCCGTCATGAGTGGACGGGCTATAAGAGCCCATCCCACAATAACAATTAAAATTGTAAGTTATTTAATTCGCGATCCTAAGATGGACTGCGGTGAAATAACTCTAATTAAGTTTGTAGTGACGATGGAAGTCCTCAACCTCCTCCCTTGAGGATTTTGAAAAATATTATAATGAGTCATGAACCGAAATCGATTTAAAATAGCCAATCATTAATCAGCAATCACCCATCATGAACCACTAATGACTCCTGACTAATAAACATCTCCATAAATTAAATTTCTACCTTCCAGTAGCAAAGGTTTGAGTTTATTTTTTGGAGATGTCTAATAACTAATGACTAATGACTAAAATTGCTTCATCGCTCTTTCCATATCCCGCTTATCTTCGCGTTTCTTCAAATCTTCGCGCTTGTCGTACAGTTTTTTCCCTTTACCCAAACCGATATCCAGTTTTACCCAGCCGCCTTTCAAATACATTTTTAACGGCACTAAAGTCAAGCCTTTTTCTTCGACTTTGCCGATTAATTTGCGAATTTCCTGCTTGTGCATCAGCAATTTACGAGTGCGGCGGGGTTCGTGATTAAAATAGTTGCTAGCACTTCTCCAAGGCGAAATGTGAACGTTGATCAGCCACAGTTCCCCGTTCCGAACTAAACCATATCCGTCGCGCAAATTGGCTTTTCCTTCCCGAATAGATTTGACTTCGGTGCCCTTCAACTCGATTCCCACTTGGTATGTCTCTATAATTTCATAGAGATGGCGCGCTTGTCGGTTATCGCTAACAATTTTGTATCCTGGACTTTTTTCGCTCATTTTTACCTCCGATAAAATTAATTATTATAACGCTAGCTTCTCTGTAGAGAAAATCGAAGCTTGACAAAACTTAAATAATCGGTCTGGACATTACCAATTTGGCTGAGCTAAGATGTCACCAACGTGAATATCAAGCGGTATCATGCAGCGCACCAATATCACTGATTCTGCAATTCCAGATTCTGTTACTCCTCATCCTGCGGTTAATTTGGTTTGGCTGGCTCCTTTTTTGCTGGCGCTTGCTTGGTTTTGGGCCAATATCTCGGCTGTTAAGTGGCTGTTATCCTCGTTTGTTGAGATACCCACACTATATAAAATAGTAATTGGCTTTCTGATTGTAGCATTAGTAGTGCGATCGAGCGGGAACTCCGCTCGCCCCTTCGGATTTTCACCCAATTTCGTTTTAAGGCGAGATCCGCTGCTGTTAATGTTGGGTGCGGGTATTTGCTCGATCGCCCTTCAGTACATAATTGATATCAAACAAGTTACTGTCCTGCTATTTATCCTCGGAACTTACGGGCTGTGCGGCTTATTGGTGGATTCCAACTTTTGGCGAAAAAACTTACCAATTGCGGGCTTGCTTGCTTGTATTTTACCATTTAATAGTCAGTTGAATAGCGGCTTAGGTTTGCCCGCGCGAGTCCTCACTGCTCAGGTAGTAGAACAGTTGCTTTCTCTGCTGCACATTGGGGCTATTTCTTCTTACGATATTATCATTTTGGAAAACGGCATCGCTCAGGTTGACGTGCCTTGCAGCGGCATTAAAACTCTCTTAGTGGGAACGCTATTTTTGCTTGCTGCTACCTGGCTAGAAGGGCGTAAATTGAGTTTAAAATGGCTAGCAGTCGGCGCTGCTAATCTCTTAATGTTGGTATGTGCTAACGCTGCGCGGGTTGCCGTGTTAGTCCTGGTTTCAGAAGTTTTTCAACAGCCCAACATAGCACAAATTATGCACGTTCCTCTGGGAATTGTCGGTTTAGTATGTGCTTGTTTTGTGACGTGGTTAATGCTGCAACGAGTACCGAAATTTCAGCCAGAAAAAACCAGCGGTACTTCTGCAAAACCCAACTCAGAAAGACTACAAAATCACCCTTTAGCAAAACCCGGAATAATTGCAGCAGTCACAGTTTTGGCAATAATGGCTCAACTGTCTCATGTAGAAACGTCAAAAATGGCGATCGCACCTTTAACATTACCTGAATACATTAAATCAGAGTCGATTTCCCTGAATCCTAGCGAACAAAAATTCTTTGGCAACTATCCAGACACGCAAACACAAAAAATCAGATTTGTCGCCGGCAACTTGCGCGGTTCCATGCTCACCGTAGCGAGCACATCCTGGCAAACTTATCACGCCCCCGAGTTGTGTTTTGTAGCGAGCGGAATTCCCGTCAATGGCATAGAAAAAAAACAACTAACTCCTTCCGTAACAGCGCGCTGGCTGTCTCTCAAAAACAACCAATTATCAGCAGCATACTGGCTGCAATCTGCACAGCTAACTACAGATAACTTCATGTCCCGTATCGGCAGCGACCTTACCCACAAAAACCACAATTGGGTGCTAGTTTCCATTTTATTTGACAGTTCGCTACAAGCCGAGAATCAGGAAGTAAAAGAGTTTGCTGGTAACGTCTACGATACCGTTAAACAAAGCTTACAAGGAGAAATAAATGAAAATTAAACAGGTGTTTGATGGAGTTTTTAAAACAATTTTTTGGCTGTGGAATTTGACATTTTTATCGATTGTTTACTTGGGAATTTTGCCTATTCTAGGAGTGCCATTAATTAAGGCGACAATCGATGGCACTATCCCCCTAGAGTTTTCTTTGACGATGGCAGCTACGATCGCAGTACCCACTGTATGTACAGTAATAGGAGCTAGGCGTTTTGGCAAGCAACCCCTACAGCTAATGCGTTGGTTTTACGGCGTAGAAGCACCGCTATTTTTGCTGTGTTTGCTCCGCTTGTTCCTGCTGCGAGAACTCACCCCAGCTAGTTCTCAAATCATCGCTACTATTGCTTTGTGCATTGCAGCATTTTCAGTGGAAATGCTGTACGGATATCTGGGTAAAAGAGAAAATGTGCAAAATATTTTCGATTCCCAGAATTCCCATAATAAACAGCCTCGTATTTTCAACTTAATCGGAGAAAAGCGAAGTGCGTGGCTGCAATTAGGATGTCACAGTTTAATGGTAGTAGTTGGGGTTTGGGCGGCAACATTGCTGATTTATTACGCTGTACCTGTGGCATGGTATACACTTTATGGATTCTTATTTTTCGTCATTCAATTTTTCAAGTTTACCTGGGTTTCACCATTTCTGGAGATGTTTCAATACGGGGCATGGGCCTCGGCTTTAATTTGGATACCGCTATCGTTTATATTGTTTGGTTTAACCTGTAGCTTATTCGTTGTCATGCCTTCGCTGTACGGCTTTCTCTACATTCATTCCGGCCGAAAAATATGGCAGAGTTTTGCGGCACAATACGGCAAAAATAAAGCGATAATTGGAAGTTTGGGAGTCATAGCAGCTTGGCTGGCTATTTTCTCGGCTTTGCAGCAGCAGCCACAAGTTGCAGTAATGAAAATGCTGGCGACTCCCCCCGCAAATGACACGGTTCGCCAAACTTTATTAGCCAAGTCTGATATGATTCGATCCGGCTTAGTTAACGCTTATTTGTCCCCTTACCGCTACCTGAGCACGGTAGGAGAAAACAACCACATTTATGAGATATACAAAAATATTTGGATTTTCCCTGACGCAGCGGCTCAAACCTTGCAGAACAGCTATAATTTTTTAATGTCGCCGTTTTTGTATCAAGGCTCTAGTGCTGATGTGGAAAAAGCAGAAAAACTCTACGGCGAATTCTTCGATACGGAACTGCAAAAAGGCGACACAGAAGCAGTAAAACACGCGGTGCAGTCAACCTCAAATCGTGAAGAAGCGAAAGCCGGTTTGCTGAATGTCAATCAGGAAAAAGTATGGTTGCAGTCGCAAGAAGTTACAGTCAAAGAAAACGGCGACTGGGCTGACGTTCAACTCTACGAAGTTTACAAAAATCAAACGCCGAACTTGCAAGAAGTATTCTACTACTTTTCCCTGCCGGAAAGCGCCGCAGTTACAGGAGTTTGGCTGGGAGATACTGGCGATTTAAACAAACGTTTTGTATTTACGGTATCGCCTCGCGGTGCAGCCCAACAAGTCTACAATCAACAGGTAGTAGAAAGAGTCGATCCGGCTTTGCTAGAACAAATTGGCCCCAAACAATACCGCTTGCGGGCTTTTCCAATCCCGGCTAAACGAGAATTCACCCAAACAGAAGGGCCAACGGAAATGCACCTGTGGCTTACTTACAAAGTCATGCGCCAGCCCCAGGGTTGGGCGATGCCTGTTTTGGCTGAAAAACGCAACATTTTTTGGAACCAAAATACTCGCCGCACGATCGCCGGAAAAGAGGTAAAATACAGTCGCAAAGAAGCAAGAGAAACTTGGCTACCACACTTTTTGCCCGCAGTCGCACAGCAACCGCTAACCGTGCAGCAGGCGATTCTACCGGGAGGAAATATCATTTCTGCTAAGCCGTTGGCTGATGCAAATTACTCGCTACCGCAAGGCAAGAAATTTGCAGTTATTCTCGATACTTCCCGCAGCATGGCGGCGGAAAGTAAGGAAGTAAAAGAGACTTTTGAATGGTTGAAAGCTAATGCAGCAGGCAAAAATGGTGTTGATGTGTATGTCGCCAGCGCTGCGGGAATGCCACCTAAGTTTGTGGAAGATGTACGCAATTTCGATGCGGCAAAGGTGACATTTTATGGTACAATCCAGCTCAAAGATATGCTGCAACAGTTTGCACAGTTGCGGGGCGATAAAAGTTACGATAATGTATTTTTGGTGAGCGATCGCCACAGTTATGAATTGTCGGACGATCGCAAACTTAAACTTTCCATCTCTTCACCCCTATGGACAGTGCATTTGGGAGGTTTGCCCCCCGGCTACGACGACGCAACATTGAAGGCTATTCAAGATAGCGGTGGCGGAGTTTCTACAGATATGAAAGAGGCGATGCAGCGAGTAGCAACGACAGCAGCTTCGGGCGAATCTACAGTTAGCGTTGTTGACGGCTATGCTTGGAGTTATGCCAAAAATTCCAAATCAGAAAAGACACTCAAATCGGGGGCTGTTACAGAGCTAAAAGATACCGGAAATGAAGGGTTTAAACCCATAGCTGCGCGGCAGTTGATAACTGCACTTAGCAAGCAGAAAAATTCAAATCAATTGACGCAATTGGATGCGATGCACGCAGTAGCTAAAAATTTCAAAGTGGTGACTCCGTATTCTTCGATGATTGTGTTAGTTAATGACGCGCAAAGGGAGCAGCTAAAGGCAGCGGAAGCTAAGAGCGATCGATTTGACAGAGAGGTAGAATCGGGTAAGGAACAGTTGAGTAAGCCGAATAATCCTCTGAATGTTTCGGGGGTTCCTGAACCCGAAGAATGGCTGCTGTTGACGGTAGGTGCGATCGGGCTTTTGGCAGTTTTTCTCCGTCAGCGGCGCGCGAAAACGGTATAAAGTACACATGGGCGCAGAAACCGGGTTTTTACCTAATTTAGGGTGTGTAACAAAGTATTTCGTAAAAAACCCGGTTTCTTTGTCGGAGTCCGTAAGTCCTGACTAATTTATTTCTACAAAAACTCGATCGCCCTCAATCTTTACCGGATAAGATTCCAGGGAATCGGCGGGTGCATTCAAACATTTACCCGTATCTAATTTGTACTGATATTTGTGAAACGGACAGGTAATGATACCGTTGCTGACTTTACCCATGTCGATCGGATATTCTAAATGAGTGCAAGCATTGCGGTAACAAGTGACATTCATGCCTTGACGGTTCAAAATCACTGAAGTTTCGTCAACTTTTACCTTCAAGACACCCCATTCGGGAACTTGATTTAGCGCTGTTATTTCTAGCCACATATAATCTTCCTCGCTTTAAATAAATTATTGCAAATTCATGGGCGATCGTCCTTGAATGCAGCAAGGGCGATCGGTGGGGCGCTCTCCACACCTGAGAACCTAACCGTTTTCCTCGCCATTTCCCAGGTACAACCTGACGAATTCATCAGCCGCCTCCCGATTGAATGTCTGCAACGCTTGCTTAATCGCAAATACCGCCTCAGCGGATGGATCTCGTTCTTCACTCACCCAACGGCTAACGTTTGAGCGATCGATTTCCATCTTTGCCGCCAATTGATATTGACTGATATCGTATGCCTCTAATATTTTTTTGAGGGCTTTACCTGCTCTTGCCATGTTCCCGATTTTGTCAGAGAGTCATGCTCCTGTAAACGTTGCTGATTGTCATCTAGGGCGCTACACTAAGGTAGGAGCGAGATCATCCCGTGCCAGTTATGCTTGAGATAGACTAAACAAATAGCGATTGTGGACATTAACCAGCAAAAAGAACAGTTCAGTTATGCGTATATTTATGCAGTTGCTGCCTCGGCTGGCTACTCCTTCCAGATAGCAGCTAGACCATTAGATTTTGACGGCATCGATATCATTCTTGCTGGCGGTATGGGAAGTGGAATTATTCGATATCCCCGACTTGAACTCCAGGTAAAATGCACATCTAGGGATGTGATTGGACAGGAAGCAATTAGATATCCGCTCGAAGTCAAGAACTACAATGAATTGAAAGTAGAAAATATTCATACTCCCCGACTGTTAATCCTTGTAGTCGTACCCGACAATTTAGACAATTGGCTAATCCAATCTCAACAGGAACTTTGCCTGAAATATTGCGGTTATTGGGTTTCTCTGCGAGGTCAACCCCCAACCCAGAATCAAACCACTGTTACAATTTCCATACCCAGACAGAATATCTTTAATGTAAATGCTCTTACCACCCTCATGCAGCTAATAGAAGCAGGCGAAACTCTATGATAGTCACCGTTCGAGATCCCGAAATTCTCAAAAATCTACAGCCAGAAATTGTGCGTACTTACCTCGAAACGCATTGCTGGCAAGAAGTGCGACAAATTGACGATAAAGCTTCTCTCTGGAATCGCCACAGCGAAACCTCAGAAGAGTTAGAGATTCTGCTACCATTAAAACCAGAATTTTTAGACTTTCCCCGCCGGATGGCTGAAGTTTTACAAACCCTAGAAATTGCTGAAAATCGTTCCCAGATCGAAATCCTCAGCAATCTCTTGACATCAGCTCCTAACATTACCATTCAAGGCATAGTTACCAACTTGCAAGAAGGATTATCAGCAGGAAAATTAACTTTGACGGGCGTTATTGTTGGCAAGCTGCGGCGCATTCAGTTAGAACTAGCAGAACCAGTCTACGAACTGGCAGTCAAAGCTTATCAAGCCAGAATTCCGGTTATTTGTCAAGGCAATTTAGTTAAACAAGGTCGCTCTTTTTTACTGCAAAATACCCATCACTTTACATTAGATTTAGATGCCTGGTTGGAATGAATGCTATGTACTATAATCCAATACGGTTCAGTTAAGGAAAATTGTAGCGGAAATGTTGGGTGGAGTGAAACGGAGGGTTCGTTCCACGGGCCCAACCTACGCACGATCGGTTTTTTTAGCACTAACTGAACCGTATTGTACTATAATCAACCTAAAGAGCGATTGTGAAAGGATTTTCATAAAATAATTAATGTCTTTATTCTTGAGCACGTCCATGAATTGGGAGATGACCGCGAAGACTTAAAAATTATCGGTATTTATTCGACTAAAACATTAGCCGAATCTGCTAAGGCAAGAATGCTCTCCCAACCCGGTTTTATAGATGCTCCAGAAGGCTTTCATATAAGCTGTTATCCCTTAGATAAAGACCACTGGAACGACGGCTATGTCACTGTTTATTATTCTGATTCTTAACCTTTTCCCTACGGATGAATCTGACTCAAAATCACCCTCAACCTGTCATAATCATCCTTCAACAAAACACTCAAACTCCTCCCCGCTTCCACCAACCAAGATCGATCGCGCATCCGCAACTGATAAATCTCCCGAATCGCCGCCGCCGTCAGCGCCTCCACCGGCGCATTAGTCACACCCAGCAGCGTCCTCAAAAAATCCAACTGCACCGTAAAATCAATCACCTCATCCGGTTCGCAGCGATAAACCGCCTGGTGAATTTGCGGCGGGCGCGGCGGCAAATACTGATAAATTTTACCCCTCGATGGGCCGTGACCGTTCAACCTTTCCGGCGCAGCCTCAAACCCCACAATCGCCACTCGAAACTCGGTTTTTAGCATCGCAAAAATCTGCGGTTGTTCTTCCCGCAACTCTTCGAGGGACAAACCCAAAGCGCGAGCTCTGTGCACCGAGTCGATCGGGCTAGTCGTAGCGTAATAAACCACGCCGTAAATTTGATTTTTCGACTCTTCATCCTCGGCCTTCACCCAACTCCCAAAAGGCGGCATCACGGGAAAACTTAAATCTTCCGGTTCCAAACATTGAGCCAAAAACTCCGAAGTTGCCGTCTCGATCACCTCAGCAATGCGATCGGGATGGCGCTCTTTTGTAGCAAATTGGGGTAAAGGTAAACGCATAGTTTTAGTGATTAGTCATTAGTTATTAGTCATCAGTCATTAGTCATTAGTTTTGTGTTAGTTATCAATGCTATTGGGTCAGTGGCATAGACTTGGGTACTTTGGCAATTAAAGGAATTACGAATAACTTCTATATGTAGGGTGCGCACTGCGCACCTTACCCCTATAAGAAGTGCATTAAATCATTTTTTGCGTCTAGGACTGAATGACCAATTACTAATTCCTCTAGTGTTGGACTCACGCGGGTCATAAACCCGGTTTCTTCCTAGATATTTCGCTACTAAACCAAGATTTCCTGCCGAAACCGGGTTTATGAGGCGTCAATCCTGTCCCAATGACTAATGACCGCTGACTATTTCGCGCGGCCAGCCGTAGCATCGACAAGTTCCAACTGCGACAGGCGGAACGTAATCAGCTTGTCCCAATTCCCGCCTTCAAACAGTACCGCGACCTTTCCGTCGCTAACTCGCTGGACTTGTCCTTGAAAGGCGTAGTAAATCTCACCCTTATCTTTAACTCGAACTGCCGAACCTGGAAAAATCATAATTCTTTGAATGTTAAGTTTGCTCTTTATAGCTTACCGTTTCTCGTTTCTAGTTCCCAAGCAGAGCCTGAGAACTAGGCAAATCTTCGTCAAGCCGAAGACACGAGGCAAAGCCCAGAAACGAGAGTTTGTTAGGCTAAGGCTGCTACGGAAACTTTACCGGCAATGCGGCCCGCGATCGCCCGCAACTCCCTAGCTGAAGCAGAACCCGGTTGCCCCACCACGATCGGCACCCCCGAATCGCCACCTTCCCGCAACGGAATTTCCAGCGGAATGCGGCCTAACAGCGGCACTCCCAACTCAGCAGCAGTCTTTTCCCCGCCACCCGAACCGAAAATATCGTATTGCTTATCGGGCATATCGGGTGGCACAAAATAGCTCATGTTTTCCACAATTCCCAACACCGACACTCCCAACTGCTGGAACATCTTTAACCCCTTGCGGGAGTCCAACAAAGCGACAGTCTGCGGCGTCGTCACGATCACGACACCGGCCATCGGCACAGCCTGCGCCATTGTCAACTGCGCGTCTCCAGTACCCGGAGGCATATCGACAATCAGATAGTCTAAATCGCCCCAATTCACCTGATAGAGGAATTGCCGAATGATCCCGTTCAACATCGGGCCGCGCCAAATCACGGGTTGGTCTTTGTCAATTAAAAACGCCATCGACACTAATTTGACGCCGTAGTTGAAGGCGGGTTCGAGGCTTTCCCCGCTTTTTCCGTCCCTAACCATCACTTTTGCGTCCCCCAAACCCAACATATTGGGGTCGTTGGGCCCATAGATATCCGCATCCAGCAAACCCACCTTAGCGCCGGTTTGGGCTAGCGCTACTGCCACATTTACCGCCACCGTGCTTTTGCCGACGCCGCCTTTGCCGCTGGAAATTGCGATAATATTTTTAACGCCTTCAATTCCTTGGCGATCGACCACTCCCTTCTGCTGCGGCGTCTCGGCTGTCACCTCCACTGCCACTTTTTCGACTCCTGGCAACTGTTTGACCGCTTTTTGGCAATCTTCGACAATAAATTCTCGCAGCGGGCAAGCAGGCGTTGTCAGCACTAAAGTAAAACTGACGACACCGCCGTCAATTTTTATGTTACGAATCATGTTCAATTCCACCAAACTCTTTTGCAGTTCGGGGTCTTGCACGGGTCGCAGGATTTCTAAGACTGAACTAACATCGAGTGTATTGGGCATTGTGTTCTCCACCATAGCTCTGCAATTGGGTTTGCGAATTTTCGATCGCAGGTTTAAGTATATTTTTATTGCTATTTTTTAATGTAACTTCATAGCGATCGTTTGCAGACCTGCGGTGGCATAATTACATGACGACAGGATTTGGGACTCACGGTCAATCTCAAACTCAAATGCGATCGGCAAGAATTTCTACGACCGAAAGCAATTTGGTCACAATAGGCGAATTGAGCCGTGGTCGCAATTCTTCAATTCTTCAATCTAAAATCTTAAATCTTAAATCGGATGACAGTTTCTACCACACTTAAAACCGCCACTTCCCCGTTTTTGCCGCCCGCTGACTCTAGAGCTAGAGTCAGCCAATTTATGAAAACCCTACAAGACGAAATTTGTCAATCCCTCGAACAGCTCGATGGCGTTGGCAAATTTAAGGAGGACTCTTGGGAACGCTCCGAAGGCGGGGGCGGACGTTCTCGCGTCATGCGCGAAGGCGATGTGTTTGAACAAGGGGGAGTCAATTTTTCCCAAGTGTGGGGCGAAAGTTTGCCGGCTTTGATTCTGGCCAAGCACCCCGAAGCTGCAGGTCACGATTTTTATGCAACTGGCACTTCGATGGTGCTGCACCCCCGCAATCCCTACTTGCCTACGGTTCACCTGAATTACCGCTATTTTGAGGCCGGGCCGATTTGGTGGTTTGGCGGCGGTGTGGATTTGACTCCTTATTACCCCTTGGCTGAGGATGCAGCTCATTTTCACAAAACTCTGAAAGCAACTTGCGATCGCCACCATCCCGGATATTATCCGACATTTAAACTTTGGTGCGACGAATATTTCTATCTCCCCCACCGCCAAGAAACCCGCGGCGTCGGCGGCCTGTTTTTTGACTACCAAAGCGCTCAAGGCGCGCTTTACCGCGACCATCATGTCAAAGGCAAAGCCGCTGAGTGCAGCAACAACATCGGCGTCCCGGAACCTAGGACTTGGGAGTCGCTGTTCGCCTTCGTACAGGACTGCGGTCGGGCATTTTTGCCGGCTTACACCCCCATAATTGAAAAGCACCGATCGAAAGAATACGGCGATCGCGAGCGTAATTTCCAACTTTACCGCCGCGGCCGTTACGTTGAATTTAACTTGGTGTACGATCGAGGCACGACCTTTGGTTTGCAAACCAACGGACGCACCGAATCGATTCTCATGTCCCTGCCACCTTTGGTACGCTGGGAATACTGCTACGAGCCAGAACCCAACTCTCCAGAAGCCGAACTCTACTCCAAGTTCTTAAAACCGCAAGATTGGGCGAATTGGATGCCTCAGCAGTCACCGACCTGAGTTAAACTACTGGGACAGTAACCACCGCGATAGATAATAAATTTGAGGGAAGGGTCAGTGATTCATATTGATCAAAAAACCCACACGCTTCAAGACGGTACAACAGTTATCGTCTTAGCACCGACAGGACGGTTGGACATCACTACAGCTTGGCAATTCCGCCTCAAGTTGCAAGAGTGTATTTCCAAACTTAGCCGCCATGTTGTAGTGAATCTTGGTCAGGTTAACTTTATCGATAGCTCTGGCCTGACCTCACTTGTAGCAGGTATGCGGGATGCGGATAAAGTTAAGGGAAGTTTCCGCATTTGCAATGTTCATCCAGAAGCCAAACTGGTGTTTGAAGTCACCATGATGGATTCTGTGTTTGAAATCTTTGAAACGGAAGAAGAAGCTCTAGAGGGGGTGCCGCGCGCAAGTTGACCACTCTCGCTTGCATCGGTTGCGGTGTAAGCGCAATTTAAGCTTGAGGCTCACAAAAAGCGCCGGAACCCTGCACAAGAACAGGAAGCAGGTAAATTATTGCCAGCTTCCTTATGCTTTCTTCCTTTCTTGAGAGGTTGAGAGGTTCACCAAAACACTAAAGTAGAAGAATAGGTCAAGGTAAAGTCTTGCCTTCTATCCTAGATAGCTATATTTTTCTTCCTAGTTTCTTGTTGCTTCTTGCTTCAAACCAATATCTCAGCAGCAAAATCCTGACGCTTGACAAATCTAAAAGGGCCCATTAAAGCTCCCCAGATAGCCTTGCCTGTGGTGGGGCTTATTCCTTTGTCGTAGCTGAGAAATTCCTCGCCTGCGGCTTCAAATCCCAAGTCTACTTGGTAATTTTGCCCCCCGTAGGCAAAGCCGCAGCGAGTGCCCTCCGGCAAAGATGCCCGAAATCGATAGCCGTTTGAGGCTAGATTTTCCACCGCAACCGAGAGGGTGCAGCCGGGAAGGAGTTGGATTTGCTCCTTCGTTAGCTTTCCAAGCAAGTCGGGGTTGCAACCGGCTCCTTTGACGGCTGTAATGTCGTTGAACATATAATACTGAGCTTCGATAAGTTCCGGCGCTATCTGTGAGTGCCTCAGTTGCACGATGCGAGGGCGGTATGGCTTGTCTAATTCCAGAATGTTGGCTTGTTCGGCAAACAGGGCAATGCTGGGTTCGGAAAATAAAGGAACGGGTAGTGGTCTTTGCCACATACGAAGGTGGACGTACCACGCCGGCTCTGCTAGCGCTTGTTCTCGGTTGTCAAATTCGCCCGCCATGTACTGGGCTAAAGCTATTAATTCAGGAGAAATTGTCATGTTTGTTTTTTGAGGATTAGGGATTGACAAGAAAAAGTTATTGTGATATGTAAAACCATATCAAGGCTGGGCAAGTCAGAAGATGAGATTTATGAGCGATCCCAGAAGAGCTATGATTGTAAAGATACTGGGTTTTTTCCCTCATATTGCGACATATTAATTGTTGCTGCCGATCGCGCGTAAAATATTTTTGATAAAATTTTGTCTCGCAATCCGGCGGCAACGCTTAAAAAACTGGCAAATTTTGTCAGCCCGATCGCCGAATTGACCCAGCCCAACAACGGATACCGTGCCACTTACTTAAGTCGTGGAAAGATAAAAATTTTAGACCAAAGTTCAAGCTCCCAGATTTATCTGTGGGGTAAATCTAAAATCTAAAATCTAAAATCTCAAATCGACTGACTCCCCCGACTTTACTCACGCCGCGCTGGCACGCCCGCTACGGCAAAATTATTTATCTATAAGACTCAGGTGAACAATAACCGTACTGTTTCAGATACTAAGCGAAGTTTCTATACGATTCACACTCGACCGATCAACTCAATTTACCGTCGAGTGGTGGAAGAGTTGATGGTAGAAATGCACTTGCTTTCGGCGAATGCCGATTTTCAATACGACCCGATTTATGCTTTGGGTGTAGTGACAGCTTTCGATCGATTCATGCTTGGGTACGCCCCAGAAGCAGACAGACTTTCGATTTTTAACGCTTTATGCAAGTCCCTAGAAGACGATCCAGAGCGCTACAAGCAAGACGCTCAGCGATTGGAAAGCTTGGCGGATAGACTTTCGGGCAAAGAGTTGCTCTCGTGGCTCGATCGCTCGACCAGCTTTGAAGATACAGCGGATTTGCAAGCGTCTTTAGGGGCGATCGCCAGCAACCCTCAATTTAAGTACAGCCGCTTGTTCGCGATCGGTTTGTTCTCGCTATTAGAAAAAGCTGACCCTAACTTGGTAAAAGACCAAGAAACGCGAAACGACGCGATCGCCAAAGTCAGTGCGGCCTTGCACCTGCCAGAAGACAAAGTTAGCAAAGATTTAGATTTGTACCGCAGCAATTTGGAAAAAATGGCCCAAGCACGAATAGTGCTTCAAGATGTCATCCAAGCGGAACGGAAAAAACGCGAAAAACGAGAGACAAAAGTTACCGCTGGTCCTTCGGCTGACTCTTCTGACAGCAGCAATTAATCGTTTAAAAGAAGTTCGGCAGCGGATTCGCTTTCTTCGGATGTAACTGATATCTTGCACCATTCTCAATTAGCCGTAGGGGCGGGTTCGCCAACAGCCTGAAAGCTTGCAAATAGGTTCTATAAACCCGCCCGACCCACGAAAAATCCTCTTATTGATATTGCTGCAAGATGTCAGATGTAACCGATGTCACGAACAAAGAAGAAGGAGTTTTTTATTTTTTACATAAAATAGAAAACTCTTAAATTTTAATTTTTTGTTTTTGAATTCTGGTTTCTGCCATCTGATGAATCTTGCTGGCTCAGAAACTAAAAATCCCGCTTTCTGAATGGAGCGGGATCGACTTAATCAAAATAGAGCTGTTGGATTGGTACTAAGGCTGGGGTTCAAAATTAGTGGCGTTAGCTTGCAGCCAAGTGCTTAGCTGTGAAAGAACTTCGTTTCCAGAAGACTTGCCCAAAGCTGTGGGGTTTGGGGTGTCGGGCCTGTCCAAGTTGCGGGCGATCGCTGCGTTGACTTCTTTGGAAATCAAATCGTGAAGTTGCTCTTTAGCCCTAGCCCTTTGAAAGTGAGCTCCCTCTTCAGTCGTAGCGTACAGAGGTGGCAGCCTATTTAAAGCATAAGCTGCAATATCTCCCACATCCAGACTCAGGTCGCTCGTCGCCTCAATTTCGGCCACCCTAGCGATCGCATCGCTGAGCACCAACTCTTCCATCACGTTGATGAACTGTTTGCGTGGCAGAACCACAACTTCGCCAGTCAACAAAGATCCCATCAGACGATCGAGAGCCATGTACTCTTCGATCGACAATTCCGAAGCCGTATTGCAGATCCGTCCCACCTCAGCTTCCATAGACGGCGTTAAATAGCCATCTTGCAAAGCCTGTTCAACAATTTTTTCAATACTCATATATGCGTCCCCGCTCAACGGCATCATCAATAAAGTTTTGTGAAGACGCGATTGTTAGCGTCTTGAGATTCGAGTTTTGAGAGTTGAGTTGAGAATTTTTATACAAATCCTAACTCAATACTGATAACCCATAAAGTTATCTGCACACCCCAGCACAAACTTACCCCATAATTGACTGATAAATCCGTCAAAACCTGTAAAAACTCCTACTCAACTCCCTGAAGCCGCCAAGGTACAGGATCGACGGCCTGCCCGTGCACGTAAAGTCCCCAATGCAGGTGAGGGCCTGTGGAAGCCCCCGTTGATCCCAGAGTACCAATTACTTGACCTGCTTTCACGACATCGCCTTCCTTGACATCAATCCGGGCCAGGTGCATCAAAATACTGGCTACCCCCTGGCCGTGGTCAATACCAACGACATTGCCGTGGATTTTGAACCCTTGGGATTCGCGTCCCACTAGAGACACGCGACCTGCTGCTGGTGCCACTACAGGGGAACCGTAAGCACCCGCGTAATCAACGCCGCGGTGGTAGTAGTCTTGAGCAAATACCCCATTATAATAACGTCGCACCCCGTAAATAGTAGTAATTTCGCCGGAGTTGGGGCGCAACAATTTGCCGTCCCAAAATTTTTCGGGTGTCACGAGTGCTTTAAATGCGTCTACGCGATCGAACTCCGCGTCTGTACCTTCGCTGTCTTTCCCAGGCGGTAGCCAGATGGATTGAGTAGGAAAATTTCGATCGCGCACTTGGAGACTCAAGTTCTGCACTTGTCCGTCACCTGCGACTTGGATTTGGCGAGCACCGGGTTTCTCTAGGGGCGTCGTCGGTAGCAGGGCCCGAAAGCGGCCGTTGCCGATCGGAAAAGCGGGGTAGTTTTTTTGCTGTAGAGAAACTGTTGGAGTTTCCCCGCCGTTACCGTCAACCTGAATCATTACTGACAGCGTATCTCCCAGTTGGGGATTTGTCGGCGTCACAACTACCTGCAAAGCTTGTACCGGCAGGGCAAAACTCAGAAAGCCAGCAACAATTCCCCCGATCGAACCAGCGGTTAGCTTGTTTGCTTTCAACTGCCCCCACCGCAAAATCCGACCCGTAATTATTTCCGTACTTAGCCCGCAGTTGTCTCGATTCACAGTCATTACCATCACTAGCAGTCCTTAACCTTTCTCTCGCTGATATATTTTTAACTATCTAGACTAACTCTAGCAATCCGCAATAAAAATTTCTGTAGTGCGGGGAGGAAAGCCCGCTTCAGCCAGACGCTCACACTACCGTTTCCACTACAAATTTAGGAGAACCCAAGTTTCAACAGAAACACTCTTCATGTCTAAGCGGATGGGATTATATTTTATCAGTCCTAGCTACTGTTACATAACTTTTAACAATTGCTATTAGTTATATTTCACGGCGCTACAACAAAATTATTTTTAATTCCTCTGCTGTTAAATCACTTCTTTCTTGGCAGTTTATTTTCGGATAACCTTGCTAAAACTCTCTAGTTATTGTAGCCTACTTTTGAGTAAATAGTATTAATTCCCAATTTTTCAATCTCACATCTAAAATGGTAGGAGATAAAAATTGAGAATTGCTATAATTTGATTACCTAAATTTACAGAGATTCAAAGGTAGCGGTGAAACCATCTAAGGTCAAGCATTCTTCCATAAATTCCTCTACATCGTTGACATTCTCAAGCTGATATTCCATGATGCGTTGACCATCACCTTTCATCTTTTTGGAAGAGGAAGGCGTGGCAGGATATTTGGCAGCGATCGCTTTGAAAGCTTTGGAATGGGTATCCCAGCTTTCAGCAGAACATTTTATGATTAAAAGCCACATGATTAAATTCCTCCTTGGGTTTGGTTTACTAATAGTCTAACACGAGTAAAACTTAGAGCGATAGTGCCGAAAAATCAAGGGATTCTGTTGTTTTGAAAAAAGCTAAAAGCCGAGCGACTATGTGAGCAACACCACCCTTAACATTAGACTCAACATTCAAAGGCATCACCGGATCGTGGAGTGATAAGCGTAACAGAAACCAGCCAGATTCGCTAGGTGACGTGCAGGAAATTCGCAAACCTTCGTAGTTATTGGGAACTATTTTCCAGTCTGCTTGGGTTGAGACAAATTGTTGCAGTTGTTCAATAACGCGAGATCCGTGAGCCTTGAAATCCTCCACACCAATTTTAATCCGAAATTCGGCACTTTCTTCTGGTTCTTTTAAATTCGCAATTAAATCTGGCAAAGATTGGTTTGCTAGCTTTGACTTAGCCAATTCAATCAATAATTTGCTGACCAAATAAGCGCCATCATCCAGAAAGTAATTTTCTTTCAAAGCTCCATGTCCAGAGGTTTCAATCGCCAGCCATGATTCCTGTCCGGCTTCATTGAGGCGAATCGACTCGTCAATCACATTTTTGTAGCCGCGTTTAAAGCGATGGTGAATTCCTTTTAAATCTTGTTCGATGAATTGTGTCAAGCCATCGGAGGTGATAGAATCGGTGACAATGGTAGAGCCTGGGTGTTCTTGTAATATAATGGCAGAAATCAAGGCAATTAAGCGATTGCGATTGAGTTCCTTGCCAACTTGATCGACGGCCGCACTGCGATCGACATCGGTATCAAAAATAATCCCAAAATCAGCTTGATTTTCAATTACCGCTTGACAAATTGACTGCATTGCCTGTTTATCTTCGGGATTTGGCACATGATTGGGGAAAGTACCATCGGGTTCTAAAAACTGACTGCCCGTAGTGTCTGCACCTAAAGGTTTTAAGACTTTATCAACATAAAAACCACCAGCACCGTTGCCCGCATCCACAACAATTTTTAGTCCTGTCAGCGGCTGCTCAAAGTTATCGGGATGATTGACTGCTTCCCGGATTTTTGTAACAAATTGGTTAGCATAAACAGAGATGAAATCATGCTTTGTAATGTTACCGGGCGATGCGGCTGGCTGGAATTTATTGCTTTGCGCTATTCCTAAGATATCTGTAATATCCTGTTTTTGTAACCCACCTTTGGCGGTGAAAAACTTTAAGCCGTTGCGATTAAAGGGCAAATGGCTAGCAGTGAGCATAATTGCGCCGTCGCAATCAAAACCAGGGGTAATGGTACTCATAAACATGGCGGGGGTTGAGGCCATGTCAAAGTCGTACACTGTTGCCCCAACTGAGGTGATTCCCTCCATGACAGCTTGCATTAAGGTTGGCCCTGATAGGCGACTGTCACGCCCGATCGCGATCGTTAATTCTGCCGCTGGTTTCTTGACTTTTTGCACCAGCCAACTGACAAATGATTTACCTAAGATTGTCGCAATTTCGGGGGTGAGGTTGACTTTTTCATTGGGAACGCCTTCGAGGGCGATACCGCGAATGTCTGAGCCATTTTGAAGTTTTGTCCAGTTGAAGTTTTGCATAATAATTGATGGTAAGTAAAAAGATCGGAGTCGGCTGTAGAAACTGATCGTACAAACTTTCGTTTGCTGCTAGACGGTTCGAGTCAGTTTCGCCGATCGTCTTTCGCGGACTAATAAATAAACAGGGGAGAAATTTGGGATTTGGTATTATATCATGTCCGGTCGATTACCCCTAATACGGTAGGGGTTCCCCTCACGAAAAATATCTGCCAATAATTGACAATCTCAAAAACCCGCCCTTTTAATCGCTCGATCGGACATGGTATTATTAGTCATTACGGTGACAGAGTTTTTCAATTCAATCAGCTAATCGGCATTTAAGTTGTATTTAAAGAAACAATCCCAGTCTTGTGGGTGGGATTTGAGCAACGCCCAAAATATCCAATTGAAATGTTGACCCGCTTACTGAGAATTTTGACCCCATCACCGCTAAGCTTAAGCTCTAATTTCTTAGTCGCGTTCCACGCTGTAAATTGCTTGCAAGCGGAACTCACCATGAGCGGGAACTTCCACAATATCTGTAGCTGCATTGGTCGTTTCTACGCAGAGTAAGCGCTGATAATCTGCATCATCAAGGTCGGCCATATTTGCAGAAATTGTCACCCAGGGATTCCACACTACGACGGATTTACTACCAGAGGATTTAATGCGAATACGGCGATTGAGGGCGCTATCGTCAATGACTAATTCATTGGTGACATCGAGATAAATGCGATCGACTTCACCTG
Organism: Microcoleus sp. Z1_A1; assembly: GCF_036700305.1. Classification (NCBI taxonomy): domain Bacteria; kingdom Bacillati; phylum Cyanobacteriota; class Cyanophyceae; order Oscillatoriales; family Microcoleaceae; genus Microcoleus; species Microcoleus sp. Z1_A1. Next base: position 57,466 of record NZ_JAUBOR010000033.1, read on the forward strand.
TTACTACCACTGCACCCACTTGAGTCTTTTCCACCCCACCATCCGCTTTATCAAGATATTGGCTATTTTCTAAACCTAAAACCTGCACGCGGTTGATATCCCCGACTTGGAAATAGGTGTGGAAAGCTTGGGTGAGGGGAAATGCTTTGTCGCCTAGATTGCGGGTGATTAATTCTACAGTGAGGCTGGTGCCGATCGTAATCTCGATCGCCAGTTCAAAAGCTTGGGGCCAAATTCCTCTAGTTTCATCGCTATCCTTGAGTCCGAGAGTGACTTTAGTTGCACCATCGGGGGTTGTGGCGGTTTCTAGCACATTCCAGAGGCGATTCCGCACAAACCCATGACTTGGACGCCCCAAGGCTTCGGGATCTGGGCCAAACCAGGGCCAACAGATGGGTATACCGCCTTTGATGGCTTTCCCTTCTGCGTAGTAGGCTTTGTCGCTGACGAACATCAAGTCTGTGGTTTCGGTGGCTGGTTGAAAGGAGAGCACTTGACCGGAATACACAGAAATTAAGGCTTTGGCTTGACCGTTGTCGATGTGAATCATCGGGAAACCACCGTTTCCGGTGGCGAAGGTGAGGTTCCCGGCTATGCCGTAGTCTGCGTTTAATTGGTCAATACTCATCAGAAATATGGGTTTGAAACCCCGTCCTTTTAGGACGGCTTTACATTGGATGGGAGGGGGAGGAATTCTCCCCCGATGAATGCTTGTTACCGCCTTGGATATACTAACGACGTTCGACGTTTTGTATTCGCCTTTAACCCGGACAGTTACGGATCGAGTGCTTTCTACCTGTACGCATAACAAGTGGCGGTAAGCCCGTGTGTGTATATCCCTTCGCCACTGATATCCCTTGAGGTTACAGACTAGGGAGGCATCCAGTAACATCGTTCGGTGTACCACCACCAGATAATTCAGTTTGTCTCAAAGACGCAGGCTAGACACTGTTTTAGTCTCAAATTAAGAAGGTGGTGAGTCTTCCTCTTTCAAGCCCCATGCCTTTAGGCTGGGGTTAGTGACGCTGTTGGCTTGGTGAATTGCTTTACAATTATCCGATATTATGGTTACTAGATTGATTAGATTGTTGAGTTTGACCTGCGAGGGTGCGATCGACACAACGATGCAGTCAGAGAAACCGATAGCGAGTCCCCACACATCGCGAGGGGATGTGCATCGAACCCACCGGCACACCTTGCTGATTTCTCGGATGGCCAAGCTAATGCAGCACTTCATCAAAAGACGGCGCAGCCGCAAAACTCCGCATCTGGCTTGATTCGTTGTATAGCCCGGAAACCCTTGTGGTGTCGCCCACAGCCTCCCTCGCTAAAATTTGTCTTCGTAGAGTCTGGCGCCAGGGGATTAATGTAATGGGTAATAACTGTCATGGTACAAGCGCACTCAAACATTTGAGGTAATCTCATCTTTTCTGTGCGCTTAAGTTTTGTTATGCTGAGCCAGAATCGGGTTTTTTCAAATATATACGTTCCATATCCCGTGTATTTAAATATAACGAAATTTTATTTAAATGCAGTTTAACTGCCACATCCTTAAGGATTTGTTTAATGGCCTGACTTTTGCTCACAACGCCCAAATTATAAAATAGCCTGTCGAGTGTTAGCGATCGCCCCACATAATCTGTTTTAAGCACGGTAAATCCTGCCTTAGTTGCAAGTTTTTCTAGCGTGGTGGTCGTAAAAAAGTAAATATGTCCGTCGCAACTGAGACTTCTTTCTCTTTTACCCAATAATTTGAAAACCAATGTATCGTAGCGGGGGGTTTCCATCACGAATATCCCACCCGGCTTCAAGATCCGATAAACTTCTTTCAACGTACTGCAAGGATCGGATACGTGTTCGATCACGTGCATCATCAATACAGCGTCTGCCGATCGATCTTCTAGTTCAGCTTTTTCTAATATGGTTGGGATGATTTCGATTCCAAACTCCGATTCTGCATATCTGCACATACCCACATTAGGTTCAAGCCCAACTACATTCCACCCATCTTGCTTAAAGAAGTTTAACAAATACCCCAAGCCACTTCCCACTTCAATTAACTTACCTTTATTGGGATAATGTTTGTGAAGAAAAGCTCTGGTTTTTTCATAATCTTTTACCTGCAGTGCTTCTTTTTCCAGTCTCTGCGAATCTTGGTTAACTATCGCAGATAATACAAACTCTGGATCGTAGTTTTCTATTAATACACTATCTACTTCTGTGCTTCTCGGATTAGCATACATCAATCCACAGGCTTTACAATTGACAATTTGATTTACCTGGGCTACTCCCTGCTCAAATCTCACAGTATAGTCATTACTACCGCACAAATTGCATGCAACGTATGTCATAGCTTTGATTTCTTTTACTTTGTTCAACTGAGTTCGGCATTGATTCTAACATATTCACCTGTGGCCAGCCACAAGTGTTTATTTTTGTTACACAAGTTTACATGATTCTCGCTATTCCTGCTACACACTCTAAATTTATTATCCGCAAAAATTAGTTTATTAAACCAATATTTATTGTTAATTAGGAATGAGAATTAAATAACTTAGAATGCGTGATGCTTCTTGTGGGATGGGCGTCCCGCCCGCCATTTCTGGACGGGCGGGACGCCCATCCCACTGTCAAGAGTGTAAATTATTTAATTCGCGATCCTTAGTTCACACACAACAGCTTGAATATAGCGGAATTTATAGAATATATTTTTTCACCCATGCCTTTTATAGTCTCCATAAAATATAAAATATAAAATATAAAATAGTATAAACATAAACATAAATCTCAATTTAATTTATTGTATAATTGGGTGATTATTATAGCAATCCTAAATCATTCAGGTACATTTGTAGGGGTAGTGCTACCCCTACTCCCCGTGCCTACCCCCTATCTATCGGGGCAACCGGGCGTGGGATTGCCCGTACAATAATTAGGCGAATGATTTAGGGTGGCTATATATCTAAAATAAGTGCGTTATTAAAAACAATTACAGCAGTTGTATTGCCCATGTTTTTCGATGTATCTCTCCGATTTCTTCATTGTTATTGCGTGATAGCCGGATGCAGCAAAGTTGCTTGCTAATCGATACTCAGTTTTATTACAGCATATTCGGTGATTGATGAAATACAGTAGCCGCTATATTTATTCGGCAACATCGGTGACTCGATAGGCAACTGTGCCACCTGTTTTTTCGATTGCAGCAACTAAGTCCTTGAGTCTATCTTCGCGGCGGGCAGCAAGCATGAGTTTGGCTCCGCTGGCGGCTAAACGATGAGCGGTGGCTTCACCTAAACCGCTACTTGCTCCAGTAATGATGACCACCTTGTTTTGAATCTCAGACATATTCACTCCTGTTAATTGATTAAATCGGCTCACCTAAAATCGATCGCAAATCCGCTTAATTACCAAGCGCGATCGTATTGAATTGGAGCAGGCACCGATTGACGTAGTTGCTTCGCAGCCCGCATCGGCCAATAAGGATCGCGCAGCATTTCTCTAGCAAGTAATACCATATCTGTTTGACCTGACAGTTAGGCAGGGGGAACGCATCTTATTGAACACTGTTCATCAGTGGTGAGTATATTTTGAGATAAATTCACCCTTCTTAGAAGC